>NZ_JAKKFG010000001.1:0-275924 GCF_022230905.1 Micromonospora salmantinae
GCCGTCGATGAACAAATCCCAGGGGTACGCGTCTCAGCCGCCGATCGGCGCGGTCTCCTTGCCGCCCTGCGGCTGCTCGGGCTTGACCGAGCGGAGCAGCACGCTGGCCACGTCGATCACCTCGACCTGTTCGCCGGCGCCCTTGCCGTTGACCCCGTCGCTGAGCATGGTCGAGCAGAACGGGCAGCCGACCGCTACCGTCTTCGCCCCGGTGGCCATGGCCTCCTCGACGCGGTCCACGTTGATCCGCTTGCCGATCTTCTCCTCCATCCACATCCGGGCGCCGCCAGCACCGCAGCAGAAGGAGCGTTCGCTGTTCCGCGGCATCTCGGTCAGGTCGCCCGCGATGGCGTCGCCGAGGACCTCCCGGGGGGCCGCGAAGACGCGGTTGTGCCGACCCAGGTAGCAGGGGTCGTGGTAGGTGACGCCGCCGTCGACCGGCTGCACCGGCGTGAGCTTGCCGGTGGCGACCAGGTGCGCGAGCAGTTGGGTGTGGTGGACCACCTCGAACTCGCCGCCGAGCTGCCCGTACTCGTTGCCCAGCGTGTTGAAGCAGTGCGGGCAGGTCGCGACGATCTTGCGCTTGGCCTTGTCCCG
The DNA here is from genome assembly GCF_022230905.1 of Micromonospora salmantinae. Taxonomy (NCBI): domain Bacteria; kingdom Bacillati; phylum Actinomycetota; class Actinomycetes; order Micromonosporales; family Micromonosporaceae; genus Micromonospora; species Micromonospora salmantinae. The sequence continues at coordinate 598 of NZ_JAKKFG010000001.1, forward strand.
GCCCTCGAACGCCTCGTTCAGCGTCTCCACGTTCTGCTGGGCGAGCATCTGGAAGACGAACTCGTTGCCGATCCGTCGTGCCGGGTCGCCGGAGCACGTTTCGCCCTCGCCCAGGATCGCGAACTTCACGCCCGCCTCGTTGAGCAGCGTGGCCACCGCGCGGGTGGTCTTCTTGGCCCGGTCCTCGAACGCGCCGGCGCAGCCGACCCAGAACAGGTACTCGAAGTCGTCCACCTCGCCGACCCGGGGCACCTCGAAGTCCAGGCCCTTGGTCCAGTCCTCGCGGGTGTTCTGCGGGGCGCCCCACGGGTTGCCCTTGTTCTCCAGGTTGCGCAGCATCACGCCGGCCTCGGAGGGGAAGCTCGACTCGATCAGCACCTGGTAGCGGCGCATGTCGACGATGTGGTCGACGTGTTCGATGTCCACCGGGCACTGCTCGACGCAGGCGCCGCAGGTGGTGCAGGACCAGAGCACGTCCGGGTCGATGACACCGCCCTCCTCGGCGGTGCCGATCAACGGCTTGTCGGCCTCTGCGAGGGCCAGCACGTCCAGGTGGGCCAGCTGCGCCTGGGTGGCCTTCTCCTCGCCGGTCAGGTCCTTGCCGCCGCCGGCCAGCAGGTAGGGCGCCTTCGCGTACGCGTGGTCGCGCAGGCTCAGGATGAGCAGCTTGGGCGACAGGGGCTTGCCGGTGTTCCAGGCAGGGCACTGCGACTGGCAGCGACCGCACTCGGTGCAGGTGCTGAAGTCGAGGAGGCCCTTCCAGCTGAACTGCTCGACGTGGGCGACGCCGAACTGGTCCTTCTCCGGGTCCGCCTCCTCGAAGTCGAGCGGCTTGCCCTGGCTCGTCATCGGGCGCAGCGCGCCGAGACCGGAGCCGGCCGGCTTGGCCGGCTCCCGCTTGAAGAAGATGTTGGGGAACGCCAGGAAACGGTGCCAGGCGACGCCCATCGTGACGTTCAGGGAGATGACGATCAGCCACGTCATCGAAATAATGATCTTGGTGGCCGCGGCGACGCTGACGCCGTCCGCCCAGTCGGGCAGCACCGCACCGACCGCGTGGCTGACCGGGGTGGCCCAGAACGGGAACTCGAAGTGGTCGGTGGCGACCTTGAAGCCCCGGATCACGAAGCCGAAGATCAGGACCAGCAGCACGATCCACTCGACAAAGTAGCCCTGCCACATGGTCGAGCCGGTGAACCGGGACCGCCCGCCCGGGCGGGTCGGCCGGTTGCGCAGCCGGATCGCCATCAGCACCAGGATGCCGACCAGACTCAGCACCCCGATGATCTCGGTGACCAGACCGAAGATCGTCCAGTGCCCGATGATCGGCAGACCGCCGTCGGTGGTGCCCACCTCGAAGTACGCCTCGAGCACCAGCAGCGACAGCACGACGAAGCCGACCATCACGAACCAGTGCGCGGCGCCCACCACGCCCCACTTGAGCATTCGGGTGTGGCCGGCCGTCTCCACCAGCATCGTCCTGGCGCGGGCGACCTTGTCGGAGAACCGCTCCGGCGCGGGTTGCCCGAGCCGGATGACTGCCACCATCTTCAGGACCGCACGCACCGCAAGCCACACCGCCACGGCGGTGATGGCGACCGCGAGGATCGTGGTGACGATCTGGACGCTGCCCATCGAGTTGGCCTCCCCGGTCTGCTGCCTGATGACCTCGCTCTGCTCGGTCATGCAGTGCAGCCTACGCGAAGGTTACCCAGCGGTAACGTGAGTCATCTCGCAGTAGGCCGCGCTGCCTGCGCACACCATAGGGGGCCCCACCCGATCCTGCTGGGCAGGGGCTCGACGGGGTGACGTGGGACCGCCGACGCGACGGTCTGCTCGGATCAGCGCCAGCGAGAGAGCAACGCCAGCGAGGCGACCATCGCACCGAAGCCGACGGCGAGGTTCCAGTAACCCCACGCCATGACCGGGTACTCCTGCTCGGACAGGTAGTAGAGCACCAGCCAGCCGATCCCGACGACGATCAAGGCGACCGCGGTGATCGGCAACCACACCGGGCTAGGCTTGCGCGACGACGACGACGCCGTCGTCGGACGGACGTCCGTCGGCGGGGTGTACACCTTCTTCTTACGGACCTGAGACTTGGGCACGGCGCTCTCCAGAGGGGTGACGACCTCGTCCGGCCTGACAACCGGGCGCGGGGGCGACGGTCCATGGCCAATAATGTTCGAGAGCTAGCGTAGTCCCGATTGGCCGCCTGGACCACGAATGGGGTCAGGCCGGTGCACGGAGTGACCGAAAGAGGCGGGACTGTTCGCATCACCGGCCCAGCCGGCACGGACCGATCCCCGACACGCGGAAGGAACGCTCGGTGGAGTACACATCCGGCGCAACCTCCTGGCAGAAGGTCCTCCGACGGGCTGCCGCCGGGCTGCTGCCCCGGCGACCGCGCCAACGCCGTCCGGGCTGGTCGATCGGGGTGCCCCTGATCGCCGCGGCGGCCGGGTTGCTCTTCACCACCACCGCGACCACCGCGGGCGGCACCGCTCTCCGGGAGGACCGGCGCCCCCAGCTCAACCAGCTCATCGAGGACCGCCGCGAACAGGTCGCCGCCAGCGAGCGCCGCGCCGCCACGCTGCGCGGCGAGGTCGAGCAACGGACCAACACACTCGCCGGGTCGGACGCCCCGATCAAGGCTCAGCAGAATCGCGCCCAGGGCAGCGTCCAGGACGCCGGGTTCACCGCCCTCAGCGGGCCCGGGGTCACAGTCGAGCTGAACGATGCGCCCCAGCTCGACCAGACGCAGTCGGACGCCAGCAACGACGACCTGGTGGTGCATCAGGGAGACGTACAGGCGGTGGTCAACGCGCTCTGGGCCGGCGGAGCCGAGGCCATGTCAATCATGAATGTCCGCGTGCTCACCACCAGCGCGGTACGCTGCGTCGGTAACACCCTGCTACTGCACGGCCGGGTGTACTCCCCACCGTTCAAGATCGTAGCGATCGGCGATCCCGCTGCCCTCCAGCAGGCCCTCGCCAGCTCTCAGGGAGTCCGGTTGTTCAAGGACGCGGTCGACGACTACCAGCTTGGCTACAACGAGACGGTCTCCACGGTGCGAGTTCCCGCATTCGAGGATTCCACCGCCCTACGCTCGGCTACGGTGCCCAAGTGAGCGGGCCGGACGAGCGACGCGACGGGCGACACCGGGACCAGACCGACGAGCCGACCGCCTTCCTGCCCAAGTTCGACCGGCCCGAGTCGGCACCGGACCGACCGACCCCGGCCATCAACTGGCCCGAGCCGGTGCTGCAGCCGCCACGAGCCGGGCAGCCGCCACGAACCCAGCAGCCGCCGAGCGCCGAGCAGCCGCCGCCGAGCGCCATTCGACCCGAGCCGACCGGGACCCCGGGCCGCCCGGGTGCCGAAGCGCCGCCGCCCTGGCCGGGCAGCGCGGCTGCCGGGCCGAGCTCGCACGGCGGCGCCGGAGTTCCCCCCGCGAGCACCGCCGGCCGACCGACCGCCAGCAACCAGGGCCCGGTTCGGCCCGCTGCCCCCGGCAACGCCCCGACCCGGCCCCCCGCCCCCAGCGCCGCGTCCACCCGACCGACAGCGCCCGGCGCCGGACCGACCCGCCCGCCGTCCACCGGCAACCCACCAGGTGTCGCACCGACGCGCCCGGCCACGCCCGGCGGGATGCCGATGCCGACCCGACCGGCGGCCTCCGGCACGCCGAGCCGGCCTGTCTCCTCCGGGCCCTCGACGCCGCCGCTGGCCGACTCGCCGACCGCGTACATTCCGCAGGTCACCGCCCGTCCCGGCCGACCCACCGGCTCTCCGGCCACCCCGGTCTCCCCGGCCGCCCCCGAGCGCGTCGCAGCGGCCGGGCCGGAAGGCTTCCCGCCGACCGGGCCGGGCCGGGTCCCGCCGAGCGCTGGCGGGGATCGCGGCGCCGACCCGGCCGCCACCGCGTTGATTCCGGCAGTGCCCACCACTCCTGCCACCAGGCCGCCGACAATGGACTCGACCGCGTTGATGGGTGCCGTCCCTCGCACCGCCGTCCCGGACGAGCCGACCGGCGCCAACCCCGCCGACCCTCCCCAACCCCGACGCGGCGAGCGGGTGGTGCAACTCCGGCCGCACCAGACCGGCGACGGCTACAAGAGCGTCTACTCCGAGCTGACCCGCCCGTCGTTCGGCTCGCGACTGCGCACCGGCGTCCGCGTCTCCGGCGAAATCCTGATCACCTTCGGTCTGGTGGTCCTGCTATTCGCCGGCTACGAGGTCTGGGGCAAGTCGGCCATCGTCGACGCCCACCAGAACGACCTCAACAACCAGTTGGCCCAGGAGTGGGGCCCGACCGACGACCCGACGGTGGCCCCGTCGGTCGGCCCGAGCGTCAAGCCGTCCCCGCCGGTACGCGGAAAGCCGCTCGCGGGCCTCTACATCCCCAAGCTCGACAAGAACTGGGTCGTCGTCGAGGGCGTCACTCAGCAGGACATCCGCTTCGCCCCCGGCCACTACCCGACCAGTGCGCTCCCCGGCCAGGTGGGCAACTTCTCCGTCGCCGGCCACCGCAACCGGGCCACCTTCTGGCGGTTGGACGAGCTGAATGAGGGCGACCCGATAGTGGTCGAGAGCAAGACCGACTGGTACGTCTACCGGGTGTCGCAGTCCCGGATCGTCCGGCCGACCCAGGTCGAGGTGGTGGCGCCGGTGCCCGGTGAACCGGACAAGAAGGCGACCAAGCGGATGCTCACCCTCACCACCTGCAACCCGAAGTTCGACAACTACCAGCGCCTGATCATCCACGCCGAGCTGGACCGCACCCAACCCAAGTCAGCGGGCCGCCCGGCGGAGCTGGGAGGCTGACCCGATGTACGCGTTCATCTGGCGCAAGCTGCCGTTCGGCGTGGTCGGAAAGTTGACCGGCTCGGTGCTCCTGGTGGCTGCCACTGTGGCCCTGCTGTGGTACGTCGCCTTCCCGTGGGCCGAACCCCTGCTGCCCTTCGACGACGTGCAGGTCGAGTCCGGCGTACCCGCCGAGACGGGTGGCGGCGGCGACCCGGTGACGGGGGAGACGCCGGCCGGCGACGAGCACGAGCTGCCGTACGACACCGATCAGAACAACCCCGCGCCCCCCTCCCCGAGCAGGTGACCATGCGCGTCCTGGTGATCGACAACTACGACTCGTTCGTCTTCAACCTGGTGCAGTACCTGGGCCAGCTCGGCGTGGACTGCGAGGTCCGCCGCAACGACGAGATCGACGTCGCCGAGGTGGGCACTGTTGGCGCCGACGGCATCCTGCTGTCACCAGGGCCGGGCAGCCCGGACCGGGCCGGCATCTGCCTCGACGTCATCCGGGAGTACGCGGGCCAACTACCGATCTTCGGTGTCTGCCTCGGCCATCAGGCGATCGGCGAAGCCTTCGGGGCGACAGTGACACGCGCCCCCGAGCTGCTGCACGGCAAGACCTCCGAGGTACGACACCACTCGGTCGGCGTACTCGCCGGTCTGCCCGACCCGTTCACCGCCACCCGGTACCACTCGCTCGCCGTGCTGCCCGAGACACTCCCGGACGAGCTGGAGGTCACCGGCTGGACCGGATCCGGCGTGGTGATGGCGATGCGGCACCGGACGCTGCCCATCGAGGGTGTCCAGTTCCACCCGGAGTCGGTGCTCACCGAGGGCGGTCACCTGATGCTGGCCAACTGGCTGGCCAGTTGCGGTCACCGCGAGGCGCTGGAGCGCGCGCCCGCGCTGGCCGCCGAGGTGGACGCCCGCCGTCGGGCGGCCTTCGCCACCGCCTGAGGCCGGACGTCAGAGCACGGTCACCGGATCATCGGGACCCCGCACCGGCCGGGTCAGCCCCGCAGCGCGTCCTCGACCGCGGAACTCACGGGCGAACGCACCGCAGGCGGTCGGTCGCGTACCGCGTCCCAGGCCGCCTTGCCACTGGCGAAGTAGTCCCGAACCGACTTCTCGGCGAGCAGGGCGGCGCCGCAGCCGTCGCAGCGGGCGGTCACCCCGTCGACATCGACGCCGAGCTGCCGGCACAGCGTCACCGCCCGGGACAGGTGGTACGACTGGGTGACGATCAGGGCCCGCTCGACGCCGTACACCTCGCGCGCTCTCGCGCAACTGTCGTAGGTGTCCAGGCCGAACGGGTCGGCCACCACCCGACGCCTCTCGACGCCGCGCTCGGCGAGGTACGTCGTCATCACCGCCGGCTCGTCGCCGGACGCGCCACCGCCGTCGCCCGACACCAGGACTACCTTGGCCCGCCCGCTGTTCACCAGCTCGGCGGCGGTGTCCAGGCGGCCGGCGAGACGGTCACCCGGCCGCTGCCGATCGGCCGCCACCTCGGTGCCGAGCACGATCACCACGTCGGCGGCCGGCGCGTCGGCAGCGGTGTACAGGTGGCCGTGTGCGGCGAGCGTCGTCCACAGCCACGGGGAACTGGCGAGCACCAGCACGACGAGGCCCGAGACGGCCACGCGGCGAAGGCGGCGAGGCCACCGCCGTATCGGCCCGGCCCGGGACGCTTCCGTCTCCGTCATGCCGATGCCCGCGGGTGGCCTAGTCCTGGGGCCGGCCCGGCGCGGGTGGGAACGGCAGACCGATGCCGCCCCCGCTGCCGGGAGGGGTCGGCGTGCCCGTCGGCGTGGTCGTCGGCGTGACCGTCGGCGTCGGGTCGGTCTCCGGCTCGGGAATACCAATCTCGATGGTGACCGTCTTGTTCCTGGCCAGTTCGGTGCCCCCCACCGGGTTCTGCTTCTGGACCCGACCGGCCTGATCGGCCGGCACCTCTTCACCATCGCGGAACTGGACCTTGTAACCCGCCTCGCGGAGTTCCTCGGCGGCCTCGTCCCGGGTGGAGTTGATCACGTTGGGCACCTTGTTGACGTTGCCCCGGGAGATCTCGACGACGACCTTGCTGTCCTGCGCCACGGTCGTCCCCGACGGCGGAGTCACCTTGGTGACAATCCCCTCCTGAGCGGGGTTGTCGACCTTCTTCTCCTCGACCGTCAACCCCAGACCCTCAAGTTGGGTCTTCACGTTCTCGATCTGGGAGTTGACCAGGCCAGGGGGGATCTTCACATCCGGCTTGCCGTCGCAAATCTGGATGGTCACCGTGTCCGCCTGCTTCAGCCGGGTGCCCGGCGCAGGACTCTGCTTCGCGATGGTGTTTTTGGTGCAGTCATTTGCCAGGACGGGGTCGCCTACCTGCGGCTTGAAACCGAGATTGTTGATCTCGGTGATCGCCGCCTCCCGGGTCTTACCGGTGAGGGTGGGCACCGACTTCAGGTCCTCGTCCTGCTGCATGTTCCAGAGCAGGGCGGCGACCAGGGCGATCACTGCCAGCACGCCGACCGCGCTGAACGTAGCGATCAGCCAGGAGGACGCCTTGCGCTGACGCGGGTCGCCCACCCGGGCCGGGATCTGCCCGGTCTGCGGCCCACGGCCGGAAGGCGGATAGCCGCCCCCACCGCCGGCCGGGGCCATCGCCACCGTCTCCGCCTCGCGCAGCACCGGGGTGGCCAGCACGGGCCGGCCGGCGGCGGCGCGGAGCAGGTCGGCCCGCATCTCGCCAGCGCTCTGGTAGCGGTTCAGCGGGTTCTTCGACAGCGCCTTGAGCACGATCGCGTCGACGGCCGGGGTGACGTCCGGGTTGATGTCGCTCGGCGTCGGCGGCGTCTCCCGTACGTGCTGGTACGCGACGCTGACCGGGCTGTCCCCGACGAACGGCGGGTGCCCGCAGACCAGCTCGAAGAGCACGCAGCCGCCCGCGTACACGTCGGAGCGGGCGTCGACGGCCTCGCCGCGCGCCTGCTCCGGGGAAAGATACTGGGCAGTGCCGATGACCGCGCTGGTCTGGGTCATGGTGGTCGCACCGCTGGCCAGCGCCCGGGCGATGCCGAAGTCCATCACCTTGACCTGGCCGGTCTGGGTGAGCATCACGTTGCCGGGCTTGATGTCCCGGTGGATGATCCCGTGCCGGTGGCTGAACTCCAGTGCCGCGCACATGTCGGCGCAGATCTCCAGCGCACGGCGCGGTTGCAGTCGGCCCTCGGCGCCGAGGACCTCCTTCAAGGTCCGCCCGTTGACGAACTCCATGACGATGAACGGCAGCGTCTCACCGGTCGGCGCGGTCTCCTCGCCGGTGTCGTAGACCGCCACGATGGCCGGGTGGTTGAGCGAGGCGGCGTTCTGCGCCTCCCGGCGGAACCGCATCTGGAACGTCGCGTCCCGGGCGAGGTCGGTGCGGAGCATCTTGATCGCGACGTCCCGACCGAGCCGGAGATCGCGACCACGGTGCACCTCGGCCATGCCGCCATAGCCGAGCAGCTCGCCGACCTGGTACCTGCCACCGAGCAGGCGGGCCTGCGCTGTCATCGCGTCTGTCGTCCTTCGCTCGTCGTCGTCCCGCCGTTGCCCGGCTGGAGTCGTACCTCTCGACGGTACGACGTCCGGGTCGGATCGTCGCGCCCGTCGAGTCGTAGCGCGCCGGACGCCACGGTGCGCGGCGCCAGCCCGGCCGATGCACCGGCCTGCGACTGCTTCCGTAGGTTGTAGGAAATCACGCCAGAGCAGAGCAGGACCAGCACGGCCAGCAGGATGGCGAGAAGCACCATTCCCGGCCGGGACCGCTGGGGCTGGGGTGCCGGCGTCGCCGGGCCGGCCTGCCGGACGTACGCCGGCTGGTGTTCCTGCCGGGGCGGCCCGGACGGCACTGCTGCCGCACCGCGCGGGTAGCCGTTGGGTGCGCCCTGCGGCCGGACGGGCTGGACGGCCGGCGCGACGGCGGTGGGGCGTGGCTGTTGGGCGGGTGCGATAGCTGTCGGCCTCGCTCCGGCCACCTGCGGGCGGGCAGTCGGCGGACGCATCTGGTGCGCCTGCGGCACCTGGGCCCGACCGGGCGCGGCGGGTGAGGCGGGCGCTGCGGAGACCGGCCCGGAGTTGGCGCCGGCCCGGGCCTGCTGGGAGAGCGCTGCCTTGAGCTGACGGGCGACCCCGGCGAGTGCGGCGGCGCTGGGCCAGCGGGCGGCCGGGTCCTTGGCCAACGCCCGTTCGACGAGGGCGCGCACCTGCGGAGGGATGTCGGCCGGCAGTGGCCGGGGCGTCTCCCGGACGTGCCGCATCGCGATGTCGAGGGGGTTGTCGCCCTCGAACGGCCGCCGACCGGCCAGGCACTGGTAGGCGACCACGCCGAGGGCGTACACGTCGGACGCCGGGGTGGCCACGCCGCCGGTGGCCTGCTCCGGCGAGATGTACGAGGCGGTGCCGAGCACCGAGCCGGCGGCGGTGAGCTGGCCGACCATGTCGGAGCGGGCGATGCCGAAGTCGGTGAGCACCAGCGTGCCGTTCGGCCGGACCAGCAGGTTGCCCGGCTTCACGTCGCGGTGCACGATGCCCTTCTCGTGCGCGGCGTGCAGTGCGTCGGCGGCCTGCGCGACGAGGGCCATCGTCCGGGCCGGGGTGAGCCGGCCGACCCGGCTCAACGTGGACGACAGGGCGTCACCCTCGACGTACTCCATGACCAGGAAGGCGATCTGCTGGTCGTTGCCGAAGTCGTAGACGTCCACCACGCCGGGATGGTTGATGGTGGCCATGGTGCGGGCCTCGCCGCGGAACCGCTCACCGAAGTCCGGGTCGTCGAGCAGGGCGGGGAGCAGGCTCTTCACCGCGACTGTCCGGCCGAGCACCTGATCGGTGCCGCGCCAGACGTCGCCCATGCCGCCGCTGGCGATCCGCTCGTCGAGACGGTAGCGGTTGCCGAGCTGCACGCCGGGGCTGAGCATGTCAGCGACCCCCTGGGTCGGCGATGGCGGCCTTCATGATCTGACCGGCGATCCGAGCCGCCTCGGCGCTACCACCGGGGCCGGCCTGCTCCAGCATCACGCAGACCGCGGAGACCGGGTTGCCGTTCTTGTCGAGGGCGAAGCCGATGAACCAGCCGTGGTCGGGCCGATCCGGGGCGGACTGGGCGGTGCCGGTCTTGCCGCCGACCGTGTAGCCGCTGATCGCGGCACTCTTGCCGGTGCCGTTCCGGACCACGCTGACCATCATCTCGCGCAGGTCGGTGGCGACCTGCGGCTCGACGGGCTGACGCAGCTCCCGCGCCTTCGCTGTGTAGTAGCTGGTGGTCCGGTCCGGAGCGAGCAGCTGCCGCACCAGGTACGGCCGCATCTGACTGCCGTTGTTGGCGACCGCGCTGGCGATCATCGCGCCTTCCAGCGGGGTCATCCGGACGTTGTTCTGACCGATCGAGGACTGGGCCAGCGCGGCCGGGTCCGTGCTGCCGTCCGGGTTCTGGATGTCCCCGGTCCGGCTTGCCGCCGTAGGCAGGCCGCCCTCGCCGAGCTGGCCGACGGTCAGGTCCTCCTGCTCGAAGCCGAACTGCCGGGCCTTCTCCTTGACGATGTCGGCGCCGAGTCGCACGCCGAGCTGCGCGAAGCCGGTGTTGCACGACTCGGTTACCGCCTTCAGCAGGGTGACCTGTCGCTCGGGGCAGATCGAGGCGGCGGCGTTACGGATTGGCTCGCCGGAGGTCGGCGGGGTCCAGCTGGGACCGGCCGGGATCTGGGTGGTCTTGGTGACGCCGTTCTCCAGCGCCGCCGCGGCCACCACGATCTTGAAGGTGGAGCCCGGCGGCAGCGTCTCGGCCAGCGCGCGGTTCTTCAGCGGTTCGGCCGGGTCCTTCTCCAGCTTGTTGTACGCCGCGGTTGCCTGGTTGGTGTCGTGGCTGGCCAGCGGGTTCGGGTCGAAGCTCGGCATGGAGACCAGCGCCTGGATGGCGCCGGTACGCGGGTCGACGGCGATCGCCGCGCCCCGCTTCGCGCCCACCTCGTTGTTGCCCAGCTGGTCGTACGCCACGTCCTGGGCCCGCTTGGAGAGCGTGAGCAGCACGTTGCCGCCGCCGGTGTCGTCGCCGGTGAACATGTCCTTCAACCGGTCGCCGATCAGCTGGTCGCTGGTGCCGGCCAGGAAGTCGTTCTCCACCTGCTCGATGCCCTGGTCGGCCAGGTTGACCGGCTTGTAGCCGAGCACGTGGGCGTACTTGGGGCCACCCGGGTAGGAGCGCTGGAACTTCAGCTTGCCGGTGGTCTCCTTGCTGGTGGCCAGGGCGGTGCCGCCGGCCTCGATGTTGCCGCGCTTGCGCTTGTAGTCGGCGACCTGGACCCGACCGTTGTAGTCGCTGGTGCGGTATTCGTCGGCCTTCTGGAACTGAATCCAGTTGAGGTTCGCGAAGAGCAGGCCGAACAGGACCATGACGACGACGCCGACACGGCGCAGCGGTGCGTTCACGGCTTGATCACCTCCGTGGGAGCACCGTGCAGCTGCTCGGGTGGGCCACCGCTGGGTCGGACCGCCTTGCCCCCGCTGCCCCCGGTCACCGGTCGGCGGGCGCCGTCGGAGACTCGCAGCAGCACCGCGATGAGCAGCCAGTTGGCCATCAGCGACGACCCGCCGGCGGACAGGAACGGGGTGGTCTGACCGGTCAGCGGGATGAGCTTGCTGATCCCACCGACGATCACGAAGACCTGGAGGCCGAGGGTGAACGCCAGACCGCCGGCGAGCAGCTTGCCGAACGAGTCCCGTACCGCGAGCGCGGCGCGCAACCCGCGCTCCACGATCAGCAGGTAGACGACAAGCAGCGCGGAGAGGCCGAAGAGGCCGATCTCCTCACCGATGCCGGCGAAGATGAAGTCGTTCTGCACCTCGGGCAGGATGTCCGGCTGACCGCCGCCCGGCCCCGCGCCGAAGAGCCCGCCCGTGCCCAGGGCGAGCAGGCCCTGCACGAGTTGGTAGCCCTTGTCGGTCGGGTCGGCGAACGGGTCGAGCCAGATCTCCGCCCGCACGTAGAAGTTGGCGAACGGCCCGCCGACAGTCGAGCCGAGGACATAGGCGAGGTACGCGCCGCCGAAGAACAGGACCAGGCCGATCAGCAGCCAGCTGACCCGTTCGGTGGCGATGTAGAGCGTCACCACGAACATGCCGAAGTAGAGCAGCGAGGTGCCCAGGTCCTTCTCGAAGACCAGCACCAGGACGCTGATCAGCCAGACGCCGACCACCGGCCCGAGGTCGCGGCCACGCGGGAAGTCGATGCCGAGGAAGCGCCGGCTGGCCAGCGACAGCACCTCACGCTTGCGTACCAGGTAGTAGGCAAAGAAGACCAGCAGCGCCAGCTTGGCGAACTCACCCGGCTGGATGGAGAAGCTGCCGACCCGGACCCAGAGCTTCGCGCCGTTGATCTCGGAGATGCTCGACGGCAGCACCGCCGGGATCATCACCAGCACGATGCCGGCCAACCCCAGGGTGTACGCGTACCGCGAGATCGACCGGTGGTCTCGCATGATCACGAGCAGGCCGGCGGCGAGGATCACCGCACCGAGCGTCCAGGCCAGCTGACGCCCGCCCTGCCCCGCGAAGACGGCCAGGCTCTCCCGCTCGGTCACCGGGGCATCGCCCAGGTCGATCCGGCGCAGGAAGCCCACCCCGAGCCCGTTGAGCAGGGCCACCGCCGGCAGCAGCGCCGGATCGGCGAACGGGGCCAGGAACCGGATGACCAGGTGCAGGCCGAGGAAGACCGCGCCGAGCGCGGCGGCCGGCATCCAGAAGTCCGGGGTGACCGTGTCCAGCAGGTTCGCCTCGACGGTCGCCCCGTACGCGGCCACCAGCACCATCGCGAGCAACAGCAGGTACAGCTCGGCGTTGCGGCGCGACCGCGCCAGGCGTACGCCGGATTGCTCGCCCGCGGTGGCGGGCGAGGGTGCCGGTGTGGCCGCTACGGTCACGGGTGGAGTCCTCAGGATCTCAGCCGACGCTCACTCAGGAGACCGGCAGCCGGCCGTGTCGAGCGCCGGCGTGGCCGAGTCGGAGGGCGTGACGTCGGGTGTGGTGGTCGCGCCGGCCCCACCGAGAGCGGTGGTGGCACCGACGGTCGGGCTTGCGCTGACAACCCCGTTGGGGGTCGGCGACGCGTTGGCGCTCGGGCTGCCGTTCGGGGTCGGCGTCGAACCGATCGGGGTGGGCGTCGGCGTCGGCGTGGTGACCCCGGCGGCGGTCGGGTCGAGCGGGCAGAGCGGCTTCAGGTTGGGGTTGCTCGGCGTGTCGCTGGTCAGCTCGGCGAGCTGACGCTCGGCGTCCGGCTCACTCTTGGCCCGGATGCCGACCTTGACGGTGTCCTGTGCGGCGACAGTGAGGTCGTCCAGGCGGGTGCCGCTGCGGCGGTGCACGCTGGACAGGTCCATCCCGGCGATCTGACCCTGGACACCGCGGAAGACGGCAACCTGGCCCTCTTCGGTGGCTCCCACGTAGTACTGCCGTTGGGTGTACGTCCAACCACCGAACGCCGCACCGCCGACGATCACCAGCAGGGCCAGCGCCATGGCGGCGGTCCGGACCGGGCGTCGCTTCGGCCGGTCGGCGTCATCGTCGGAGGCCGCCGGTTCCTCGGGCGCGGCCGGACGCGGCGCGGAGAGCGCCGAGGCTCGGGCGGCCGGAGTCGAGTCGTCGGCGGAGGTCGCCATGCCGCGGTCCCGGGCGGCGGCGCCGCCCACGATCGGGGTTGCCTCGACGATGTCCTGGTCCGTGGCGTCGGCGATGATCACCGTGATGTTGTCCGGCCCACCGCCACGCAGCGCGAGCTGCACCAGCCGCTCGACGCACTGCTGCGGGTCGGTGTACTCCCGCAGGGTCTCGCCGATGGTTTCGGCGCTGACCACACCCGAGAGGCCGTCGCTGCAGATCAGGTACCGGTCGCCGGGCATGACCTGGCGGACCGAGTATTCCGGGTCGATGTCCCGACCGTCGAGGGCGCGGGTGAGCAGCGACCGCTGCGGGTGACTGCTCGCCTCCTCGGCGCTGATGCGGCCTTCGTCGACCAGCATCTGAACGTAGGTGTCGTCCTTGGTGATCTGCGCGAACTCGCCCTTGCGCAGCAGGTAGGCCCGCGAGTCGCCAATGTGGACCATCCCCAGCTTGCTGCCGGTGAAGAGGGTCGCCGTCAGCGTGGTACCCATCCCCTCCAGTTGCGGGTTGGCGTCCACCGTGTCGCGGAGTTGTTGGTTGGCGGTGCCCACGGCCGAACGCAACGCATCGACGAGAGCGTCCCCCGGGACGTCCTCGTCGAGCGGCGCCATGGCACCGATGACGATGTTGCTGGCGACGTCACCGGCGGCCATACCGCCCATGCCGTCGGCAACGGCGAGTAACCGCGGCCCGGCGTAGACGGAGTCTTGATTGCCGTCTCGGATCAGACCGCGGTCGCTGTGGGCCGCATAGCGCAGGGTCAGAGTCATGGCCGTAATTCGAGGGAAGTGCGGCCGATCCGGATCGGCACGCCGAGGGGGACGGGGGTTGGTCCGGAGACCTTAGCGCGATCGAGGTACGTGCCGTTAGTCGAGCCGAGGTCCTCGACGTACCACTGCCCCTCACGCGGCACGAGCCGGGCGTGTCGCGCGGAGGCGTAGTCGTCGGTGATGACCAGGGTGGAGTCCTCAGCTCGACCAATGGTGATCTGCGCTTCACCGAGAGTGATTTTGGTGCCGGCCAGCTGACCGGCCGTCACCACCAGTTGGTGCGCCGCTCTGCCCCGTTTCACCTTCGCCGGCTTGGCCGCCTGCCCCGTCGAGGCGCCCACCGCGCGTGGTGCGGCCACCAGACGACCGGACCGGGCGCCCGCGAAGAGGTCCCGGCGGATCACGCCGACCACAGTGAACACGAAGATCCACAGCAGGATCAGGAACCCGAACCGGGCAACGGTGATGACCAGTTCCGGCAAGGCGGGTCAGCCGTCCACGCGGAAGGTCAGCGTCGTCGTCCCGAGCTGGACCATGTCACCGGGGTTGAGCGCGACGGCGGAGACCCGCTGCCCGTTCACCATGGTGCCGTTGGTCGAACCCAGGTCGGTCAACACGACCTGGCCGCCGTCGAAATCCAGCCGGGCGTGTCGCCGGGAGATGCCGACGTCGGGCAGACGCAGGTTGGCCTGGTCGCCGCGACCGATCACCGTCGACCCCATCTGGAGGGGATAGGTGCGACCGTCGCCGGAGACCAGCCGCACGTTGCGACCGCCACCGTGCCCGGGCGGCGGGCCGTAGCCACCGCCCTGGTCGTACGCGGGGTAGGCGGGCGGGCCGGCGTCGTAGCCGGGCGCCGACACCGGGGCGACCTCGCCGCCGGTGTAGACCTCGGCCGTGACACGGAACATGCCCGTGTCCAGACCCTCGCCTCGCTCGATCTCGACGATCACGTCGCCGTAGACCGTCCACGCCTGCTCGCCGATGAATTCCGCCTGCGACTGGGCCAACTCCTGGGCCAGCGCGGCGGCGTACGGCGCCAGCCGACTGTGGTCGAACGGCGAGAGATCGATCACGTAGCGGTTGGGCACCAACGTGCGCCCACCGGCCAGGATCGCCTTGTGCGCCTCGGCCTCCCGCTGCATGGCGTTGAGGATCTCCACGGGGTGGACCACCCCTTTGAAGACCTTGGCGAAGGCCCCTTCGACCAGGCCTTCCAGACGCTTCTCGAAGCGTTGCAGCACGCTCACCGGCTCCTCCTCGGGTCCCGAGGACATGATGGTATCCGGCCGGCGCGCGCGCAGCTCACACGCCGCTCGGCCGGCTGCTCTCGACCCGTTCGGAAGGGCCGCGACTGTCGTGCTAATCTTTCGTCCGCCACGAACGGTAATCGCTCGTGGCGAGCGTCAGGGACAGCGTAGTATTCCCGAGGCCCGTTGGAGACAGCGGGGCCGGGCGGCTAGAGTGTTCCGGGTTGTGCCACGGGGATGTGGCGGAATGGCAGACGCGCACGGTTCAGGTCCGTGTGCCCGAAAGGGCGTGGGGGTTCAACTCCCCCCATCCCCACCACCGACGAGGGCTCCGCTTCATGCGGGGCCCTTCCGTCATATCGGGGCGTGCTGGACGTCACGCTATGCTCCGATGGATTCTGCCTCCGATGGACCAGGAGTGGCGTGTGAGTGTCGCGTTGGTGACAGGGTCGGGTGGTCTGATCGGCTCCGAGGCGGTCCGGCATTTCGCCGGCCTCGGTCTGGATGTCGTCGGCATCGACAACGACATGCGCCGGTACTTCTTCGGCGAGGACGGCTCCACCTCGTGGAGCCTGGAACGGCTCGGCCGTGACCTGGGTAGCGCGTACACCCACTTCGCGGTGGACATCCGGGACCGGGACGGCCTGGAGCAGGTGTTCAAGAAGTACGGCTCGGACATCGCCGTGGTGATCCACAGCGCCGCCCAGCCGAGCCATGACTGGGCAGCCAAGGAGCCGTACACGGACTTCGACGTGAACGCCGGCGGCACGCTCAACATCCTGGAGAACACCCGCCGGCACGCGATCGACGCGCCGTTCATCCACTGCTCGACGAACAAGGTGTACGGCGACCGGCCCAACAGCCTGCCGCTCATCGAGCTGGAGACCCGGTACGAGCTGCCCGAGGACCACCGCTGGTACCAGGGCATCACCGAAGAGATGTCGATCGACCACTCGCTGCACTCGGTCTTCGGCGCCTCCAAGGTCGCCGCGGACGTGATGGTCCAGGAGTACGGGCGCTACTTCGACATGAAGACCGCCTGCTTCCGGGGCGGCACGCTGACCGGCCCGGCGCACTCAGCGGCCGAGCTGCACGGGTTCCTGGCCTATCTGATGCGCTGCGTCATGGAGGGCCGGACGTACAACCTCTTCGGCTACAAGGGCAAGATGGTGCGGGACGCGATCCACTCGCACGACGTGCTGACCGCGTTCGAGGCGTTCTTCCGGGCCCCGCGATCCGCGGAGGTCTACAACCTCGGTGGCGGCCGGCACTCCAACACCTCGCACATCGAGGCGTTCCGGATCGCGGAGGAGATCACCGGCCGCGAGGCGCGGATCAACTACGTCGAGCAGAACCGCACCGGCGACCACCAGTGGTACGTCAGCAGCATGGCCCGGTTCGAGGCGCAGTATCCGGACTGGAAGATCACTTACGACGTGCCGATGATCCTGCGGGAAATCTACGAGGCCAACGTGGACAAGTGGGTGGCCCAGCCATGACCGCCCGGACGAAGCGCAACGTGCTCGGCGTCCTGGTCGACGCCACCGACTACGCCACGGCGACCGACGCGGTGGTGACCGCGGCACACGAGCGGCGTTCCCTCGCGCTGACCGCGTTGGCCGTGCACGGTGTGATGACCGGGGTGCTCGACCCGGCGCACAACGCGCGGCTCAACTCCTTCGACGTGGTCACGCCGGACGGGCAGCCGGTGCGGTGGGCACTCAACCTGCTGCACCACGCCGGGCTCAGCGACCGGGTGTACGGGCCGACCCTGACCCTGCACGTGCTGTCGCGCTTCGCTGACGAGGGGCTACCGGTCTACCTGTACGGCTCGACCGAGGAGACTCTCGCCCGGTTGATCCCGGCTCTGGAGCGGATGTTCCCAGCTCTGAAGATCGCCGGGGTGGAGCCGTCCAAGTTCCGTGCCGTCCAGCCCGGTGAGGACGCCGAGATCGCCGACCGGATCCGGTCCAGTGGCGCCCGGTTGGTGCTGGTCGGGCTCGGCTGCCCGCGCCAGGAGGTCTTCGCGTACGCCATGCGGCCGCTGCTCGACATGCCGCTGATGGCGGTCGGCGCGGCCTTCGACTACCACGCCGGGCTGCTGCGCCAGCCCCCGCCGTGGATGCAGCGCGTCGGTCTTGAGTGGTTCTGGCGCCTCGGTCTGGAGCCGAAGCGGCTCTGGCGCCGCTACGTCATCCTCAACCCGGTCTACCTGAGCCGGCTCGCCGCGCAGAAGATCGGCCTGTGGAAGGCCCGCCCGCCGGCCCCGGCCACCGAGCGGCCGGCCACCTTCTCGGTCTGAGCCCGATCCGTACGACGCGAGGCCCCACCCGGCGTGCCGGGTGGGGCCTCGGTCGTCACAGACCGGTCAGACGGTCAGGGTCCAGGTGTTGATGTAGCCGGTGTCGACCGAGTAGGTGTCCCGCACCTGGAGTCGCCAGATGCCGTCGGCGGCCTCACCGGACACGTTGACCGAGTACGTGGCGTTCACGTTGTCGGCGCTGTCCGAGGTGCTGCTGTTCTTCAGCCGGTACGAGCTGCCGTCCGGGGCGAGCAGGTCGATGACCAGGTCACCGCGGTAGGTGTGCACGATGTTCACCGCGACGGTGGAGGTCGAGGAGGCGTTGCGACCGCAGCCGGAGATGGTGATCGAGCTGGTCACCGCCGAGCCGGCGTCCGGGATCGACACGTCGGTGCCGTTGGTGCCGGTGCAGCCGGTGGGCGGCGGCGGGGTGCTGCCGGTGCCGACGTAGAGCAGCAGGTTCGGTGAGCCTGAGCCGGGGTTGCTCACCACGTTGGGGGTGGCGTTGGCCACCAGTTGGTTGCGGACCTGAGCCGGGGTCCAGCTCGGGTTGGCGCTGGCCACCAGGGCCGCCGCTCCGACCACGTGCGGGGTGGCCATCGAGGTGCCGCTGATCGTGTTGGTGGCGGTGTTGCTGTTGTACCAGGCCGAGGTGATCGACGAGCCGGGCGCGAAGATGTCCAGGCAGGTGCCGACGTTGGAGAACGACGACCGGGCGTCCGAGCTGGTCGTCGAGCCCACCGTGATGGCCTCCGTGGTACGCGCCGGCGAGGTGTTGCAGGCGTTGGCGCCGTTGTCGTTGCCGGCCGCCAGGCCGTACGTGACACCCGAGGCGATCGAGTTGCGGACGGCGTTGTCCAGTGAGCTGTTCGCGCCGCCGCCGAGGCTCATGTTCGCCACCGCCGGCTTGATCGCGTTCGCGGTGACCCAGTCGACGCCGCCGATCACACCGGCGTTGGTGCCACTGCCGGAGCAGTTCAGCACCCGTACGCCGACGAGCTGGACGGCCTTGGCCACCCCGTACGCGGACCCGCCGACGGTGCCGGCCACGTGCGTGCCGTGCCCGTTGCAGTCGTCGGCCGACCCGCCGTCCACCGCGTCGTAGCCGGAGGTGGCCCGGCCGCCGAAGTCGTTGTGGGAGAACCGGATGCCGGTGTCGATGATGTAGGCGTGCACGTTGCTCGCCGTGTTCGGGTAGGTGTAGGAGTTGTCCAACGGCCGGTTGCGCTGGTCGATCCGGTCGAGGCCCCAGGAGGGCGGGTTGGCCTGCGTGCCGGAGATCGAGACGGTGTGGTTCTGCTCGACGTACGCCACCGCCGGGTCGGCGGCGATCCGCGCCGCCGCGCTCGCGTTCACATTGGCCTCGAAGCCGCGCAGCGCCGCGCCGTAGGTGCGGGCCACAGTGCCGCCGTGGCGGCCGGAGAGCCGCTTCGCGGTGTCGCCGACCCGGTCCCGGGCAACGGCGCTGTCCTTGAGTACGACGATGTAGCTGTCCGGCACGGCGGTGGCTCCGCCGGCGGCCCGAACCACACCCACGGGTTCGGCGGCCAGGGCTGGGGTGCCGACGGCCAGCACGGTCGCCGCGGCCACCCCGATCAGTACGGACCTTCGTGGAAGACCCATCTCCTACCTCCCTCTGACCGGCAGTGGAACGTGACCACCGGTCCCAACATCAATCGACACTCGCCGATCTAGCTGAGGGTAAGTCAGCCGTCGGTCAGTTGAACATGTCGAAACGGCCATACCTTCGAGTGATGACCCCCTACGGACCCGGCGTCCGGGGCGAACGGGGGACGCGCCCGGATTCGCCTCGCCAGGATTCGGGAAAGACTCTCGAGCATGGAGAGTCAGCTCACCATCCTGCTCCCGGTCGCCGCCGTCTGGCTGGCCGCCGGCGTCGTTGCCGACGGCCTTCCCCGGCTGCGCAACACCCGCATGCTGCGTCGGCGTACCGGATGGTTGCTGGTGCTGGCCCTCACCGGCGTGGCGCTCACCGCGACCGTGCTCGGCGGCGGGCTGCTCAGCGCCGGCACCTCGCCGGTCGACCGGGCCGCCGCCGGGCTCACCCTGGCCGCCGGCCCGGCGCTCGTGGCGACGGTCTGCTCGGTACGACGGATCCGCCGGCTGTGGGCCGGTGCGGGCGCGTTCGCCAGCGCCCCCGCCACCCCCGCGCCGCACGGGCTGCGCGCCGCCGCAGCCCACCCGCTCGTCGGGCTGCCACTACAGGTCACCGCCCTGGCCACGGTGCCGGCGTTGATCGCCGCCACCGGCTCCGACCTCGGAGCCGACCCCGGCGTCACCGGGCCTGCGATCACAGTGGGCGCGCTCGCGGTGATCGCCATCGGGGTCCGGCACGCGCTACGCCACAACCGCTTCGCGGAGCGGGCCCAGCCCGCCGTCGCAGGGTCAACGCGGGCGGCTGGCGCTCTGCACGTATAGCAGTTCCAGGATCGACCTGGTGGCCTCGAACCAGCGGTCCAGCCAATCCTGCGAGGGCACGGTGCCCTTCGGCGGCAACTCCATCAGCAGACCACGCAGCAACGGATGGTCCGCCAGGGACTCGGGCGGCTGCATCGGCCAGCCCGCCGGCGGGAACGACGGCTCGATCAGCGGGTTCGGGTCCAGCGAGGGCAGCGAGAGCGGAGGATCCGTCGTCTCGGAGGCACCCTCCCGCCCGCTCAACTCCTGGTCGGTCGAGACCACCTCGGTCAGAACCGTGTCCCGACGGGCGCCGCGGTACTTGCCACCGAACCGCTCCGGCTTCGCCGGACCGGTGGTGAGGTTTTCTGAACCGATCGTCGTCATCCGTCTCGCCTACTCGCTCGGTTGCGGGTCGGTGCGGCGGGTCGTCGACCAGCGCCGTACCGACCGGTTCAACGAGACGGGGACGCTCTGGCGACGGGAATCCCGACGGAACCTCGTCGACCCCGCCGCGACGCGACAGTCAGCCGCGCCCACCGCGGACACGGCAGAGTCCCCGTCCGGCGAACCGGACGGGGACTCCATTGACCAGTCGGTCAGACCGCGCCGAACACACCACCCCGGGTGCCGGCAACGAAGGAGTGCCAGTCACCCGGTGCGAAGACCAGGGCGGGGCCCGCCTTGTCCTTCGAGTCCCGCACTCCGACCGCCCCCGTCACGTACGCCACCTCCACGCAGTTGTCACAGTTCGGCCCGCTCTTCGAGCTCTTGAACCATGCTGCCTGCGTCAGGTCCACGGGGAACCCTTTGGTCGCCATTTCCACAACGGCTCCTCTGCCAGTTTTGCGATGTGTGCGACGGACTCCTCCGGACGTATGGCCGCAGCGCGGATGTGATCGAAGATGAAGCTGTACTTCTGTAGTTCGTCGCTCTTCTCGAGGAAAAGCCCACCCGTGGCGTTCTCCGCGTACACAACATCCGGATCACCGGGCTCAGGGAAGCTGAGGATCGTGAACGTGCCGTCCATGCCGGCATGCGCACCCACCTCGAAGGGCAGGATTTGCAGCGTCACGTTCGGCAACTCGGCCACCTCGACCAACCGCTTGAGTTGACCGCGCATCACCTCGTCCCCGCCCACCGGCCGACTTACCACCGCCTCATCGAGCACCACCCACAGATCGACCGGATCGTCCTGGGTCAATAACGACTGACGACCCAAACGGACACGCACTCTTTGATGCACCTGATCGGCGGTGAAGTCCGGCCGAGCGGCACGGATCATGGCCCCGGCGTACTCCTCGGTCTCCAGAAGACCCGGAACGACCTGCTGTTCGTACGCCCGGATCGAACTCGCCGCCGCCTCCAGCCCGACGTACGCGCCGACGAGCACCGTGCTGTAAGGGTGCCACCAGCCCTTTTGGCGGGCTTCCCGGGCGATCTGCACGAGCTCGTCGCTCTCGGCGCCGACGACGCCGTAGATCCGCAGCATGTCCCGCACGTCGCGTGGGGTGGCCGTGGTGTGCCCGGTCTCGATCCGGGAGACCTTCGACGCCGAGCACTCCAACTGTTCGGCGACCACCTCGATGGTGATCCCGGCGGACTCCCGCTGGCGGCGCAGCTCGGCCCCGAGCCGCCGCCGTCTGATGGTAGGACTGCGCCGCTCACTCATCGTGCAACCCGTGACCGTGAGTCACTGGTCCCCGCCGCTGGCTGCTCGACCCCACTCGGGCTACCTCCGGTAACGCGCCACTGGTGACACCCGCCGGGGGCGCGACCGTCGACCGGCGAGCGTTCGCGACGAAGGGGTGGTGCCGGTCCTCGGCCGGCCGCGACGGGCGAAACCGGCCCCCAGTCTGCCGCCCGGACGCGGATGGCTTCAATAGGCCTTTCGCGCGACACGCTCACGTATCGGCAAAAGTCGACGTGCAACTTGCATGAAGCACGTCCCTGATGCACTCTGTCCGTATGGCACGGATCACTCAGCGTCTCCGTTCGGTCCCTCGGAGTGGTGACCCCACCGCTTCGGGGAAGCCGGGCACGGCGCGGGCCCGGCCGACGACAACGCGACCTGCTCCGGGGTAAGGACCCCGCCGCTGCAAGCCGGCAAGCTGCGGCGGCGGGCGCGGTTCCCGGAAGCAACCGGGTGGTGGTCGGGTGGCGGCACGTCACCAGCGGGGTACGGCCCGACCACCGCCATCCGCACCACCGGTTCACGAGGCACGACCCCGTCACCGGCCGAGACGTCCCCCGTTCAGGCACCGCCGGCGCAACCGCCGGCCGATCCTCCCCAGGAGCCCATGTGCTTCCCCGCACCGGTGACGTACTGCACGTGACACGCGCGGCGAGTGTCCAGTTCCTCAGGCCGATCAAGTTCCGGGTGATCCGGGTGCTCGACTGGCCGACCTATGACGGCTGGCTCTGGCTCGACGGCTACGAGTTGAACGCCGCGGGCGACGCGGTCACCCGACGGTCGATCTTCGTCCAGCGGGAAGGGCTGCAGCAACTGCAGGCCGCCCCCGAACCCCGTCCGCACACAGTGCGGGCCCGCCGCCCGGTCGCGCGTACCCCGCTCCGGGTGGGCTGACCGACCCGAACCGCCGCCGGTGGGCGTGCCGCCGCCATAGAATCGGTACGCCCACCCCGGCACCGTTCCACCCGCTCGTCCAGGACCCTGACCCTGGGATGGTCATGGTCAATCAGCCCGCCCTGCGGCGGCACCACCGCTCCCGTATCGCCTGTGCCTTCGGACTCCTCGCCCTCCTCGGGGCGATGGCGACACTCCTGGTCCTCGTCCGCGACCCGGCGATGTCGTCCACCCGGCTGACCGCACCGGTGCCCGCACCGGAGATCACCGTGCTCGACTCCGACCCACCGACCGGCGACGGCCAGTCGGTCTACGAGGAACCTGGCTGGATCGACACCGGCACCCCGGCCGACCGCGCTGGTGGTGCCGACCCGACCGGGCCGGTGTCCGGCCTTGGTGCCGGCGGCCAGTCCGACGGCCCCCAGGAACTCACCGAAGCCGCTCCGGCCGGACACAGCGCCACGGACATCCGCCGCTCCCTCTTCTGGTCCGGCATCTTCGGCCTCGCCATCTCCCTGGCCGGCATCGGTCTCGTCGGCACCCGCCGCCGGATGTGGTGACCAGCGGTCACGGCGTGTTCGTCACAGTAGTGCTCGGCGTGGTCGGGCTCGCCCCGGTCGGCGGCTCGGCCTGCGAGATGATCAACAACACCTCGTCGTCGGTCGACACCGACGTGCCCGCCTCCGGCTCGGTGCCCACCACCGTCCCGGGTGGCAGTTCCGACGGGCGGTACACCACCCGGTAGGCCAGGCCGAGCCGAGCCAACAGCCCCTCGGCGGTGGCCTGCGGCAGGCCGGCGAGCGGTGGCACCGGCAGCTCGTCCGGCGCGTCAGTGGTCGGCGAACTGCTCGGCGACTCACTGGTGGGCGCCGCCGACGTGGCGGCTGCACTGGTCGGCGGGGTGCTGGGGGCACTGGTCGGTGGCGGGGACGGCGTGGGCCCCGGATCGTCGCGGTCGTCCTCCTGCTGGCCACGCACCAACCAGAGCGCGCCCCCGAGCAGGGCCGCGAGCAACAGCGCCAGTACGCCCCAGAGGATCGGCAACCACCACCGCCGACCGCCCTGCTCCTCGACGTACCACTCACCGCCGGGGTCATCCGGTCGGGGCGAGCGCACCTCGGCCCGACCGGACCAGGCTGGCGGTATCGGCGCCGTCCGGTCGGCCGGCGGACCCGGCCCGGTGCCGGCGGACCTGTCGATCGGCATGGTCTGGTCGGGCGACAGGTCGGGACGAGCCGGGACAGTCCGGTCGATCGGTGCCGTCTCGTCCGGGTCGGCGGCGGCTGGCGTCGGCTGCGTCGGCTCAGGGCCGTCGACGGCGGGGCCGGGCGGGGCCGGACGGTCGGCGGCGGGCCCGGTCGGGGCCGGCCGGTCAGCGGCGGAGGGCAGGGGCCGGGTCCGGTCGTCGTCGTGCTCGCCGGCGGGCGGCTCCTGGCGGTCGTCGCTCATCGCACGTCCTTTCCCGAACCCGGACGGGCGTCATGGCCCTCGACCGCCAACCTAGTCGCCCACACCGCCATGGGTGGGGATCAGCGTGCCGAGCCGCGCCGGCTGTCGGCGGGACAGAACGGCGGGTACGGGCCGGGAGGCTCGAACCCGCCGGCCCGGAATCAGGGCGTGGGTTTCGTGGTCGGCTGGCCGTCGGAGCCACACCAGATGCTGACCTGGTCGTTCCACCGGGCCGGGCCGTCCTCGGCGGGCTCCTGCCGGCTGACCTTCCCAGTACGTCCGCTGAGGTAGCGCGGGTAGAGGCCCTCGTCGACCAACTCGTCGGCGGCGTCGGCGCAACTCTTGCCGACCACGTCCGGCACCTCGGCGGCCGGCGCCGGCCCGGCGACCTGTAGCTGCACCGTCGTCCCCCGGGCGACCTCGGTGCCCACGTCCGGTGTGGTGCTCTCGACCGTACGGCCGACCCCGCCACCGAAGACCAGCCGCCAACCCAGCCGTTGCTTGCGCAGCGTGTCCCGGGCCTGCTCGAAGTCGGTGCCGATCACCGGCGGCACGGTCAGGCCGGCCCCCTTGGTCGAGGTGGCGGAGGTCTGGACCGCCGACGGTGTGGGCCGGCCGCTGCTCGGTCGGGGTGCGGTGGCCCGGGTGGTCGACGCGCCAGCCGTGGTCGCAACGGCCAGCGGGTCACCAGAGGGTGCGTCGTCCTCGCCGGCCAGCAACCAGCCGCCGGTCGCGCCCACGGCGGCGAGCAGGACCGCCGCCAACCCACCACCGAGCACGACGCTGGCCCGGCCCGCACCGCCACCGGCGGCATTCTGCTGGCCCGTGTTCGTGTCCGTCATTACGCCCACCGCCTCATCACCGGCGACCGTACCGCCCGCCGCCCAATCCGCCCGCACCGGCGGTCCACACCGGCGGGTCTTTGCGACTCGCCGCGCCGACGACGGGACGTTACGCTGCCCGGCATGGCCAGACAGGGCTGGGGAGTGTCGATCGCGACGGCAATCGGGGTCGCTGCCGGCGCAGGTGCCGCACAACTGGGCTTCGGCTACGGGCTCGGCGTCATCACCTGGACGCCCACCGATGCCGGTGCGACCGATACAGCCTGGGCGGACGGCCTCGCCTGGGCCACCTGGCTCGCCGCCAGCTCGACGGTCCTCGGCGCGGTCTGCGCGCAGCGGCTGCACCAACGGAGCGCCCCGGCGAAGACCGTGACCTCTCCGGAAACGTCGCCCGACGGTGTTGCCGGCCACGAGGGCCAGCAGCTCGACGACCGTAGGCCGGAGCACGAGAGCCAGGTCGACGGGCCTTCACCGGCCGTCGACACCGGCCGGCCTGAGGTGGCGGGCACGCCACCACCGGTCGCCGAGCCGCCGGTCCACGACCGAGGTGGCCTGCTGCGCCGGGTGGCCCTGGCGCTTGGCGCCGGGCTGGGCGGGCTGGTCACGGTGCTGCTGATCGCGGTACCCGCGCGGGTCGCGACCGGCGCGGACACCGGCGCTCCGCAACGGACGGCCGCCGTACAGGCGACGCTGGGCATCCTGATCGGCGTCCTCGTCGCGATCTGGGCGCTTCGCTCCCGAGCCGCCGCGGTCAACGTGACAGCGACGGCCGCCTGGCTCTGGCTGCTCGCGGTGATCTCCGTGATCGACGGGGTACGCGTCGGACGAGGGCTGACCGGCGCGCAACTCGGCACCTGGCAGTTCGACCCGGACCACGCCCGGTACTGGATCGGGGGCCAGCTCTACTGGCCCGGTGCGCTGCTGGCACTGGTGCCCGCGCTGCTGATCGGCGTACTGGCCGCCCGGCGGTCCGCCCGTTCGGGCGGGCACCGCGTGTGTGCGGCGGCCTCCGGCGCGGCGGGCCCGGTGCTCGTCGCGCTCGCCTACCTGACCACCCTGCCGCACTGGTCGACGCTGGGCCCCGCACAGCTGTCCACCCAGCTGATCGCCCCGTACGCGGTGATCGCCGGTATCGGCGGCTCGGTGCTGGCCGCCCGCCTCGGCGAGCGAGGCGAACGGCACCGCCCGGCCCAACAGAGCCGTTCGGCCGAGCCGAGTGCGGTCGCTCGGGACACGGTGGCCGACCCGGCCCCGGTCGCCGAGACCGAGCCCGCGCCGGCAGTTCCCGGCCCGACGGCCGCAACCTCAGCCTCGACGGCCGGAACCGCAGCGCGGCGCAGGAGGGCCGACGCCCCAGCGCAGACGCCCCGGACGGGCTCGCTGCCGGGCGACGTCACCACCGCGCCGCAGGTTCCCGCCCCGCGTACGGACCCGGACCTCGCCGATCCGGCCGGTCGTCCCACCGAAGCAACAGCGGCAGCGGACCTCACCGCCACCAGCCGGCGCACCCGAGCAGCCCGCCGCCCCACCCGCCCCACCACCGACTAGCCCCCACCCCACCCCCAACCCACCCTGGCCCCCCGAACCAACCTGTTGATCATGAAGTTATTGCCACCTCACTCGGCGTGTCATGGCAATAACTTCATGATCAACGCGTTCGGGGTGGGGGTTTGGGTGGGTGGGGTCAGGTGGTTGGCCAGGTGTGGACGGGTTGGTTGGTGCGCTGGAGTTCGGCGTAGCGCTGGACCATGTGGTGTAGCGCGGCCGTCCGGTCCATGCCCTGGTGCCGCTCCGCCGCCCAGACCGCCTCGGTCTGCCAGACGGCGCCGTTGCGGCCGGTACGGCAGCGCTGCTCGATGATGCCGAGCAGCCGGTCCCGCTGCGCCGGGGCGACACCGAAACCGTCCAGGCCGGTGGCGGCGGTGGGCAGCAGCTGGTCCAGGACCAGCTTGGTGACCGGCACGTCGCCGAGCCCGGGCCAGTGCAGCACGGCGTCGAGGCCACGTCGGGCGGCGGCGTGGAAGTTCTCCTCGGCGGAGCTGAAGGTGAGTTGACTCCAGATCGGTCGGTCGGCCTCGGCCAGACCGCGTACCAGCCCGAAGTAGAAGGCCGCGTTGGCCAGCATGTCCACCACGGTCGGACCGGCCGGCAGCACCCGGTTCTCCACCCGCAGGTGGGGACGGTCGTTCATGATGTCGTAGACCGGACGGTTCCAGCGGTAGACGGTGCCGTTGTGCAACCGCAGCTCCCCGAGCTGTGGCACACCACCGGCGTGCAGGACCTCCACCGGGTCCTCGTCCTCGCAGATCGGCAGCAGCGGCGGGAAGTACCGGACGTTCTCCTCGAACAGGTCGAAGATCGAGGTGATCCACCGTTCGCCGAACCACACCCGCGGCCGTACGCCCTGGGCCTTCAGCTCGTCCGGGCGGGTGTCGGTGGCCTGCTGGAACAACGCGATCCGCGTTTCGGCCCACAGTTGGCGGCCGTACAGGAAGGGGCTGTTCGCCCCGACCGCCACCTGCACGCCGGCGATGGCCTGGGACGCGTTCCAGTAGTCGGCGAAGCTGTCCGGGGCGACCTGGAGGTGGAACTGGAGGCTCGTGCAGGCGGCCTCGGGGGCGATCGAGTCGGTGTGCGTGCGCAACTGCTCGACGCCGCGAATGTCCAGCTCGATGTCCTCGCCCCGGGCGCCGACGATCTGGTCGTTGAGCACCCGGTAACGCTCGTTGGTGGAGAGGTTGTCCTCGACCAGGTGCCCCTCGGTGAGGGTGGGCAGGATGCCGACCAGGACGATCTTCGCGTCGGACCTGGCGGCGCGCTCGTCGGCCCGGGAGAGGCTGCCGCGCAGGTCGTGCTCGTAGTCGGCGAAGCCGGTGCCCTCGATCAGTCGGGGCTCGGCGTTGAGCTCCAGGTTGAACTGCCCCAACTCGGTCTGGAAGAGGGGGTCCGCGATGTCGGCGAGGATCTCCTCGTTGCGCATCGCCGGCTCGGCGGCCGAGTCGACCAGGTTGAGTTCGATCTCCAGGCCGGTCATCGGCCGGTCGGCGTCGAAGCCGAAGTCGTCAAGCATCAGGGCGAAGACGTCCAGGCACCGCCGCACCTTCTGCCGATATCGGACGCGATCATCCCGGGTGAAGGCGCCCTCTGAGACGTCCCTGCCCATGTGTCCTCCCGACGGCCGGCGCGGTCGGGATCATGCCGTCCCGGAAGCGCTTTGTGAAGCATCCACGGTAAGAGCGCCCACCTGACCGGGGCCAGAGGCCGACGGCAGTGATGCGACGTCGACCGGGAGGACGCGCTCGTGGCGCCATCTGTACCCCGTCGTCGACCGACTGGACCCGATTGCGGTGCGAACAACCCGTGACAATTACCACCAGCGGGAACGACGCAGGGCCCGCGCCGACGTGCGGCGCGGGCCCTGCGTACCGGATCGCCGGGAGGATTCCCCCACCTGACCCTCCGGCGATCCCTGGGGATCAGGCCTGACGGACGGCCTCGCCCTCGATCTCGATCTTGATCTTGCGGCTGACCAGCACGCCCCCGGTCTCCAGGGCGACGTTCCAGGTCAGGCCGAACTCCTCGCGGTCGATCTCGGTGCTCGCGGAGAAGCCGAAGATGTCCTGGCCGAACGGGCTGCGGCCGACACCCTCGAACTCCACCTCCAGCTCGACCGGGCGGGTGACGTCCTTGATGGTCAGCTCACCGGTGAGCACGAACTCGCTGCCGCGACGGGACTTGACCCCGGTGCTGCGGAACTCGAGCGTCGGGAACTTCTCGGCGTCCAGGAACTCGGGGCTGCGCAGGTGAGCGTCCCGGTCGGCCTGGGTGGTGTCGACGCTGGCGGCCTGAATGGTGGCGACGACCGACGACTGCAGCGGGTCCTCGGCGACGGTGATGGTGGCGGTGGCCTCGTTGAACTCACCGCGAACCTTGCTCACCATCATGTGCCGGGCAACGAAGCCGACCCGCTTGTGCGCCACGTCGAGCGCGTAGGTGCCGGCCGCCGGGATGGTGAGGCTGTCCCAGTCGCGGGTAACCGCATCGATGCTGCTGGTCATGGTGCTGTCCTCCAGGAGATTGTTTAGTAGCCCAACGACTGCTTGAGCAACTATAACTGTTGCAACATTCCCCGTGTCAAGCACTGGTATGATGAACGGGTGACCAACGTCTTCGACGATCCCCGGATCACCGCCGTCGGCCTGCTCTTCGAGGCACACGCCGGGCTGTCAGCCCGGTTCAACGCCCAACTCGAGGAACACGGCCTCTCCGCGGTCGAGTTCGAGGTCATCACCCGACTGGCCCGCTCGCCGGGCAACCAACTACGCATGACCGACCTCGCCGCACAGACCTCCCTGTCGACCAGCGGAGTGACCCGGGTGGTCGACCGGATGGAGCGCGACGGGTTGCTCACCCGCCGGGCCTGCCCGAACGACCGACGCAGCTCGTACGCGGTGGTCACCGCCGCCGGGATGCAACGTCTGAACGAGACGCTGCCCGGGCATCTGCAGATGATCGAGCAGTGGTTCACCGGGCAGCTCGACCCCGATGCGCTGGCGGCCCTCCTCGACGGGTTGCGGCGGGTCCGCGACGCCGCGCATCCGTGCGCCACCGCAGGCAGTGACGACGTCAGCCCGGAGCAGGTCGCCGCCACCGACAACGCCACCCGACGGCACTGATCAGCACCCGCCGTCGGGCGGCGGCAGCGGCAGAAAGACCGGCAGAACTGACCCAGCCAAGCTGGAGGATTCGGTCCAAGCCGACTTTCTGCCACCGCATCGGTGGCAGGCTTCCTGCACCGGGGATCACCGGGGGGTGACGGCGCGGGCGATCAGCGAGGGGTAGCACCAAGGGGGCTCTTCGTCCGCGCCACTCTCCCGTCGCGATCGACTCGGAGAAAGCGCAGGCTACCGAGCCGGTCCGCCCCGGGCGGCGATCAGCGCGTAGAGCAGGCCCGACTCCTGCGGCAACAGCCGGATGCCGCCCTCCACACAGACCCGGTCCAGTCGATCGAGCACCGACGGGTCCGCGGTGCTCGCAGCCAGCCCGACCAGCGCCTCCACCACGTCGCGGCGATCCTGCCCCGCATGGTCGGCGGCGGCCGCGAACCACTCGGCAGCCAACTCCCGGTCGCCCCGGTGCAGCGCCAGGTTCCCCTCGATCAGCGCACAGAGCCCGGCCTCCGGGCCACCCCAGGCCAGCGCCGCGTCGTCCGAGCGCGGTCGCGGGACGGCCGGCCGCGCCGGCAGGGCCTCCATGCCCCCGGCGCGCAACTCGGTCAGCACCTCGGTCGCCTCCGCGGCCCGCCCGTCCTGGGCGAGCGCCAGCCCGACGGTCCCGAGTACCCGACGGCGACGCCCGGGATCACCCAGCTCGGACAGGGCCGCGATCGCCCGCCGGCCACGATCGATGGCGTCCGCGTACCAGCCCTCCAGTCGGGCGACCTCGGCTCGATTGGCCCAGCCCAGCACCCGCAGTCGCTGCTCCCCACTCTCGGCGGCGAGTCGGTCCACCGCGGCGAGCCGGCGGCGGGCCGCGGCCAGATCGCCCGCGCGGATCTCGTGCCAGGCGAGGCTGTTCTGGGCCACCGCCAGGTCCCGGGTCCGCCCGTTGCGGGCTGCCAACCGCAGCAGCGCCTCGGCCTGCTCGCGAGCCTCGTCCTGCCGCCCCACGGAGATCAGCAGGGTGCCGAGCACGTTTCGCGCCTCCAACTCCCCCGTGACGTCGCCGGCCTGCCGGAAGGTGTCCAACGCCGCACGGGCCGTCGACAACTCCTCGGCACCCGCGCCGTGCTCCGTCGCCAGCCGGGCGACCCCGAGTGCGGCCCAGCCACGCAGAAGAGGATCGGCGTCGGCGGTCCGCGGGTCCGCCAGCAGCCGCCGCAGCCACTGCCGCCCGGCGACGTCGCGTCCGCGGAACCGCCACCAGCGGGTCAGACAGGCCGCCAGCCGTAGCGCTGTCAACGGGTCGTCGGTAGCCGCGTGGGCCAACGACGAGCTGATGTCACTGCTCATCTCGTCCAGCCGGTGCACCGCGTCGGGTAGCCGTGGGCCGATCAGGTCGCTGGCGGTACGGGCCACCAGGCGCGCGATGACCTCCGCGTGTCGACGCCGGATACAGGTCAGCTCACCTCCACCGGCCGCCTGCTCGACGGCGTAGTCACGGACCGCGTCGAGCAGCCGGAACCGGAACGACCCGGTGCCGCGTACGCTCAGCAGCCCCAACTCGACGAAGCGGTCCAACAGTGGAACCGGGTCGATCGCCACCGCGCCGTCCCGGTCGGCCTCGTCGGCGAGCATCTCCTCGGCCAACTCGACCGACCACCGGTTACCGAAGACGGCCAGCTGCCGCAGCGCGGCCTGCTCGTCCGACGCCAACAGGCGGTAGCTGAACGCCACCGCGTCCCGCAGGGTGACGGCGACCGAGGCCGCCGCACGGGTGTCGGGTCCGCTCGTCCGACTGCCGAGAGCCTCCGGTGCGTCCCAGGCCGGGTGGGCGGACGCGTCGGCGGGAGTGGCCAGGTCGAGCACCCGGTCGCCGTACCGGTCGAGCAGTTCGGTGAGGTCGAGGAGACGGCCCCGGGCGGCCATCAGCTCGATGGCCAACGGCAGCCCGCCCAACCGGCGCACCAACGCGGCGAGCGCGGGCAGCTCGACGGGGGTGGGTGGCTCACGGCGGACCTGGGCGAGCCGGGCGGTGAACAACGCGACCGCCGGCCACGATTCGAGTCCGGAGTGCTCGGCCTCCGGTGGTGGCACGTCGAGCGGCGCGACCGGCCAGACCCGCTCGCCTGGCAACCCGACCGGGTGTCGCCCGGTGACCAGCACCCGCAGCGAGGGCAGTGCGCCGAGCAACCGGTGCACTGTCGCGGCCACCGGGCCCGGGGCGCGCTCCACCGCGTCCATCACCAGCAGCGTCGGCCGCCCGGCGAGCAACGCCACGAGTTCGGGCAGGCGCGCCACGCCGAGCACTGACATCGATGCGGCGAGCACGTCCGGACCGTCCGCGCCCTCGCCCACCAGCACCCCGGCGACACCGGCCGGGTGGGCGGCGGCCACCAGGTGCGCCACCGACGTCGCCAGGGCGGTCTTGCCGACGCCGGCCAACCCGACGAGGCTCACCAACCGGGGCCCTCGCTCCGCGGTCAGCATCCCGGCCAGCTCGGTGAGGTCGCGCTCCCGGCCGATCAACGCGACCGGCGGCGGGAGCGCGACCGACGGGTCGGCGGGTGCGGCCGCCGACGTGGCGTTGCCGCCGACCGCGAACGCCGTCGAGGTGGCGTCCGGCGAGGCCGCTTCGGCACCGGCACCGCGGGCCGCGGCCAGGAACACCGCCCGGCTGGTGCCGGTCAGCGCCAGCGCCCCGGCGAGCAGCTCGACAGTGGTGCGTTGTGGGCGGATCGACCGGCCACGCTCCAGGTCACGCACCGTCCGCACACCCACCCCGGCCCGGGACGCCAGCTCGGCCTGGGTGAGGCCGGCGGCGCGTCGATGCCCGCGGAGCAGCTCCGGCAGAGTGGTACGTCCGGCCGGGCTCCGCGACCAGTCATGATCCGGAGTCATGGGCACGAAGAGTACGGATGGACTCCGACCGTCGGCAGTCGAACGTCGGGCTACTGACGCCCGCTCGCCGAAATCCGACAGCCGTACGGACAGTCCGTCCGGGACGACCGGCCGATCAGTTCGGCTGGGCCACTCAGAGGCCCAGATCCCGAGCGATGATCATGCGCTGCACCTCACTCGTGCCCTCGCCGATCTCCAGGATCTTGGAGTCTCGCCAGAACCGGGCCACCGGGTACTCGTTCATG
This sequence comes from Micromonospora salmantinae, assembly GCF_022230905.1. NCBI lineage: Bacteria > Bacillati > Actinomycetota > Actinomycetes > Micromonosporales > Micromonosporaceae > Micromonospora > Micromonospora salmantinae. Next base: position 33,511 of record NZ_JAKKFG010000001.1, read on the forward strand.
AAGCCGTACCCGCCGTGGATCTGGGTGGCCTCCCGGGCATTGTCCACAGCGATCGTGCTGGCGTGCAGTTTGGCGATGGCCGCCTGCCGCTTGAACGGCTCGCCGGCCAGCATCCGTGCGGCGGCGTCGTAGTACGCCAGGCGAGCGGTGTGTGCCTTCAGCTCCATGTCGGCGATCTTGAACTGGATGGCCTGGTTGGCGCCGATCGGCTGGCCGAAGGCGTGCCGCTCCTTCGCATACTTGATCGACTCGTCGACACAGCCCTGCGCGAGGCCGACGGCGAGCGCGGCGATGGCGATCCGGCCCTCGTCGAGGATCCGCAGGAACTGCGCGAAACCCCGACCCCGGGCGCCCAGCAGGTTGGCGGCCGGCACCCGGCAGTCGTCGAAGGTCAGCTCGTGGGTGTCCGAGGCGGTCCAGCCCACCTTGGAATATCCGGGCGCGACGGCGAACCCGGGCGTGCCGGTCGGCACGATGATCGCCGACAACTCCTTGGAGCCGTCCGGGTTCGTGCCGGTCACCGCTGTGACAGTGACCATGGCCGTGATGTCGGTCCCCGAGTTGGTGATGAACGCCTTCGACCCGTTGATCACCCACTCGTCGCCGTCCAGCACCGCCCGGGTCTGCGTGCCGGCGGCGTCCGAGCCGGTGCCCGGCTCGGTGAGACCGAAGCCGGCCAGCGCCTCGCCGCTGAGCAGCCGGGGCAGCCAGGTCGCCTTCTGCTCCTCGGTGCCGAAACGGTAGATCGGCATCGCGCCCAGTGAGACCGCCGCCTCCAACGTGATGGCCACGCTGGAATCGACCCGGGCCAACTCCTCCAGGGCCAGGCAGAGCGCGAAGTAGTCGCCGCCCATGCCGCCGTGCTCCTCGGCGAAGGGCAGACCGAACAGGCCCATCTTGCCCATCTGCCGGATCACCTCGTAGGGGAAGGTGTGCTGCTCGTAGTGCTCGGCGATGACCGGGGCGATCACCTCGCGGGCGAATTCCCGCACGCTCTCGCGCAGCGCCGCTTGTTCGTCGGTGAGCCGGAAGTCCATCTCATCCTCCTGTAAGGACGGTCCGCCTCGGCGCTCGTGACGCCGGGGGCGGGTCGCTGTGCGGGCCTGAGCCGATGATCAGACCGGGGTGACGCCGTGCCGACGGCGGGAGAAGTGCCGATCCTTGGTACGCGCCGCCGCGAATCGACGGACCAGCTCGGTGCGCAGGTCGTGCGGCTCGACGATGGCGTCCACCACCAGCTCGCTGGCCAGCCGGACGACGTCGATGTCCTGCTCGTACTCGGCCCGCTTGGCGGCGACGAAGGCCGCCCGCTCGTCCTCGTCCGCAATGGCGGCGATCTTGTTGGCGTAGACCGCGTTCACGGCAGCCTCGGCGCCCATCACGGCGATCTTCGCGGTCGGCAGTGCGATCGTCGCGTCCGGCTCGAACCCGGGGCCGGCCATCGCGTAGAGACCGGCGCCGTACGCCTTGCGGACCACGACGCAGATCTTCGGCACTGTCGCCTCGGAGATCGCGGTGATCATCTTGGCGCCGTGCCGGATGATGCCCTGCTTCTCCACGGCGCTGCCGACCATGAAGCCGGGCACGTCGCTGAGGAACAGCAGCGGCACGTTGAACGCGTCGCAGAGCTGCACGAACCGGGTGGCCTTGTCGGCCGAGTCGACGAAGAGCACGCCGCCCTTGAACATCGAGTTGTTGCCGACCACGCCGACGACCTGACCGTCGAGACGGCCGAAGCCGATGGTCAACTCCTTGGCCCAGAGCGCCTGGATCTCGAAGAAGGAACCCTCGTCGAGCAGGCCCTTGACGTACCGCCGCATGTCGAACGCCTGCCGCTCACTGGCCGGCACCAGGGCGGCCAGGTCGGCCTTCGCGGGCGCGGCGACCGCCGGTGCGGTCGGCGGCCCCTGCGTCCAGTTCGCCGGCAGGTACGACAGGTAGGTCTTCACGACGTCGAGCGCGTCGGCCTCGGTCTTGCAGAGGAAGTGCCCCACGCCGGATTCGGCGGTGTGCACCTTCGCCCCGCCCATCGCCTCCAGGGTGGTCTTCTCGCCGGTGACCATCTCGACCATCCGGTCGGAGCCGAGGTACATGCTGGCGTTGCCGTCGACCAGCGCCACCACGTCGCAGAACGCCGGGATGTACGCCCCACCGGCGGCGCTCGGGCCGAACAGCGCACAGACCTGCGGGATCGAGCCCGAGGCGCGGACCTGGTTCCAGAAGATCTTGCCGGCGCCACGCCGGCCGGGGAAGAGATCGACCTGGTCGGTGATCCGGGCGCCGGCCGAGTCGACCAGGTAGACCATCGGCACGCCGGCGCCGTACGCCCGCTCGATGATCCTGATGATCTTCTCGACGGTGCGGGCGCCCCAGCTGCCGGCCTTGACTGTGGAGTCGTTGGCCATCAGGCAGACCTGTCGGCCGTCGATGGTGGCGGTGCCGGTCACCACGCCGTCGGCGGGCAGCCCCTCGGCCATCGTGTTGGCGTAGAGGCCGTCCTCGACGAACGAGCCCTCGTCGACCAGGAGCGCGACCCGTTCACGGGCGAAGAGCTTGCCCTTGGCCGCGTTGGCCGCGTGGTACTTGTCCGCGCCGCCGGACCGGGCCCGCTTGCGCAGCTGCTCCAGTGCCTCACCGTCGAGCGTCACGCCGACTCCTCCGCCATACTGACCTGAACGATCGTTAGGCTAGCGCATCGGCGAGGTTGTCGGCGACCTACGAGCGAACCAGACAGTGAAGCCGAGAGCAAGACATTGAAAAACGTGAATACATATCGCTAGGCTCCTGGCACCCCTCCTCCCAGATCGGAGTCAGCGATGACCTCACGACTCAATCGGCTCGCCGTCGCGTTGCTCGCGACGACACTCGCCACCCTCGGCATCACGGTCGCCAACCCGTCGCCCGCGTCCGCCGCCATGACCATCTGCTACAACACCAGCCAGGCCGGAAGCTACGCCAGCGTCGCCAACCAGGCCGCCTCGATCTGGAACAACGCCACAGTCAACCTGACGCTCTCCGCCAACTGCGGCTCCAACCTGCGCATCTACCGGATCACCGGCGGCGGCTCGTACGCCGTGCGGACCAGCCTCGGCAACGGCCGGGTCTACATCGACACCCAGCAGGCCGCCCAGTACAGCGTGCTGCGGATCATGACCCATGAGATCGGGCACATCCTCGGCCTGCCGGACAACTACAACGGAAACTGCGCGCTGCTGATGTCCGGCGGCAGCGCCGGCACCAGCTGCACCAACGCCTACCCGAGCACCGCCGAGGCGAACCGGGTCAGCAACCTCTTCGCCGGCACGTTCAGCGCCACCGACCGCAGCGCGGACATCTTCCGCGACAGCTGGCCGGGCGCGCTCACCTCAGTGAGCTGATCGACCTGGCACGTGGAAGGGGCCGGCGGGTGCGCCGGCCCCTTCGTCGCGTCCTCAGCTCGGCAGCGGCGTCAGCCGGGTACGCGGACCAGCCCGCAGCACACCGGACGGCAGCTTCTTGCCGAGCAACTCCTCGGCCAACTCCGCCACCTCGATGAGCGCCGGCAGGTCGATGCCGGTGTCGATGCCCATGTCGTGCAGCATGTGCACGGCCTCCTCGGTGGCCAGGTTGCCGCTCGCTCCCGGCGCGTACGGGCAGCCACCGAGGCCACCGACGCTGGCGTCGAACTCGGTCACCCCCAGCTCCAACGCGGTCAGCAGGTTGGCCAGCGCCGTACCCCGGGTGTTGTGGAAGTGCAGCAGGACCGGCACGTGCGCGTTGCTGTCGCGTACCGCGGTCAGCAACTCGCGGACCCGACGCGGGGTGCCCATGCCGGTGGTGTCGCCGAAGGCGACCCGGTCCGCGCCGTCGCGGACGACCCGGTCCACGATCGCGGCCACCCGCTGCGGGTCGATGTCCCCCTCGTACGGGCAGCCGAAGCTGGTCGCCACGATCACCTCGACCCGCGCCGACGCACCGTGCAGCAGGTCGATCAGCTCGGCGATGTCGTCCAGCGACTCGTCGGTGGACCGGTTGACGTTGCGCCGGTTGTGGGTGTCGCTGGCCGAGACCACCACCTCGATCTCGGTGAATCCGGCGGCGAGGGCCCGCTGGGCGCCCCGGGTGTTCGGCACCAGCGCGGAGTACCGCACTCCGTCGGCCTTCACCGCCCGCTGCCACACCTCGTCGGCGTCGGCCATCTGCGGGATCGCCCTGGGGTGCACGAACGACACCGCCTCGATTCGGCGTACGCCGGTGCCGGAGAGAGCGTCGAGCAGCCGCACCTTGGCGTCGGTCGGGATCGGGTCCTCGTTCTGCAACCCGTCCCGCGGCCCAACCTCACGGATCGAGACGAAACTCGGCAGGTCCGCCATAAGGGGTCACCTCACTGTGACGAAAGCAGTGCTTAGGGGGTCCTCCCAGCATGCCACCCCACTGTTGATCAAGAGGTTTGCGTCATCCGCGGCGCGAATCCTGACGGAAACCTCTTGATCACCGAAGTGGGGTCGGGGGCGTTAGCGCATGCGGGAGACGATTCCCGTGTCGTAGGCGCCGGAGAGGAACTCGTCGTTGGTCAGCAGCTCGGCGAAGAAGGGGACGTTGTTCTTCGGACCCTCGATCTGGAAGGCGGCGACGGCTGCCTTTGCGCGATCGAGCGCCTCGTCGCGGGTCGCGCCGCTGACGATCAGCTTGGCCAGCAGGCTGTCGTAGAACGGGGTGACGGTGTTGCCCTCGGTGTAGCCGGAGTCCACCCGGACGCCCTCGCCCGTCGGCTCCACCCACGTCCTGATCACACCCGGGCCGGGCAGGAAGCGCTTCGGGTCCTCCGCGTTGATCCGCATCTCGACGGCGTGGCCACGTGGGGTCAACGCGTCCGGGTCGAACGTCGGCGCCAACCCGGAGGCCACCCGCAACTGCTCCTCGACCAGGTCGATGCCGTAGACGTACTCGGTCACCGGGTGCTCCACCTGCAACCGCGTGTTCATCTCCAGAAAGAAGAACTCGCCGGTGGCTGCGTCGAGCAGACACTCCACGGTGCCGGCGTTGCGATAGCCGACCGCCTCGCCGGCCCGCACCGCCGCCGCCAGGAGCCGGGATCGCAGCTCCGGCGAGACCGCCGGCGACGGGCACTCCTCGACCAGCTTCTGGTTGCGCCGCTGCACCGAGCACTCCCGCTCGCCGAGCGCCACCACCCGGCCGTCGGCCAGGCCGAGGATCTGCACCTCGACGTGCCGTACCCGGGGAAAGTACCGCTCGATCAACACCGAACCGTCGCCGAACATCCGCTCGGCGAACGCGCGCACCTTGTCGTACTCGGTGCGCAGCGCGGCCTCGTCGACCGCCACGCCCATGCCCATGCCGCCACCGCCGGCGGCGGCCTTGACCATCACCGGGTAGCCGATCTCGGCCGCGGCCGTCACGGCGGCGTCCAGGTCGGCGGCCGGGTCGGTGGTGCCGGGCGCGACCGGAACACCGGCCGCCGCCATCAGGTTCCGGGCGTTGATCTTGTCGCCCATCGCGGTGATCGCGTCCGCGTCGGGTCCGACCCAGATCAGGCCGCTCGCCTCGACGGTACGGGCGAACTCGGCGTTCTCCGACAGGAAGCCGTACCCGGGGTGGATGGCCTGCGCGCCCGTCGACTTCGCGGCGGCGAGGATCGCCTCGGTGTTGCGGTAGCTCAGCGCCGGGTTCGGTGGGCCGATGAGGACCGCCTCGTCCGCCTCCGCGACGAACGGCAGGTCGGCGTCGGCCTCCGAGTGCACAGCGATCACGCGGATGCCGAGCCGCTTCGCGGTCCGGATGATCCGGCGGGCGATCTCGCCCCGATTGGCGACCAGCAGTGACTCGATCATGTTTCCTCCCGGCGTCCGGATGGTGGGACGATGTCAGGGAATCATGACCGGCACGGTTCTGACGAGTCGGCTCAGGCGAGCAGCGCGGCCAGGGTCGCGCCGCGCAGCAGCTCGGCGCGGCGTCGCCGGTCCACCTCACCACCGAGGAACGGCGTCGAGTTCATCAGGCCGAACGCGGCGTGCGCGAGCACCCGCGCCTCACCGTCGGGCATCCCCGGGTGCAGCGCGGTGAGCACTGTCACCCACTCCTCGACGTACATCCGCTGCAGGCGACGAATCCGGCGCCGCGGCTCCTCGGGCAGGCGGTCCAGCTCGTGCAGGTGCAACGCGATCACCGCCGGGTTGGCCAGCGCGAACTCGACGTGGAAGTCGATCAGCGACTCCAACACGCCACGCGGGTCGTCCGACCGCCCGGCGGCGCGTTCCCGCCCACCGGCCAGCAACCCCTCACTGACCGGAATCAGCGCGGCGGCCAGCATGGCTTCCTTGCCGGCGAAGTGGTGGTAGAGCGCCGGACCGGTGACCCCGGCGGCCGCGCCGATGTCGTCCATCGACACGCCGTGATAACCACGCGCCGCGAACAGACCTACCGCGATCTCCAGGATCTCGTCCTTGCGGGACCTGCGCCGGCCCGCACCCGCCGCACCCCGTGCCTGCTGCTCCACCGTCACCGGGCAAGCCTAGACCGCGAGGAGCCCACGATGGTTGCCGGTCAGTTCCGTCCGCCCCGGGCCCGGCCGCCCCTGACCTGGCCAGGGGCGGCCACCGAGGTCAGTCGTCCTCGTCCAGGTCGTGCTCCGCGCGCAGCGCTGCGGCTTCCGCGGGCCGATCGAGCAGATCCAGCGCCCGCGCCAGCAGCCAGGCCGTCTGGCGGACCTGCCGCGACGCGGCCGGCAACCCACCGAGTACGCGGCGCAGCAGCGGCTCCGCCTCGGCCGGCCGGTCCAGGCGCAGCAGCAACTCACCGATCAGGGCCTCCACCTGGGCGGCCTCGCCGAACGCCTCGATCGAGCGCAACCGGTCCGGCACTCCGGTGAGCCGGCCCAGGGCCTCGTCCAGTCGCTCCTCCCCGGTGAGCACTCGCGCTCCGGCCTCGGCCGCCATCGCCAGCTCGTACAGCACCGGCGGTTCGGCCTGCCCGGCCAGCTTCGCCGCCAACCCGTCCACCACCTCGACGGCGCGCGACGCCGCGTCCCGGTCGTCGGCCCAGAACCAGGCGTACGTCTCCCGCCGGCGAGCACGCAGCTCGTCCAGCGGCAGGTCACCGAGCCGGTACGCCTCAGCCGCGGCGGCGAACCGCTCGCCCGCCGCCGCGTCCCGGTCGGCGTCGTAGAGGATCCCGCCGGCCTCCTCCAGCACCTGTGCCCGGTGCGGGAGGTTGTCCGGTCCGTCCAGATTGCTGGCCAACTGCTCCAACAGGGCCAACGCGGGATCGATCTCACCAAGTCCGGCGTAGACGCCGGCCAGCAGGTGCCGACAGCGGTCGGCCTCCGCCTGGGCGCCGAGCCGATCCAGGCCGAGCACGGCCTCCTCGGCGACCTCGGCGGCCTCGGCGAGCCGGCCCACCATCCGGTACGCGTTGGCCAGCTCCCACCGCAGGAACGCGTCCCCCTCGGCGCCCCGCTCCACGCACAGCGTCACCGCCTCGACGAAGTCGTCCACCGCGTCCGGTGCCCGGCCGGCCGACAGCAACGCCCGGGCACGGGTGACGCGGACCGGCAGCTCCGCGTCCGCCGGTGCCGCCTCCAACGCCTCGTCGCAGGCGGCCACGGCGTCCGCCGGGTCGTCGACCAGCCTGGCGTACGCCAGGCAGGCGCCCGTGACCACCTCGCCGACACCCAACTCACGGCCGCTCCGGCGTGCCTCGTCGACGGCGGCGCGGGCCTCGTCGACGCGGTCCAACTGCTCCAGCAGGTGCCCCCGGTGCAGTGCGATCCGGGCCGCCAGGTGCCGATCGCCGCCCGCGTCGGCCGGTACCCGGTCGAGCGCGGCGAGCGCGTCCGCCCAACGCTCTCGGTGCAGCAGCACCAACGCCACCCGGTCGTGTCCGGCCGCCCGCTGCTGGGCGTCGCCGAGCCGGTCCAGGACGTCGGCCGCCTCCCGGACCAGCAGCAGGCCCTCCTCGGTGTCCTCGTCGGACCGGGTCAACAACACGCCGAGCCGCCCGGCGACCGTCTGGGCGGCCACCTCGTCGTCCGCCTCCCGGTACAGCTCCAACGCCGCCCGATTCAGCGTGATCGCACCATCGATGTCGTCCTCGTCGCCACGCTCCGACGCCCGTAGCGCCAACCGGTGCGCGGACGTGCGGGCTGGCAGCTCGGCGGAGCCGAACCGGTCGTCGAAGGCGACGAGTGCCGCCCGGAAGGTGGCCCGGTCGTGCCGGCCCCAGCTCTGCTCGGCGAGGTCCAGCAGATCGTCCGGGTCGGCGTCGGCGGGCACGGTCACGGCGGGTCGTTCACCCTTACCGCCTCGCCCTCGCTCGGCGCGCTCGGTGGACGACGCTGGTGCGCCGGGCTCCTCCCCGACCGGACGGGTCGGACGGGCCGGGCGGCGGCGGACGCTCGCGGACAGCGGCACATGCTCCCCGCTCGCCTGCACGGCCAGCCGACTGGCGATCCACTCCGACTGGTGGCTCGTGCCGTTACGGGCGTCGAAGCGGGCGGCCAGACCGGTCGCGGTCTCGGCCAGCTCGTCCGCCAACGACGCCGCCGACACCTCGGCGGCCGGCCGGCCCTCGGCGGCCCGGCGGTACACGGTCGACGGGCCGGCCTGACGCAGCGCGGCGGAAGCCGCCGCCGCGAAGTGCATGGCGGCGGCCGGCGACGGCGGCCGGTCCAGCCAGTCCAGGTGCCGCTCGACCAGCTCGATCGCCCGTGCCTCGTTGCCGGTCAGCGTGCAGAACTCGACGTGGTCCGCGATGTCCCACAGGTTGGCGAGGTTGCCGCGCAGCCGGCGGTACGCCTCCCGGTGCGCGTCCCGCGCCTCCTCGGTCCGCCCGGTCCGCAGGTACGGCAGGAGCAGCGCGGTGAGGATCGACTGCGGCTGCTCGTTGCAGTTGAGCCGGCCGGCGAGCACCGGCTCGGCCAGCTCCACCGCCGCCACGTCCCGCCCGGTGTCGGCGAGGTAGCCCACCTGGCTCGTGGGGTCGCAACCGGCGCAGTCGGACAGGCCGTCGCGCGGGGTGGTCTGCCAGAGCCGGTACCAGTGCGCCGCTGCCTCGACGTCGCCCACGTGGTCGGCGACCCGGAACCGGTGCTTGTGCACGGCCTGCAGGCTGTGCCCGCCGGCCCGGTAGCGGCGTTCCATGTCGTCCAGCACGGCGTACGTGCGGTCGAGCGGCACCTCCGGGAAGTTCAGCAGGCCGTTGATCATGTACTTGAAGTGCCAGAGCAGGTTGTGCAGGTGACGCTGGTGGTACGGCTGCGGGTCACTGTCGAACTCGGACAGGCACCAGGAGAAGGTCACGAAGGACTTGGCCGGCTCACCGCCGTAGATGTAGCCGGTGGTGGCCTGCATCCGGGTGACAAACGCAAGGTGCCGATCGTCGGCGGCGTCCACCCGACGCAGCAACTGCTCCAGCGCGGCGATCTGCCCCGCTCCGTACGGCATGTCGGCGATGCCGCGCAGCACCCGCCACAGATCCTCGTCGCTCATGCTCACTCCCGTCCCGGGACAGCCCGGCCGAGCAGGCCGAGGAAGGAATCGTTCAGCAACGCCGCGTCGGCGGCGAGGATCGGATGGTGGCCGAGCAGCAGCGCCTGCCCGTACAGCGCCTCGATGGCCAGACCGACCAGCTCCGGGTCGCTCAGCATGGTCACCCGTCGTACCAGCGGGTTGCGGTGGTTGAGCACCAACTGCGGACGGTCCGGCGGGGCGGTTGCGGCGAGCGCGTCGAGCACTCCACCCCACAGTTCGTCGGCCCGGTCCCGGCTGGCGGCGAGCTGGTCGTTGAACGCCGCCGACCGGCTGACCAGGTAGAGCGCGGGCAGCGATACCGGGTCGTACGCCCGGATGACCACCTCGCAGCCGGAACGCTCGACGGCCCGCTGCGCTGCCGTGAGGAACTGTCGCAGCGCCAACTCCACCTGCGGGTCGAGCGCGTCGAACCGGGTGGTGAGGTCGCTCGGCTCCAGCCGCTCGATGAGCACCGAGCGGTCCACCACCGGCAGCCGCTCGATCAGCTCGGTGTCGTACGTGTAGCCGGCGTTGACCACCGCCAGGTCCTGCGCGGCGGCGACCGCGGCCAGCTGACGGAACTCGTCAAGGCTCGCCGCGTAGCGGACCACGCCGTAGCGCTCCCTAAACTCGGCGAGGGTGAGCGTGCCGACGTTGGTGTCCATGGGCCACCACCTGTCGACCAGCCGGAGCATCTCGTCGTCGTGCAGCGCCAGGGCCTTCACGCCGAGGTGGTGCACCTGGAGGAACTCGGCCAGCCGGTGCGGGTCGTGCCGGGCCAACCGGACCAGCCAGCCGCGCACCTGGTCGCCGAGCGCCTCCCGGGTCGCCGTCAGCAGGGTGTCCTCGTAGAGGGCCTCCCGGCTGGCGGTCGGGCGCAGCTCGGTCGCGTCCACCACGCAGTGCGCGAAGAACGCCCACTCCGGCAGCAGCCCGTCGGCGTTCTCGGTGAGCAGCATCCGCTTGAGGTAGACGCGGTGCCCGGCCCGGGCCGCCGGGTTCACCGGCGTCGGCAGGATGACGGCGACACCGGTCAGCCCGGCCTCCGGCACGGCCAGTGGCAGGACGTCGAACGGGTCCACGCCGAGCGTCTCCCGGGCGTACCGGATCAGCGCCGCGCGGTCCAGTGGCACACCCGGCGTGGTCGGCCAGGGCGGTTCCCCGGTGGTGGTGACGACGTCGCCGACGCGGACGGTGACCGGCAGCAGCGCGCCGAAGAGCCGGGCCAGGTCGGTGACGGTCGCCGTGCTGAACCACTGGTCCGCGTCGCGGCGGGGCACCAGCGTGACGGTGGTGCCCGGCTCGGCGCGGGCGGCCTCCGGCGGGGCCACCGTTACCGCGTAGCGGCCGTCGGCGTACCCGGTCCAGCGAACCGTGGGGTTGTCGCCGTGCCGGGTGAGCACCTGGATCTCGTCGGCCACCAGGAAACAGGACAGCAGACCGATGCCGAACTGGCCGAGGAACTCGTGCCGGGAGAAACCAAGCTCGTCGCGCTTCGAGCTGCGGCCGATGGTGGCAAGCAGCTCGTGCACCTGCGCCTCGGTCAGGCCGATGCCGGTGTCGTGCACCCGTAGCGTGCCGTCGCCGGTGCTGTCCGGGGGTTCGATGCGTACCAGCGCCGGCGCGTCCGGCTCGGTCCTGCGTCGGGCGGTGATCGCGTCCACCGCGTTTTGGAGCAGCTCGCGGACGTAGACCCGCGGGCTGCCGTAGAGGTGATGACTGAGCAGGTCAACCACGCCACGTAGGTCGACCTGGAAAGTGTGGTCCACGCCTGTTGTCTCCCCGGTCCCGATGCCGGCGCTCACCGTACCCATGATCACCGACAGGTGCGGTCCCGTTTTGCCCGGCGGCTTGACCCTCGACCCGGTCGAACCGGCACGGTCGCCGGCATGACTTCCTCCGCTCTGGGCCGGGACTTCCGGCTCCTGTGGTCCGCGGCCGTCTCGTCCCGGTTCGGGGATGCGCTGCGTACCCCGGCACTGGCCCTGCTGGCCGCGACGGTGACCCGCGATCCGCGGATCATCGCGGCGGTCACCGTGGCCGGGCAGTTGCCGCCGCTGCTCTTCGGCCTGCTCGGCGGCGTGTACGCGGACCGCTGGGACCATCGTCGGACGATGGCGCTGGTCGACGGGGTACGCGCGGCCGTGGTGGCGGCGCTGGCAGTGGTGGTCGCGCTCAACCAGGTCAGTGTGCTGGTGCTGCTGGTGGCGGCGTTCCTGCTCGCCACGTTGGGCACTCTCTTCGACTCCGCGTCGTTCGCGCTGCTCCCCGCGTTGGTGCCGCCGGACGCGCTGCCCCGGGCGAACGGCCGGCTCCAGGCGGGGTCGGCGGTGGCCGGTGGCTTCCTCGGAGCGCCCGCCGCCGGTGTCCTGTTCGCCGTCGCCCCGGCCCTCCCGTTCGCCCTCGACGCCGCCACCTTCGCGGCGGCCGCCCTGCTCGTGCTGGCCCTCAGTCCGCCTCCCGCCATCACTCCGGCGACGGCGCGGCGGCGCGGCTCGGTGTGGAGCGAGATCGTCGAGGGTCTGCGTTGGCTGCGGGCGCACCGGACGCTGTGGCGGGTCACGCTGCTCACCGCCGCGAGCAACCTGGCGATCAGCGGAATCATTGCGGTGCTGGTGCTCTACGCGTTGGACGTGCTCCGGGTGCCGCCGGCCGGGTACGGGCTGTTCGCCGCCGCCGCCATCGTCGGGGGCGTGGCGGGGGCGCTCGGGGCGGGGCGGCTGGCCGCCCGGCTCGGCACGGTGCCGGCGCTGCGTGCGGTGCTGGCCGTGGAGACCGTGGCGCTGACCGGCTTCGCGCTGGCTCGGCATCCGGTGTCGGGCGGGATCGCGCTGGCCGTCTTCGCCGCCGGCACCGTGGCATGGAACAGCCTGTGGGCGTCGTACGGGCAGCGGCAGGTGCCGAGCGACCTGCTGGGCCGGGTCGGCGCGGCCCAGCGGATGGTCGGTCTGCTCACCGCACCGCTCGGGGCGGCGCTCGCCGGGTTGGCCGCCGCGTCGTACGGCACGGCGCCGGTGGCGGGCACGGCGGCGGGGACGTTCGCGCTGGTCACCGTCGCCGCGTGGCGGACACTGCGACCGGCCGCGTCCGCTGTGTCGAGCCGCGCGGGCTAACCCGGCGTCCGCTCCCGATGCGACAGCCCGGACAGCCGCAGCGCGATGCGTCGGCGGGCCGGTGGGACGGCACCGAGCAGCCGGAGCAGCACGTCCCGGGCGGGCCGACGAGCCGGGGAGACGCCGGCCATCCTGGTCAGCCCGGCGGCGAAGCTCAACACGTCCTCGGCCATCGGCCGCTGCCGGGCGGTGTAGTCGTCGAGCAGCGTCTCCGGGCCGCCGTCGAGCACGTCCGCCACTGCGGTGCCGAGCGCGACAGCGTCGCAGATGCCGAGGTTCATGCCCTGCCCACCGGCCGGGCTGTGCACGTGCCCGGCGTCACCGGCCAGCAGCACCGGCCCGGCTCGGAAGGTGTCGGCGATCCGGTGGTGCACCCGGAACCGGGAACCCCAGAGCACCTCGGTCACCCGGTCGGGTCGTCGCGCCGGGCCGCGCTCGTCGAGCAGCGCCTGGAGGTAGGCCGCATCCGGTTCGGCCGGGGCGGTGGCCACGGCGGCGACCAACCGGACCACCCCACCGGGCAGTGGCGCCCAGACCAGCGGCCCGGGGCGGGCGAGGAAGAGCGCCGCCTCGTCGCGGGGCAGCACGCTGCGCACCCGCACGTCGGCGAGCACGAAGGACTCCTCATCGCTGCTGCCGGTGAAGCCGATCCCGGCCAACTGCCGAACCGTGCTGTGCAGGCCGTCCGCACCGACCACGAACCGGGCCCGCAGCGCCTCGTCGTCGACCTGCGCGAGCATGCCGTCACCGGTGCGGCTCAGCCCGGTGAGCTGGCACGGCCGTCGTACCTGGACACCGAGTTCGGCCAACTTCTCGGTGAGCACGGCCTCGGTGACCGCCTGGGAGACCAGCAGCGCGTAGGGGAAGCGGGACGGCAACTCGTGGAACGGCACCGACAGCAGCACCCGGTCCCGGTCGCGCACCGTGAAACGCGGCGTCCGCACCGCCTGGGCGATCAGCGGCGCCGCGGCGTCGATCCGGTCCAGCACCTCCAGGGTGTACGCGTGCACGACGGCGGCACGGGAGGTCGTCGGCGGCACGGCCAACCGGTCCAGCACTGTCACCTCGACCCCGCGCCGGGCCAGCGTCAACGCGGTGGCGAGACCGGTGGGGCCGGCACCCACCACCAGGACGTCGGTGCTCATGGCCACCTCCAGAAACCGTTGCCAACACCCGTTGGCAAACATGTGTTGGCAACGCTAGGGCCCGCCCGATTGCGTGTCAACACCTGTTGGCCTACGGTCGTTGGCATGACCCCGTCCACGCAGTCGACCCAGCCCCGCCGCTCCGACGCCACCCGGGCGGCGATCCTGCGAGCGGCCCGGGAACGGTTCGCGGCGGACGGCTACGAGCGCGCCACGATCCGGGCCATCGCCGCCGACGCCCAGATCGACCCGTCGATGGTCATGCGCTACTACGGCAGCAAGGAGGGGCTCTTCGCGGCGGCGGCCGAGTTCGACCTACGTCTGCCCGACCTGACCTCGGTGCCGCCCGCTCGACTCGGCGAGGTGCTGGTCCGGCACTTCCTCGCCCGCTGGGAGGGCGACGAGACCCTGGTGGCGCTGCTGCGGGCCGCCAGCACCAACCCCGGCGCGGCCGAACGCATGCGCGGCATCTTCGCCGACCAGCTCACCGCCGCCGTGGCCACGTTCGGCAGCGACCCGGCGCTGACCGCCCGACGGGCCGGCCTGGTGGCCAGTCAGATACTCGGCCTCGCCTTCACCCGGTACATCGTTCGCCTGCCGCCCATGGTGGACACCCCGCCGGAAGCGCTGGTCGCCTGGATCGCGCCGACTCTCCAGCGCTACCTGACCGGAACGCCACCGAGCTGACCCAACCTTTTCCCACCTCCCGTGCGTCTGCCAGATGACGCGTACAGCGCGACGGCCGGGAGGGGGGCGGATGGCGCCGACGAAGGACGACGGACGCGACGGCTACCTCGCCTTCGTGGAGAACCACCAGCACCGGCTGCTCCGGGCGGCCTACCTGATCTGCGGCAACCGGCATCAGGCCGAAGACCTCCTCCAGGACGCGCTGCTCAAGCTGGCGCTGCGCTGGTCCTCGGTCCGCGACGGCGACCCCTCCGCGTACGTGCGCGCCATCCTCTACCGCGACTCGGTGTCGTGGTGGCGTCGCCGGCGTCGGGAATGGCTCAGCGCCGCGCCGCCGGACCAGGTGGCCCACGACCGTGACGGCGCGTTACGGCTGACGATGCACGACGCGCTGGGCCTGCTGCCACCGCGGCAGCGGGCCGTGCTGGTGTTGCGCTACTACGAGGACCTGACCGAGGTCGCCACCGCCGAGGCGCTCGGGGTGACAGTCGGCACCGTGAAGAGCCAGTGCCACGCGGCGCTGCGCCGACTCCGCGAGGTGGCCCCGGAACTCGCCCGCGATGCCCGACCGAGCCGAGGCTCGGCCGATCTGGCCAGCGGCCTGGAGGTGAACCCGTGAACGAGCAGGATCTGCGTCGACTGCTGACCGTCAGCGTCGAGGACGTGCTCCCCAGCCAGCCGGCCGCCGCCGGATGGGAGCGGGCTCGGCGTACTCGGCGTACCCGGCGGGCCGTCGCAGTGGTCGCCCTGGCCGTGGTGCTGGTCGGTGGCGGCACCGTGGCGGCGCTGCGACCGCCCGCCGACCCGGCGCCGGTCCTTCCGGTCGGCCCCACGCTCACCCCGACCGTCGACCCGTCCCACGCGGGGCCGGTGCAGAAACCGCCCGCCGAGCTGACCTTCCCGCCCGATCCGTTGGCCAAGCTCGGCGACCCGGCGACAGTGCCGCTCTCCGAGCGACCGGTCCAGCAGGCACTGGCGCTGTTCCAGCCGGTGGACGAGGAGTACCACGCGAACGGCCCGGTCCGGGTGCTCGGCAACGACGGCGTGGTGCGCAGCCTCGACGTGGTGACGCTGGCACCGACCCGGGACGAGGGCGGCAACGAGGCGCCCGCACTCAAGCCGGGGGTGCTGTCGCCGGACGGCCGGTCGGCGGCGTTCGCGCAGACCAAAGAGCTGGTCATGATCGACCTCACCACGGCTGCCGTCCGCCGGATACCGCTCGACGGCTACCTGGAGCAGGTGGTGTGGGCGCACGACCGGGTGCTGGTCGGGGGCGACGACCGGACGTACGCGGTGGACCGGGTCACCGGGGCGGCCAGCACGATCGACGTGTCGACCTGGGAGTTGATCGCACCTGACCCGGCCGCCGGCCGCGAGGCCCCCTTGATCGACATGTACGGCGAGGGGGCCGGCCTGAAGCTACGCACCCGGACCGCCCGGGACGGCGAAATCCGCTCCGAACAGCCGATCAGCCGCTCGGCGCTGCCGTCGCCCTACCAGGTCAACGAGTTCTACGGCCGGGGCTGGCTGCACGGCGAACGACTGGCCCGAGCAGCCTGGATCATCAGCAGCGAGATCGACGGCGCCGAGGGGGCAGCCGTGCTGGACGCGCGCACCGGCGCCGTGCTCCACCTGCTCGACCTGGGCAGGGATCGCAGCAAGGGCTGCTGTGTCGTACTGGGCTGGGACAACAAGGGCGCGGTGCTGCTCCGGCTGGAACCGGCCGCCCTGGCGCGCTGGCACCCGGAGACCGGCGAGATCACCGGCATCGTCCGCGACCTGCGCGGCGTGTTCGCACTCGCCAGCTGACAAGGGTCGCGTCGCCTCGTCGTGATCGACTCGGGCTCGTAGATGTCGCGGTGTCCGAGCGAGCGGGACAGCCCGACGTCAGGAAACCCGAGTCGATCACACGACGACCTGGTCAGACGGCCAGGCCGCCGGGCTGGTCGCCCTTGACGACTGGTGCCCGGACCAGGTTGCCCCACTCGGTCCACGACCCGTCGTAGTTGCGCACCTGCGGGTAGCCCAACAGGTGCCGCAGCACGAACCAGGTGTGGCTGGACCGCTCGCCGATCCGGCAGTACGCGATCACGTCGTCGTCCGGGCTCAGCCCGAGCTGGTCGGCGTAGATCGCCTTCAGCTCGTCGGCCGACTTGAACGTGCCGTCCTCGTTGGCGGCGGACTTCCACGGCTTGCTGACCGCCCCCGGGATGTGTCCACCACGCAGCGCGCCCTCCTGCGGGTAGTCCGGCATGTGCAGCATCTCGCCGGTGTACTCACCCGGCGACCGGACGTCGACAAGTGGCCGCCCGGCGGCGACGTGCGCCATGACCTGCTCACGGAAGGCCCGCAGCGGCGCGTCGTCGCGCAGCGGCACCGGATAGTCGGCGCGCGGGCGAGACGGCTTGTCGCGGGTCACCTCGCGTCCCTCGGCGATCCACTTTTGCCGGCCGCCGTCGAGCAGTCGCACATCGGCGTGGCCGAAGAGCGTGAAGACCCAGAGGGCGTACGCGGCCCACCAGTTGAAGTTGTCGCCGTAGAAGACGACAGTGTCGCCCCGGCCAATGCCCTTCGCGGCACACATCTCGGCGAAGCTCTTCGCGTCCAGGTAGTCCCGGGTCACCTGATCGTTCAGCTCCAGGTGCCAGTCGACCTTGACCGCACCGGGAATGTGACCGGACTCGTAGAGCAGCACGTCCTCGTCGGACTCGACGACGACGAGGCCCTCGTCGCCCAGATGCTCGGCCAGCCACTCGGTGGTGACCAGCCGCTGCGGGTCCGCGTACGACTGGAGGCGGGGATCGGGATCGTTCGGCACAGACATGATCCCCAAGGTACGCCGGATCGCCCTCCGCGACCGCTGTAACTGGACCGGCCCACCACCCGCACGGGATGGTGGGCCGGTCGGCCGGGCGGCGGATTACCGGTCGCCGGCCTGAGCCGGGCTGCCGGCCGGGTTGCTCGGCGGCAGGTTGCCGACGAAGAAGATGAAGGACGTCGAACCCGACTGGGTGCCGTTCCGGTCGATGCTCCAGACGGTGAGCATGGTCAGCCCGGCCTTGGTCGGAGTCCAGGTCACCGATCCGGTGCCGTCGGCCGCCGCGGCCACGGTGCTGGTCACCGTGTTGAAGCTGTAGCGGTAGCTGACCACGTCAGGCTGGCGCGGGGTGAAGGTGAAGACACCGGGCACACCCGGCCCCCCACTGGTGCCGCCCTGCCGATAGACCGTCGCGGTTATCTTCGGGGCGGTGGACAGCGCGAAGGTGCTCGCTGTGGTGGCGGTCACGCCATCGGCGGTAACGCTGGTCACGGAGAGCGTCCGGTTGCCGCCCCGGGTCGCGGTGACGGTCAGCGTGGCGGTGCCGTCGGCCGCCGCCTCCACCGTCTGCTCGGGGTCGCCGTCCAGGTGGAACCGGTAGCGGACCACACCTGCCATCTGCGGCTGCACGGTGAACGTGGTCGGCACGCCGATCTCGGTGAGTCTGCCGGTGATGATCGGCGCGACGTCACTGGCCCGGAATTCGTACCGCGCCTCGGGCGACCTGTTCCCGGCCGCGTCCAGGCTCCACACCACGAGAGTGTTGGGCCCCGCATCCGGGCGGAGCGTGACAGTGGCCGAGCCGCCGGGCTGGTCCGCCGACACCGCGTGGACGCCGTCGCCGCCGAGCAGCTCGTACCGGAAGCCGACCGCGTCCGGCGTCGCCGCCGCGTCGAAGGTGAACTGACCCGACAGCGCCGGATGCCAGCCCTCGACCGGGAAGTCGGTGGAGGTGACGACCGGCGCGACCTCCGGGCCCTGGAAGTCGGTCCGGAGGTAGCAGAGGCCACTCCACTCGCCGGTCGCCTGGCTGTCCGCCGCCCGGACCTGCCACGCGTACAACCGGTCGTGGGTGAGCGTTTCCCGCTCGAAGAGGCCGCTCTCCCGATCGCCTTCCCGACCGTTGAACCCGAATCGCTCGATCCGAGCCGTCGGCTCGTCGACCGGCCAGAGCGCGAAGGTAGCGGTCAACCGGTCGGCACCACCGTTCTCGTCGACGTCCGGGTCGTGCAGGACGGCGGAGAGCGCCAGGTCGTCGTTCTGCCACAACTGGTACGGCTCGGCCGTCGTGCACGGCTCGTCGGAGGTTCGCAGCTCGGTCGGCACACCCGGCGGCTGGTTGTCGTCGACGGAGAGCGCCTCGTTCGCCGCGGCCGGCGCGGTCGTGAGCGTGAGCGCCCCGGCGGCGACCGCAACGGAAAGCCCCATGGCCAGCAGTGCCCGGACCGGTCTTGCGGATGTCGTCGTGCCAGGTATGAGGGTCATCCCTCATCCACCTTTCCCCGAGGTCCCCGCCTTCCGATCAGCGGGGGCAGCGGATGCTATCGAGGACGGCGGACATCGGGCGACCCCGATTCAATCGGCCCGTTCCACAGTGGAGAGATCCCGACCTGTTCAGGCGCGACGATGGACGATCCGACCGGCGACCACTGTCACCAGGCAGGCCCCGTCGACGCCGTGCACCGCGAGATCGGCCCGCCCAGCCGACCGCAGGGTCGGCGCCACGGCGGTGGTCAGCACCAGCAGGTCGCCGCGCTCGGCGGCGGCCCGCAGGGCGGGGTCGGTCAGGTGTTCCGCCAGCACCGCCGTCACCCCGGTACGCAGCAGCGCGTGCACCCGCTCACGTGGGGTCGGCGCGGGCGGCAGCGGACGGTCGTGCAGCAGACCCGGCCCCAGCGTGCCGGGCCAGCGGCGAACCCGGGCGTTGGCGTACGCCGAACTCAGCTCGGCCAGCGGGCCGACGGCCTCGATCCGGTCGCCACTGACCAGTACGGCGAGGTCGGGCAACGACTCGCCGTCCCGGTCGCGGCACAGCAGGGCCGCCGTGTGCAGAGTGAGCATGCTCAGTCGACGAGCGGGCCGAGTTGCGGGCGCTTCGCCGTCACCGTGTCGCCGGACGACCGACCGGTCAACCGCCGCTTCACCCAGGGGGCGAGGTACCGACCGGCCCACCGCAGGTCGGAAGCGCGGGCGGCAAGCCACGGCGACGGCGCCGGGTGCGGCGGAACCATCAGCCACTCCTCGTCGCAACCGACCCCGAGGGCGTTCAACACCTGCCCGGCGACCCGTCGATGCCCGGCCGGGGAGAGGTGCAGCCGGTCGGTGCTCCAGAGCATGGGGTTGAGGAACGTGTCGTCGGCGTACAGGTCGACCATGATGGCGCCGTGCCGCTCGGCGGTCTCGCCGACCGCCTGGTTGAGCAACTGCACCCGGGGGGCGACGAGGCGTTGGCCGGGCAGTCGGGCCATCACGTCCGCGAACCGGAAGAGGAGCACGTCCGCGCCGCCCGAGCGCAGTTGCCGGACCACCTCGTCGAAGCGGGCGACAAGCGTGTCCGGGTCGAAGGTGCGCCGCAGCACGTCGTTGCCACCGGCCGCGAAACTGATCAGATCCGGCTTCATCGCCACGGCGGAGGGCACCTGCTCGGCGACCACGCTGGGGAAGAGCCGGCCCCGGATGGCCAGGTTCGCGTACCGGAAGTCGGGCCCCGCGTCGGCGGCGAGCCGGGTCGCCACCAGGTCCGCCCAGCCCCGGTAGGTGCCGTCCGGGTACGCATCGTCCATACCCTCGGTGAAGCTGTCCCCGACCGCGACAAAACTGCCCCAGCGCACCCGCGCCTCCCTCACGCCGCTCGTTGCCTGCGGCGACCAGTCTGTCACCGCAGCAACGCCCGGCACCGCCCCGAATCCACTACGTGTCGGAGGTCATGGGGCAAGCGTCGCGGGGAATGGGCTCGCCCGGCTGGTCGGCGTGGCTCTACCCTTCGGCCCATGCTGCTACGCATGTCGACGCTGTTGCTGCGGACCCTGCGCGAGGATCCGGCCGACGCGGAGGTGCCGAGCCATCGGCTGCTGCTGCGCGCCGGCTACATCCGTCGTGCCGCACCGGGCGGCTACACCTGGCTGCCGCTGGGCAAGCTGGTGCTTGATCGGATCACCGAGGTCGTCCGCGCCGAACTGGTGGCGATCGGCGACCAGGAGGTGCACTTCCCGGCGCTGCTGCCCGCCGAGCCGTATCGCACCAGCGGCAGGTGGACGGAGTACGGCGACGACATCTTCACCCTCGCCGACCGGCGCGGTGCCGAGCACCTGTTGGCGCCCACCCACGAGGAGATGGCGGCGCTGCTGGTCAAGGACCTGTTCACCTCGTACCGGGACTTCCCGGTGACGCTGTTCCAGGTGCAGACGAAGTTCCGCGACGAGGCGCGGCCGCGGGCCGGGTTGCTGCGTGGCCGCGAGTTCCTGATGAAGGACGCGTACTCCTTCGACCTGGACGAGGCGGGGCTGCGGGAGGCGTACGGGCGGCATCGCGCCGCGTATCAGCGGATCTTCGATCGGTTGGGGCTGGACTACACGGTGGTGCGGGCGATGTCCGGCGCGATGGGCGGCTCCGCGTCGGAGGAGTTCCTGGCGGCGACGCCGGTCGGCGAGGACACCTTCGTCGGTTGCACCTCCTGCGACTTCGCGGCCAACACCGAGGCGGTGGCCACCCGGGTGCCGAGCGCCGGTGACCCGAGCGCGCAGCCGGCCGTCGAGGTGCACGACACTCCGGAGACTCCGACGATCGCCAGCCTGGTGGAGTTGGCCAACGCGCGCCGGTTGGGCGGTCGGGACGGCTGGACCGCCGCCGACACCCTGAAGAACGTCGTGTTGTCAGTTCGTCGGCCGGGTGCCGACCGGGCCGAGCTCCTGGTCGTCGGGCTGCCCGGTGACCGGGAGGTCGACCTGAAGCGGGTCGGTGCCGCACTGCACCCGGCACAGGTGACCGTCTTCGAGGAGTGGGCCGAGCATCCGGAGCTGGTTCGCGGCTACATCGGACCGCAACTGCTCGACAAGCTGGGCATCCGCTACCTGGTCGACCCTCGGGTGGTGACCGGGTCTGCCTGGCTGACCGGGGCGAACGAGCCGGGCCGACACGCGACCGACGTGGTGTGCGGACGGGACTTCACCCCGGACGGCACCATCGAGGCGGCCGACGTCCGCGCCGGCGACCCCTGCCCGGAGTGCGACGCCGGCGAGCTGACCATCCGGCGGGGCATCGAGATCGGGCACATCTTCCAGCTCGGCCGCCGCTTCACCGACGCCTTCGCTGTCGACGTGCTCGGGCCGGCCGGCAAGCCGGTCCGGCCGACGATGGGCTGCTACGGCATCGGGGTTTCCCGGGCGGTGGCGGCCGTGGCCGAGCAGCACCACGACGACCGGGGACTGGTCTGGCCGGCGGCGGTCGCGCCGTGTGACGTACACCTGGTGGTTGCGGGCAAGGGCCCGCAGCTCGACGCGGCGCTGGAGCTCGGCGGGCGTCTCGCCGCCGCCGGCCTGCGGGTGCTTGTCGACGACCGCACGCACGTCTCGGCCGGGGTCAAGTTCACCGACGCCGAGCTGATCGGCATCCCCCGGGCCGTCGTGGTCGGCCGCCGGCTCGCCGAGGGGTACGTCGAGCTGCGCGAGCGGGCCGGCGACGGGCGCACCGAGTTACCGCTGGACGGTCTGGTGGATCGACTCGTCCACGAGGTACGCCAGGCTCGTGCGAGCCTGGTGTAGCTGCCGCGTCACAGGGTAGTGCTGTCGGATCGGGTGGAAACGTCTTCGGAGGCTCTCATGACCGGTTACCGGGTCAGTGACGTGATGACCAAGCAGGTGGTGTACCTGCCGGCCGAGACCACCCTGGACGAGGCGGCCAGGGTGATGAAGGAGGCCGACATCGGTGATGTGGTGGTGACCGACGGCGCCAGCCTCGCCGGCATGCTCACCGACCGGGACATCGTGGTGCGGGCCGTGGCGGAGAACAGCTCGCCTGCGGCCACCACCATCGGCTCGATCGTCACCCGCGAGGTCGTCATGATCGAGCAGCACTGCACGGCGGGTGAGGCGGCGGCGCTCATGCGGGATCGGGGCATCCGACGGGTGCTGGTCTGTGACAGTGACCGCAAGCTGGTGGGGATCGTCTCGCTCGGCGACCTGGCCATGCAGCTCGACCCCACCAGCGCGCTCAGCGAGATCAGCGAGCAGTCGCCCACCGTGTGACCGGGCCCTCGGGACGACGGCGGTAGCCTCGACGCATGGCTGACATGCCGGCCCGACTGGCCGAGATCGTCGACGAGTTCGCCGCCGCGCCGCGCGACCTGGTGCTGGAGATGCTCCTGGAGTACGCGGACGTCATCCCGGCGCTGCCGGAGGGCGCCGCGGAGCGCGAGGGCATGGAACAGGTGCCCGAGTGTCAGACGGCGTTCTTCCTGCGCGCCCGGGTGACCCCGGAAGGCACAGTGGAGACGCTCTTCGACTGCCCACCGGAGGCGCCCACCACCCGGGCGTTCGCCGGGATCCTCGCCGAGGGGCTGGCCGGGGCGAGCGCCGAGCAGGTGCTGGCCGTGCCGGACGACCTCTATCAGCGGATGGGGCTGGCGCAGGCGATCAGCCCGCTGCGGATCCGTGGCGGCACGGCGATCCTGGGCCGCCTCAAGCGGCAGATCCGGGAACAACTCGGCTGACCGCGAGGTTGCCACCGATCATGGAGATCGAGATCTACGCGGACGTCATCTGCCCGTGGTGCTACATCGGCAAGCGCCGCCTGGATGAGGCCCTCGCCAGCTACGAGGGCGAGGTGACGGTCCGCTACCGGCCGTTCCAGCTCGACCCGTCGCCGGTGCCGCAGCCCCTGCCACTGGTGCAGGCACTGGCCGGCAAGTTCGGCGGCCCGGAGCGCGCCCGGCAGATGGTCGACCACGTGACCCAGGTCGCGGCGGCCGACGGGCTGCGGCTCGACTACGACCGCGCGGTGATCGCCAACACCTTCGACGCGCACCGGCTGGTCTCCTGGGCGACCGACCAGGGCAGGGCGGCCGAGATGGTGGAGGCGCTCTACCAGGCGCACTTCAACCACGGAGTCGACGTCGGCTCGCGGGAGGCGCTGGCCACCCTGGCCGGTGAGATCGGCCTCGACGCGGTCGACGCGCGCCGGTTCCTCGACTCCGACGAGCGCGTCGCCGACGTCGCCGCCGACCTGGCCGCCGCCCAGGATCTGGGCATCACCAGCGTGCCGACCTTCGTGCTGGCCGGGAAGTACGCGGTCTCCGGTGCGCAGGAAGTGCAGACGTTGCTCGCCGCGTTCGCCGAGGTCGAGCAGCGCGAGTCCGCAGCGCACTCACACTGAGTCACCGACGACCGGACGTCCGACATTGATGATCACGATGTTTCACGTGCAACAACATCGATGCCGATACCTGGTCAGACCGGCCTGGCCAGCCCTTCCACCACCTGGGCTCCCGGCAGCGCGCCCAACGCCGGCCCCGGCAGCGCAATCTTGCTGTGCCGTACGCCGGACCCGACGATCACGTGCGGTGTGGCGATGACCCGCGCGTCCACCAGGATCGGCCACTGCGCCGGCAGCCCGATCGGGGTGATGCCGCCGTACTCCATGCCGGTCAACTCGACAGCGTCGTCCATCGGGGCGAAGCTCGCCTTGCGGACGTCCAGCGTCCGGCGGGCCACCCCGTTCACGTCGGCCCGAGTGGTGGCCAGGATGATGCAGGCCGCGTAGCGCACCACGCCCTCACGCTTGCCCGCCACCACGACACAGTTGGCCGACACGTCCAGCCCCACCTCGTACGCCGCGCAGAACGCCGCGGTGTCGGCGAGGTCGGCGTCGATCGGCGCGACCAGCACGTCGTTGACGTCCACCGGCGCGTCGGCCGGCCACTGCGCGATGGCCTCCGCGACCGGCGGGGCGAGCAGATCCAGGCGGGCGCGGGCCGGTTCGGTCTTCAGCGTTCCCATCACGGGTGCGATCCTCGCATCCGCGACGCTGAACCGCCCGGCGGCTCCCCGGCCCCCCGGCGACGCCAGCGGCCCGGGCCGGATCGATCCGGCGCTCAACTGCCCGCGAGGAAGGCGTTGTCGCTCATGAAGGAGCGGTCGCGGGCAGCCGCCAACTCCTCCTCGCGCTGGGCCTTGGCCCGTTGCAGCTCCAGATCCTCGAACGCGTGCCGGACACCCAGCCGGATCACGCCGTAGAGGAAGACGAAGCCGAAGACGTAGAGGATCACAGTGGTGACGACAGCGAACATGGCGTCACGGTAAGACGAACGTGAACCGTTGTTGCTCTCATTTCCGGCCGGTTCCCCCGTACGTGTCGGCCAGGTGGTCGGCCCAGGTACGTACGCCCCGGGGCAGTGCCTCGGTGGCCAGACCACCGGCCCGCAGCTCGCGACCGAGCCGGCCGGGAATCCGCACCGGTAGCAGCGGTCGGCGCGAGCCTCGGGCCGCTCGCCACGCCCGGGCGGCCTCGTCGAAGCGAAGCACCTGCGGCCCACCCAGCTCCTCGATGCCGCCCAATGGTCCGGCGACCAGTCGGGCCGCCAGCCGCGCCGCCACCTCACCCGGGTCGACCGGTTGGGCGAGCACCGCCCGGTCCCCGATCACCGGGCCCAGCCGCGCGCTGGCGGTCAGCATGTCGTCCAGGAACTGGGGGAACTGGGTGGCCCGCAGCACCGACCACGGCACCGGACCGGCCGCGATCACCTGCTCGGCGGCGAGCTTGTGGCGGTAGTACGGGATCGGCACCCGATCAACCCCGACGATCGAGATGTAGACGATGTGCCGCACACCGGCAGTGCCGGCGGCCACCACCAGTCGTCGGGTGCCCAACACATCCACCTGGTAGGTCTGCCGACCCCGAGGCGCGGACGCCAGGTGCAGCACGGCGTCCATCCCGGTCACCGCCTCGGTCAGCCCGTCCCCGGTGACCAGGTCGGTCACCACCCACTCCACGTCCGTGCCGGCGGGTGGCCGGCGGCTGGTTGCCCGGACGCCGATCCCGTCGTCACGCAACCGACCCAGCACCGCACGGCCCAGAGTGCCGGACGCCCCGGTGATCAGAACCTTCATCTCGTCCTCCTTGGAACCCGTCCGACCCTTCCTGGTGTCGACGAAACGACACGCAATCCCGTGACGGCACGCGGCGGCTCACCCCGACCGGATCAGGTCCAACACGGTGAGCAGCGCGAAGAACGCGATCACGATCTCGTTGACGATCCAGGCGTGCCCCTCGGCCCATTCCCGCATCCGGGTCAGCACCCGAGATGCCCTGCTCCCCAACAGCAGCAACGCCAGCAGAGGCAGCGCGAGCAGGAGCACTGTGAGCAGCACGAACGGCACCAGGTGCCACCACGGCAGATCATGTCGGGCCACGCTCGCCCCGACGGTGGCCATGGTCAGGTCGTCGGTCGGCGTCGCCACGAAGAGCAGCGCACCCAGCCGCAGCGCCTGCGGCGGACCGGCATGCTCGATGCTTCCCAGCCAGCGCGGCGGTCCGGAGCGGCCCCGGCGGACCCAGATCAGCACCGCCAGGCACACCAGCAGGGCCAGCACCACCAGGTCGATGGCGGGGCCGCGATCGACCTTCCCGGCGGCGGCGCTGGCGTCGGCGACCACTCCACCCACCAACTTGGTCAACAACCAGGCCACTGTCACCCCGGCGGCGACCACCAGCCCCGCGCCGGCGAGGAAGCCCAGCGACGCCGCCCGGGGCCGATCCGACGAGGCCAGGAAAACGGCCACCACCAACTGCGTCCCGGCGACCATGACCACGGCGAGCGGAAGAATGGTCAGGAGGTTCATCGTCCGCCATCCTTCCGGCACGAGCGGGCGGGACGCGGCGGAATCCGCGGATCACCCGGCCGGTCGTACACCCCCGCCCACCGCGACCCGGCCGGCCAGCAGCGCCCCGAGCAGCGCCAGCCCAGCGGTCACCACGAGCGTCGTCGTGTAGCTGGCCGGGCCCGGCGCACTTCCCGCCGCCAACACGGCCCCGGTCAGCGCGAGCACTGTCGCCGCGAAGAGAGAGTCGCTCAGTTGCAGTGACGAGCTGTTGCGGCCCTGCTCACCCGGTGCGGACAACTCCAGGGTGAGCACCGACAACGACGGATAGAGCAGCCCCATGCCCAGACCGGCGACCGCCCAACCGAGCACGGCGACAGCCACCGGCAGCTCGGGCCGGACGGCCAGCGCGACCGTGGCGGTGCCGACCGTGATGCAGATCAACCCGGCACGCGGCAGGCTGGCCCGCGACACCGGCACCGGAATCCGGCCCTGCAACCAGGAGCCCGCCGACCAGGCCAGCGCGCCGACAGTGAGGACCAACCCGGCAGCGGTCGGCGAGAGACCCCGTTCCCGGGAGAGCATCAGCGGGATGACCACCTCGGCGCCGACGAAGGCCGCCGACGCCAGACCACGCAACCCCACCACGGTGGGCAACCCGCGCGCGGCCCGGAGGAAACCGGCCGGCAGCAGGCGCGGGGCACAGACCAGCAGGCCGACCACGGCGAACCCGACCAGCACCACTGCGGTGGCGCCGCGCTGCTGTCCCCCGATGTGCAGCAGTGCGGCACTCACCGCGGCCCCGCACGCCCAACCGATCCGCGCGGCCGCACCTGCCGGCGGGCTCGTCGCCGCACCCCGGGCCAGCGACCGCAGGCCGGGGTGGATCAGCAGCACCGCCGGCACCGCCACCGCCGGCACCGCCAGGAAGACCCACCGCCAGCCCAGGTACTGCACGATCAGGCCGGCAACCGCCGGCCCGACAAGCGACGGTACGACCCACGCCGCCGCGAACGCCGCGAAGATCCGCCGGTGCAGCTCCTGCGGGTACGCCTGCCCGACGATCACGTAGAGCGCCACCGAGAGCAGCCCGGAGCCGAAACCCTGCACGACCCGCCCGACGACCAGCGCGCTCATCACGGGGGCGGTCCCGGCGATCAGCAACCCGACCACGAACCAGGCGACGCCGTGCCACATCGGCCCCCTGGGACCCCGCGCGTCGCACCAGATGCCGGAGACCACCATGGCCAGCACACCGGTGGCGAACGGACCACCGAACGCGATCCCGTAGAGCGCCAACCCGTCCAGGCTGCGCGCGACGGTCGGCATCGCCGTACCGACCGCCAACGCCTCGAACGCGAGGAGTGAGATCAGCGCGACGCTGCCCACCGTCATCGCGCGCAGCCGCGGTGCGAAGAGTCCCGGTGCGGCGGGTGTGGTGGTGACGGCTGTGCTCGGCATCGGCCGAGCATGCGACTTCAACCCTGATTCATGTCAACCGTCCGGTGACCCGGCTCTCGTCAGGCGTCCTGCAGCGCCTCCCCGACACCGCGCACCAGCCCGGAAAAATGCTGGTCTGCCAGCAGGTGACCAGCGGTGATCACCACAGCGATCGGCCACTCGATGACCTGTAGCGCGGCGAGCACTCCGAGCCCGGCGTAGTAGGCGACCTTGTCCGGTGGCGGCACCGCCACCTCACCCACCATCGGCAGTTGCACCCGCCGGTTGTACATCGAGACGTTCTCCCGTGAACCGTTGAGATGTCGCGTCAGTGTGCTCATGCCGGCCTCCCCATGTCCGGTGATGGTCGTCGGGTTCCACAGCCCATCCCGTCCATGCGCCAGCGACGGCGGAAAATTCCGCCACTCAAGGGGCATAACGGATGGCAGGTCGGGAAGCCAGGCCGCCGGACGTGAGTGCGGTGGGAGGACGACATGGCCAAGGTCAGGACGAGCGGCAACAGGGAGCCGGGCCGGCGCCCGTCCAGCCGTACGCCTCGATGACGGCGGCGGGTCGCGCTGCCGGCCGCATCCTGCCGTCCTTCGGCGTGCCGCATCTGGTCGGCGAGGCGTCCCGGTCGGTCAGCTCGGCCGCGGTCCGGCTGGCCCGGACGGCCGGGCTGACGCGGCGTCGGGTCTGGTCCCGGCCGGGCCGGCACCACATCGAGGTGCACGGTGTCTGCCAGGACGGTGGCAACCGGCTGGCCCGTCAGGTGGAGGGCGCGCTGGAACGGATGCCCGGGGTGGCCTGGGCCCGGGTCAACGCACCCTCCGGCCGGGTGGTGATCGCCGTCCAGACCCCCGAACCGACGTTGCGCGACCTGATCGCCACCATCGACCGAGTCGAGCGGACCTGCGACCACGAACCGGACCCGGAGATCCCACCGCCGCACCCACCGGAGGAGGGGCCGCGCACACCGCGCACCCTCGGCGCGCTCGCCTCGGACGCACTGGGCCTGACCATCTCGGCAGCCACCCGGATCCTGCCGTTCGCGCCGCTGCCCGGCGAGGTGGCCGGCCTGCTCTCCGCTGTGGATCTTCAACCGAAACTGCACGAGTTCATCGGCAGACGGCTGCGCTCCGACCCGCGCGCCGACATCCTGTTTCCGCTGGCCGAGGCGGTGGTGCAGGGCTTGACCGGCCGCTGGACGGGCATCGTCCTGGACGGTGCCCAACGGGTCGTGCAGTGGGGTGAGGATCGGGCCCAACTCTCCGCCTGGGAAAAGGCCGAACCACGGCTGACCGGCGACGCCGAACGAGCCACCGCCCGCTGGCCGGTGATCGAACGTCCGCGGCCGAAGCCGGACGGCCCGGTCGAGCGGTACATCAACCGCATGCTCGCCGCCGGTGCGGCCGCCGGCGCGGCGGCGGTGCCGTTCGCCGGGCCGAAGCGGGCCACCGCGCTGGGTCTGTCCGCGCTGCCGAAGGCGCCGGGCAGCGGCCGCGAGGGGTACGCGGCTCAGCTCGGCCGGATGCTGGCCCGGCGTGGTGTGATCGCGATGGACCGGAGTGTGCTGCGCGAACTGGACCGGATCGACACGCTCGTGCTCGACGCCGCCGTGCTCGGCTCGGACCGGGGCGTCCTGGCCGATCTGGCGCCGGCGTCCGACGCGGACGTCGACCAGGTGGCGGAGCGGGCCTTCGCGTTGTTCGACCCGGACGACCCGTCCGCCTCCCGGACGGCGGACGGCTGGCGGCTCGGGCCGCTGGACCGGATGCCCGCGAACGACCCGGACGCCATCCCGGACGCGGCCCGGCTGCGCTCCGCTGGCGGCCAACTCCTCGGCCTCTGCCACGGCGACCGGCTCGCCGCCCTGTTGCGGGTCGAGCCGGAACCCGCGCCCGGCGTCGACGGCCTGCCCTCCGCCGCCCGACATGCCGGCCTGCGGCTGGTCGTCGCCGGCGGCGACGAGCAGCGGTACGGCTTCGCCGACGCGATGCTCCCCGGCGGGGACCAGTTGGCCGAGTCGGTACGCGCGTTGCAGCGCGACGGCGCCGTGGTGATGCTGGTCTCCGCGGACCGGAAGGCACTCGGCGCGTCCGACTGCGGTCTCGGGTTCGCCGCGCCGGAGGAACTGCCCCCGTGGGGCGCGCACCTGCTGGTCGGTGCCGACCTGCGGGTGGTGGCGCTGGTGATCGAGGCGACCGGGGTGGCCCGGCGCACGGCCCAGCAGAACATCCGCCTGGCCATGGCCGGCACCGGTCTCGGGGCGTTGGGCGCGTTCACCGCCCCACCGACCCAGCTGCCGCACCGGGCGCTCGTCGCGGTCAACGGCGCGGCCGGGCTGGCCTTCGCCAACGGGGTCTGGCAGGCCCGCCGGTTGCACGACCAGTCCGACACCCCGGTGCCCGTGGCAACCGCCTGGCACCTGATGCCGGTCGGCACCGTGCTCGACCACCTGCGTTCCGCCCCGGACGGCCTGGCCAGCGCCGAGGCGCAACGCCGACGCCACGGTTCCGGTGACAACGGCGGCGCCGGAC
Source organism: Micromonospora salmantinae (assembly GCF_022230905.1). NCBI lineage: Bacteria > Bacillati > Actinomycetota > Actinomycetes > Micromonosporales > Micromonosporaceae > Micromonospora > Micromonospora salmantinae. The sequence goes on from NZ_JAKKFG010000001.1 coordinate 63,573, forward strand.
CCGGACGTGGTGGCCTGCTGCGTGCCTTCGTGGACGAGTTGTCCAACCCGCTCACGCCGGTGCTGGCCGCCGGGGCGGTGCTTTCCGCGTCGTTCGGCTCACTTGTCGACGCCGCGTTGGTGGGCAGCGTGGTCGGTGGGTCCGCCCTGATCGGGGCGGTGCACGAGCGCAACACGGAAAGGTCGCTGGCGGAGCTGCTGTCACGGTCGGCGGTGACCGCACGGGTCCGCCGGGACGGTGCCGAGCAGGTTCTCGCCGCCGAAGACCTGGTCCTCGGGGATGTCATCGCCCTCGAACCGGGCGACTCGGTGCCCGCCGACTGCCGGGTGCTCGAGTCGGTGGGCCTGGAGGCCGACGAGTCGTCGCTGACCGGTGAGTCGCTGCCGGTCGCCAAGTCCAACCGACCGGTGGTCGCCGCCGCCATCGCCGACCGACACTCGATGCTCTACGAGGGCACCACAGTCGCCGCCGGGCACGGCACCGCAGTGGTGGTGGCGACCGGCAACGACACCGAGGCCGGGCGCAGCCTCGCCCTGGTCAAGCAGGACCCGCCGGCCAGTGGGGTGGAGGCTCGGCTCGGCGCGTTGACCAGCGCCGCCATCCCGTTGGCGGCCGGTTCCGCGGTGGCGGTGGCCGGCGCGGGCCTGCTCCGAGGCGTACCCCTGGCCGAAACGGCGGCGACCGCCGCGAACCTCGCCGTGGCGTCGGTGCCGGAGGGGCTGCCGTTCCTGGTCAGCGCGGCGCAGCTGGCCGCGGCCCGGCGGCTGGCCGAGCACGGCGCGTTGGTCCGCAACCCGCGCACCATCGAGGCGCTGGGCCGGGTGGACGTGCTCTGCTTCGACAAGACCGGCACCCTCACCGAGGGCAAGCTGCTGCTGGCCGGGGTCGGCGACAGCGTCGGCGACCGGTACGCCCCGCTGGACCGGTTGGACGACCGGCTCCGGATGACGCTGGCCGCGGCGCTGCGGGCCACCCCCGCCGCGAAGAACCCGGAGGAGTTGGCGTTGCAGACCGACCGGGCGGTCCGTCGGGGCGCCGGGGAGGCCGGGGTGGTGGAGCAGACCGGCGCCGCCGGGTGGCGGGCCGCCGGAGGGCTGCCGTTCGAGCCGTCCCGCGGCTACCACGCGAGCATCGGACAGACCGACGGTCACCTGTTGTTGAGCGTCAAGGGTGCTCCGGAGACGGTGCTGCCGCGCTGTTCGTCCCGACGGATGGACGGTCGTCAGGAGCCGCTGGACGACGCCGGCCGCGCGGAGCTGGAGCGGATGCTCGCCGACCGGGCCGGGGCGGGAAACCGGATCCTCGCCGTCGCGGAGTGCCCGGTGAACGACCCGAAGGTGACCGACTCCGACGTTCGAGGGCTGACCTTCGTGGGTTTCCTGGCCCTCGCGGACGGTGTCCGGGAGAGCGCAGCCCCGGCGGTACGCCGGATCCGGCAGGCCGGCGTGCACACCATCATGATCACTGGTGATCACCCGGCCACCGCAGAGGCGATCGCCGCCACCATCAGTGAACACGACGAACAGCGGGTGGTCACCGCCGCTGAACTCGACCAGTTGGACGACGACGCGCTCGCCGAGCGGTTGGCCAACACCGACGTGGTGGCCCGCTGCACCCCTGCGCACAAGGTGCGGATCATCCAGGCGTTGCAGAAGTGCGGGCGGACCGTGGCGATGACCGGCGACGGCGCCAACGACGCCCCGGCGATCCGGCTGGCCGACGTCGGCATCGCCCTCGGTCAACGGGGCACCCCGGCCGCCCGCGCCGCAGCCGACCTGGTGGTCACCGACGACCGGCTGGAAACCATCATCGCCACCCTGATCGAAGGGCGGGCGATGTGGTCGTCGGTGCGGCACGCGCTCAGCATCCTGGTCGGTGGCAACCTCGGTGAGATCGCGTTCAGTGTGCTCACCGCAGCGGCGACCGGCCGCTCCGCGCTCACCGGGCGACAACTTCTGCTGGTCAACCTGCTCACCGACCTGGCGCCGGCGCTGGCCATCGCGGTCCGGCCGCCCGCATCGGACCGCACCGACGCGCTGCTCCGGGAGGGCCCGGACACGGCGCTCGGCGAGAGCCTCACCAGGGAGATCGGGCTGCGGGCGGCAGCCACCACGCTGGGCGCGACAGCGGGCTGGACGTTGGCCCGCTACACCGGACGCCGTCAGCGGGCCGGCACTGTCGCCCTGGTCGCCCTGGTCGGCACCCAACTCGGGCAGACCATCCTGGCCGGCGGCACCAGTCCGGCCGTGCTGGCCTCCACGGCGGCGTCACTGGGCGTCCTGGTCGTGGTGGTGCAGACCCCGGGGGTGAGCCAGTTCTTCGGCTGCACCCCGCTCGGGCCGGTGGGCTGGACCATCGGGGCCGGGTCGGCGCTCGGCGCGACCTTCGCCAACGGCGCGCTCACCAAGCTGGTTGAACGCCTCCCGGAGACCCGCCCCAACCGGACCGAATCCGGTGCCGAGTCAGCGGCGGACGGTGGTTCCGCCAGCTGACGCGGACTTGGCACTCGGGCTGGAGTTGATCCCTCGACGGCGTCGCCGTCCGGATCGCGCGCTCCGACACCTGACCCGCACGCGTGCACTGGTCGGCCCGTCAGCGGCGTCAAGGGCTGAGCCGCATGCCGACGGCTCATCGGGGTACCGGAGCCGCAGGAGGTGGGCGCGATGGTGGAGCAACCCCAGGTGACGTTCATCGGTACCGCGACGACGGTGCTGCGGATCGGCGGCTTCACCCTGTTGACCGACCCGAACTTCCTGCACCGGGGTCAACGGGCGTACCTGGGCAAGGGGTTGTGGTCGCGCCGACGCACGGACCCGGCGCTGCGGATCGCCCAGCTCCCGGAGCTGGACGCGGTGGTCCTCTCCCACCTGCACGGCGACCACTTCGATCGGGTGGCCCGTCGGGAACTGGCCCGCGAGCTGCCCATCATCACCACCCCCGCGGCGGAACGCAAGCTGCGCCGCTGGGGCTTCCGGGCCGCCCAGGGTCTGCCGACGTGGTCGTCCCGGGAGCTGCACCGCGACGGTACGACAGTGCGGCTGACCTCGATGCCCGGCCAGCACGGCCCGGGCGCACTGGACCTGCTGATGCCCGACGTGATGGGCACGATGATTGACGTGGAACGCTCCGGGCGGCGGGAGTTCCGGCTCTACGTCACCGGCGACACCCTCAACCGGCCGCTACTCACCGCGATCCCCGAACGCTATCCGGACATCGACGCGATGCTGATCCACCTCGGCGGCACGAAGGTCGCCGGGATCCTGCTCACCATGGACGCCCGCCAGGGCGCGGACCTGGTGGAGCTGGTCCGTCCACAGCTGACCGTGCCGATCCACTACGACGACTACCCGGTGTTCCGCTCACCGCTGGCGCACTTCGTCGACGAGGCCCGCCGCCGAGGTTGGGCAAAGCAGGTACGCACCATCGCCCGTGGCGAGACCGTCCCGCTCACTCCTACCGCCTGACGGCGGTGTCGGCTCCGGCGGCTCCGGCGGCCAGATGACAAAGACCTTGAGCCGGTTGTCGTCGCCGCAGATCGGCAGCGCACCGACCCCCAACTCGGCCATCCGCTTCGCGGCCGACTTCAGGTCGTCTGGCGTCACTGATCTGCATCGAAGCAACTGGAGGCGAGGGTGCCCGAACGGCTGCCGCCGCTCGTGACCCACGTCCGTCGGCCAGCTTGGCTGTATCGATGGCTGTACAACCAAGCGCTCTCGCGCCTTGCGTCCGTCCCCGCTTGGCTTCATGATCCGCTCACCGGGAACGTGAAGGAGGAGCACATGGGCACCTGGGATGACGGCCCGTTCGACAACGACAGCGCCGCCGACTGGTGCGGTGACCTCCACGATGCCGATCCGCCTGCCCGGCCGGCAATGGTTCGTGCTGCTCTGACAACGGCAGCATTCAACACCGGGTACCTCGACCATGACGACGCCGCCTCGGCCATCGCCGCAGCGGCCATCGTGGCGTCTCCGATGCCCGGAGGAGACCCGATAACCTCGCCGTACGCGCCGGATTTCCTGCTTGCTGGTGAATCCCTCGACTTGGACGACGACCTGCCACAGTTGGCGGTCGGAGCACTTGACCGGGTCCTCGGCGACGACTCGGAGTGGCGGAGCCTATGGGGCGAGGCGGGAGCGAGTGAGTTCCCGCAGATCAACAAGCTCCGCGCAGTGCTGTCCGGTCCGCCCGAACTGCCCGGCCAGATCGCGATGCTTTAGGGACTGCGCGCCCCTGGGCGGTGATCTCCCCGTCATTCCGAGTCATCGACCCAATCCATGCTGGGGTCCTCTTCGTCGGGCGACGTTGTGATCACCTGGTCCCATGCGATGACAATCGCTGCGGCCTGCCGCTCGCTACAGGCCAAGCCGCTGAGCAGGACGTTGTTCTGATAGTCGAGGATCTCGAAGCGCCATCGATCGAGTTCCGGCCGGCGTTCCACCGTTGCCCAGAAGTGGCCGGAAAGATCGCTGGGGAACACCTCGTCTGGCACACACCGCTCCTCTGCCTCAAAGCCCATCTCCGCCGTGAGTCCGCACATCGTGGACCAGGCCAAGGAACGGCTCGCGGCCGGCGAGGTGTGGTCGGATCTGGACCTGGTCTCCTGCTCGACCAGGGCGAGGGAGCTGCGGACGGTGATGGAGCTGCTCGGGCACTCCACGATCCGGATGACGGCCGACACCTACGGCCACGTTCTGCCGGCGCGGGGCTCGTCGGGCGGCCCCGGCCATTGACCGGATTATCGGCCAGGAGGGGACGGCGTGACCGGCTTGGCTGTACTCGGGACCGAGATCAACCGGGGAAAGTGCTGGTGGAGCCCAGGGGACTCGAACCCCTAACCCCTGCCTTGCAAAGGCAGTGCTCTGCCAGTTGAGCTAGGGCCCCGCGAATTGCGCGGCGATTGCCGCGCGTTGCGAGAGCGTCAGCGCAGGTCGGGCGCGGTGGTCGCCTCGTGCCACAGGGCACGCTCGTCGTTCGACGCCTTGATCTTGTTGAACACGACGGCGGCCACACCGACGACGCCAGCCAGAATCAGCAGCTTCTTGAACATGGGGCGACCCCTCGCGCTCGACTACCGTCGGACGACATGCGGTGGGGCTAGATGGAATCGAACCATCGACCTCAGAGTTATCAGCTCTGCGCTCTAACCGACTGAGCTATAGCCCCGCGTTGCGACGAGCAAGATTAACCCATCCGCTCCGCCGGCCCCAAATCGGGGTCCGAGCTTGCGAGCCAGGCTCGTCGCCGCCTGCAAAACCTACCCGAGTACGGGACGCCGGAGCGACCGCTTTCCGCGGTGCCCCGGCGTCCCGGTCACTCAGTCCCGCTCGGCGAGGGTCAGCTCGATCCCGCCGACCAGGTCGGCGCAGACGTTGTAGACGAACGCGCCAAGGGTGGCCAGCGCGGTGAACAGCACCACGTTGACCAGGCCGATCAGCGCCGAGCTGAGAATCACGCCCTTGGCGGTGATCTGGAAGCCGCTGGTGCTCTGCCCACCGCCGGCGTTGACCAGATCACTCAGGCTCTCGTTGACGCTCTGGAACACACCCATCGCGTCCAGCGCCAGATAGAGCACCGAGGTGGCGACCACCACGACGATGAAGAGCACCACCGACACCGCGAATGCGAACTTCATCACGGACCACGGGTCGATCCGCTTGAGGTTCAGCCGGGCCCGACGCGGTCCGCGGGAGGCGGCCGAGCTGACCGACGTACGCGCCGCACGCACCGCGTCACCGACGCGGGCCGCACCGACGGCGGACGCGTTGCCGATCCCCGGTGGCAGGCCACCACCGCTGGCCGGGCGGCCGGCAGCGGCGGCCGTACGCGTCGCGTCCGACTGGGGCTGGGTCATCCCGGGTGTGATCCGCGGCTGGGTGCCGGTGGAACCGGTTGACGCGGCCTGACCGGGCCGGAGACCGATCGGCTGGGTGGTGGCCGGACGTGCCGAGGGCGCCGCTGCCGGAGCCGGAGGATTGGCGGCGGCCGACGTCGGCGCCTCGGCGCTGGGCGCCTCGGTCTTGTCGCCGGACTCGCCACCTTCGCCCGGCTGCTCCGGCGGGGGTGTCATACCTGGAGCCCTGGTGAACTTCGGGGCAGGCGCGTCGGCGGGGACCGTCGCCCGGCCCACGGCCGCGCGGCCGGTCGCTGGTGTGCCGCCCTTGGCGGCCTCCTCGTCGACCGGTTTGGCCGAGGTCCCCGAGTTCCCCGACTTCGCCTGTGTCTCCGTCATTCAACTAGTCCTGTTCGTCAGGCTCGTCGGCATTGCGAGCAATCGCCACGATAGTCACGCCGTCCGGGAGGTCCATCAGCTTGACCCCCATTGTGTTCCGGTCACGCGTACGCCGTACAGGCTTCACCGGAGTCCGAATGACACCACCGTTGCTGGTGATCGCGAACAGCTCGTCGTCCGGATCGATCACCACCGCGCCAACCAGACCACCGCGCCGTTCGGTGATCTTTGCAGTCAACACGCCCTTACCTCCCCGGCCCTGCACCGGGTATTCCTCGATCGGGGTCCGCTTCGCGTATCCCCCGTTCGTGGCCACCAGAACGTCCAAACCTTCCCGCACGACTTCCATGGCGAGCAGGACGTCGTCGTCCGTGAAGCGCATGCCGATGACGCCCGAGGTGGCCCGGCCCATCGGCCGCAACGCCTCGTCCGAGGCGTTGAACCGGATCGCCTGTGCCTTCTTCGAGACCAGCAGCAGATCGTTCTCCGGCGCAACCAGCGCAGCACCGACCAGCTCGTCCTCATCGCGCAGGTTGATCGCGATGATGCCGCCGGAACGGTTGGAGTCGAACTCCTCGAGCCGCGTCTTCTTCACCAGGCCGTTCTTCGTGGCCAGTACCAGATAGGGGGCTACCTGGTAGTTCGGGATCTCAATGATCTGCGCGATCTGCTCGTCGGGTAGGAAGGCGAGCAGATTGGCCACGTGTTGGCCCTTGGCTACCCTACTGGCCTCCGGCAACTCGTACGCCTTGGCCCGGTAGACGCGGCCCTTGTTCGTAAGGAACAAGATCCAGTCGTGGGTCGAGCAGACGAAGAAGTGGCTGACGATGTCGTCCTGCCGCAGCGTGGCGCCACTGACGCCCTTACCGCCGCGCCGCTGCGAGCGGTACAGATCGACCTTGGTCCGCTTGGCGTACCCGGTGCGGGTGATCGTGACGACCACGTCCTCGCGGGCGATGAGGTCCTCCATCGAGACCTCGCCGTCGAACGGGATGATCTGCGTCCGGCGGTCGTCGCCCCACTTGGTGACGATCTCGCCCAGCTCGTCCGAGACGATCTTCCGCTGCCGCTCGGGCTTGGCGAGGATGTCCTTGAGGTCGGCGATCTCGATCTCGAGCTTCGCCAGGTCGTCGATGATCCGCTGCCGCTCCAGGGCGGCGAGCCGGCGCAGCTGCATGTCCAGGATCGCTGTCGCCTGAATCTCGTCGATCTCCAGCAGCCGGATCAGGCCCTGCCGGGCGTCGTCCACCGTCGGAGAGCGCCGGATCAGGGCGATCACCTCGTCCAGCGCGTCCAGCGCCTTGCCCAGGCCGCGCAGGATGTGTGCCCGCTCCTCGGCCTTGCGCAGCCGGAACGCGGTCCGCCGGCGGATCACGTCGATCTGGTGCTCGACGTAGTAGCGGAGGAACTGGGCCAGGTTGAGCGTGCGCGGCACCCCGTCGACCAGGGCCAGCATGTTGGCGCCGAAGGTCTCCTGAAGCTGGGTGTGCTTGTAGAGGTTGTTCAGCACGACCTTCGCGACCGCGTCGCGCTTGAGCACCAGGACGATCCGCATGCCGGTACGACCGGAGGACTCGTCGCGGATGTCGGCGATGCCGGCGAGCTTGCCCTCCTTGATCAGCTCGGCGATCCGCTCGGCGAGGTTGTCCGGGTTGACCTGGTAGGGCAGCTCGCTGACGACCAGGCAGGGGCGGCCCCGCTTGTCCTCCTCGACCTCCACCACGGCGCGCATCCGGATCGAGCCGCGACCGGTGCGGTACGCGTCCTGGATCGCTGTGGTGCCGACGATCAGGCCGTGGGTCGGGAAGTCCGGGCCCTTGACGATGCCGAGCAGGGCTTCGAGGGTGGTCTCCTCGTCCTCCTCCGGGTGCTCCAGGCACCACTGCACCGCCGCGCCGATCTCCCGCAGGTTGTGTGGCGGGATCTTGGTGGCCATGCCGACCGCGATGCCCTCGGAGCCGTTCACCAGGAGGTTGGGGATCCGCGACGGCAGGATGGTGGGCTCCTTGGCCCGGCCGTCGTAGTTGTCCTGCAGGTCGACGGTGTCCTCGTCGATGTCCCGCAGCATCTCCATGGCGAGGGGGTCGAGCTTGCACTCGGTGTATCGCATGGCGGCGGCCGGGTCGTTACCCGGCGAGCCGAAGTTGCCGTTGCCGTCGACCAGCGGGTAGCGCAGCGACCAGGACTGCGCCATCCGGACCAGCGCGTCGTAGATCGCCGAGTCGCCGTGCGGGTGGAACTGACCCATCACGTCACCGACGACACGGGAGCACTTCACGTAGCCGCGGTCCGGACGGTAGCCGGAGTCGAACATCGCGTAGAGGATCTTGCGGTGGACCGGCTTGAGGCCGTCCCGGACGTCCGGCAGCGCGCGACCGACGATGACGCTCATCGCGTAGTCGAGGTAGGAGCGCTGCATCTCCACCTCGAGCCCGACCGGTTCGATCCGGTCGTGCGCGACCACCGCGGCGATGGCCTCGGCGGGAACCTCGGGCTCGTTCGGTGTGGACTCGGGAGAATCGGTCACTGTATACCCTTATCAGACTCAGAGTCGTTTTCGTGCTGTGGATAACGGCTGTGGATACCGGCCAAGCTGTGGATAACTCTGTGGACCGCCGGATCGGCCGGGCAGTGCCCGGCCGATCCACAGCAGTCCGTCAGATGTCCAGGAACCGCACGTCCTTGGCGTTGCGCTGAATGAACGACCGGCGCGCCTCGACGTCCTCACCCATCAGCACACTGAACAACTCGTCGGCGGTCGCCGCGTCGTCGAGAGTGACCTGACGCAGCGTACGCGTCGCCGGGTTCATGGTGGTTTCCCACAGCTCGGGGTAGTTCATCTCGCCGAGGCCCTTGAAGCGCTGAATGTCGTCCGGCTTGGCGTTCGGCTTCTTCTGCTGGCGCAGCACGATCAGACCGTCCCGCTCGCGGTCGGAGTACGCGTACTGGGCGTCGTCGCCCTTCTTGTTCCACTTGATCTTGTAGAGCGGCGGGGCGGCCAGGTAGACGTGCCCCATCTCGACCAGCGGACGCATGAAGCGGAACAGCAGGGTGAGCAGCAGTGTCTGGATGTGCTGGCCGTCGACGTCCGCGTCGGCCATCAGCACCACCTTGTGGTACCGCAGCTTCTCCATGTCGAAGTCGTCGTGGATGCCGGTGCCCAGCGCGGTGATCAGCGCCTGGACCTCGTTGTTCTTCAGCACCCGGTCGATCCGGGCCTTCTCCACGTTGAGGATCTTGCCGCGGATCGGCAGGATCGCCTGGGTCCGTGGGTCGCGACCCTGCTTGGCCGAGCCGCCGGCCGAGTCACCCTCGACGATGAACACCTCGGACTCGCGGGGGTCGGTCGACTGGCAGTCGGCCAGCTTGCCCGGCATCGAGCCGGACTCCAGCAGCGACTTGCGCCGGGCCAGCTTGCGCGCCTGCTGGGCGGCGATCCGGGCGCGGGCCGCCTGGGACGCCTTCGTGATGATCATCTTGGCCTCGGCCGGGTTGCGGTCGAACCAGTCGACCAGCCGGTCGTTGCAGACCCGCTGCACGAAGCTCTTCACCGGGGTGTTGCCCAGCTTGGTCTTGGTCTGACCCTCGAACTGCGGGTTGGCCAGCTTGACCGAGATGATCGCCGCGAGCCCTTCGCGGATGTCCTCGCCGGAGAGCTTCTCGTCGCCCTTGAGGAGCTTCTTGTCGGTGCCGTACCGGTTGACCACGCTGGTCAGCGCGGACCGGAAGCCCTCCTCGTGGGTGCCGCCCTCGTGGGTGTTGATCGTGTTGGCGAAGGTGTAGACCGACTCGCCGTACGACTCGTTCCACTGCATGGCGATCTCGAGTGACATGCCCTCCTCTTCGGCCTCGAACTCGACCACTGTCTTGTGGATCGGGCTCTTCGAGGCGTTGAGGTGCCGGACGAAGTCCGCGATGCCGCCCTCGTAGTAGAAGGTCACCTCGCGCTGCCGGCCGTCCTCCTCCTCGGCCACCCGCTCGTCGAGCAGGTGGATGCGCAGGGCGCGGTTGAGGAAGGCCATCTCCTGCAGGCGTCGGTAGATGGTCTGGAAGTCGAAGTCGACGGTCTCGAAGACGTCGGGGTCGGGCCAGAAGGAGACCGCCGAGCCGGTGCGGTCGGTGGCCTCGCCCTTCTCCAGCGGGCTCGGCTTGGAGTTGGTGTAGTGCTGCCGCCACACGTTGCCGGACTTGTGGATCTCGACGAACATCTTGGTGGAGAGCGCGTTCACGACGGAGACACCGACGCCGTGCAGACCGCCGGAGACCGCGTACGCCTTGCCGTCGAACTTGCCGCCCGCGTGCAGGATGGTCAACGCGACCTCGACACCGGGCTTCTTGAGCTTCGGGTGAAGGTCGACGGGGAAACCACGGCCGTTGTCGGTGACCCGGACGCCGCCGTCGGCGAGCAGCACCACGTCGATGGTGTCGCAGTATCCTGCCAGCGCCTCGTCGACAGCGTTGTCGACGACCTCCCAGACGAGGTGGTGCAGACCGCGCTCGCCGGTGGACCCGATGTACATACCGGGCCGCTTGCGAACCGCCTCCAGCCCCTCGAGAACGGTGATCGACTCTGCGCCGTACTCCTGCTTGTCCTGCGCTGCCACCCTCGGCCACTTTCTCGCGTCAGCCGCGCCGGTAGGGCGCGTCGGGCGCGGGTTCGGCGGACAGGACGCGACGTCGGCGCGCGGACCGGCGCCGGAGAACTCCGGACAGCGGGTCGAACGCGCCGGTCGCCGCGGTTGCCCGCGGATCGCGATCGGCTCGACCCGACGTGGAGAATGAATCTGGGGCCACCGGCCCCGTCCCACTCCCGCACCGGGTCTTCGTCTCGCTGTCAATCCTACTGTGCGTGGGGGACAGAACCACCACTCGGCACCCTCAGCGAGGCGGCTGAGAAGTCCATAGCCGGCAGAACCCCGCCGCCCACGACTCCCCCCACACGCCAGGCCCTCATCGCACGCGCCGCCCCGGAACGGGTTGACCCGCTGTCGGGCGGGTCGGGGGTCGCGGCCGAAGCGTCAGTGCCGTACGTTTGCGGCGCCCCGGAACCAGCCTTGATCTTTACCGGTTGGAACCGGGACGATCGACCCGATCGACCCGACACGTGCTCTTTAAGAGGTGACAGATGGGGCTGGACAACGTCGCGGTGCACTGGCCGCGGACCGGCCGCTTCTACGATCCGGTCGCGCCGGCCGAGTTCGTCGACTTCGGCGAGATCGTCGACCTGCCGCGCATCTCCGCGCCGACCGCGGCGTTGGCCGAGCTGATCGCGAAGACCGGCACCATCCGGGCAACCGCGTACACCGAGTTGGTGGATCTGCTTCTCGGCCTCGAAGGTGTGTTGTACGCCACAGACGCCGCCGCCGAGGACGAGGACCCGGTGATCGACCCGGACGGCTGCTCCTGGATCGCGAGCGGCATCGAGCGGTTCGTGGCCGCGCACCGCGCGACCGGCGAGGCGGTCACCTTCGAGTCGGTGAGCATCGTGCTGCGCTCCCTGCTCGGCGACGGTCGGTTGGCCGAGCAGCAGCTGCGCTGGCTGGAGAGCCGGCTCGACGCGCTGCGTGACGAGCGCGGTGACCCGCCGCAGTGGAACTTCACCTGCGCCGAGCTGGGCGTGCTGGCCGCGTTCTACCGGCGCTGCGCCGAGCGCGGGTTCGCCGTCTACGCCGACGCCTGAGCCGCCGCGTCAGTCTCCGCGGCGGCCGGTCGGTTGGCGGCCGAGATCAGCTGCGTGAGCACCGCGTGCAGGTGTTGCAGGTCCTCGACGGGCAGCCCGAGCCGCTGCACGATCGCGGCCGGGATCTGCTCGGCCTGACTCCGCAGCGCTGCACCGCTGGCGGTGAGGGTGACGGCGAGGCTGCGCTCGTCGTTCGGGTCGCGTTCCCGGCGCAGGTAGCCGGCCGCCTCCAGCCGCTTCAGCAGGGGTGACAGCGTGCCCGGGTCGAGCTGGAGCAGGCGACTGAGGTCGCGACCGGACAACGGCGCGTGCTGCCAGAGCGCCAACATCACCAGGTACTGCGGGTGGGTCAGCCCCATCGGCTCCAGCAGCGGCCGGTACACGGCCACCACGCTGCGGGCGGCGACCGAGAGGGCGAAGCAGACCTGCTGCTCCAGGGCCAGCGGGTCGACCTGCTCCAGGGCCAGCGGGTCGACGCCGTCCGGTCGTTCGCTCATCGGTTGCCCTCTCTCCGCACGGTGACTATCGTACCGATCATTGGTACACCAACCATTGGTGCCCCAAAGGTCTGCTCGTGCGACGGGCGAGAACCGGCGAGGCGACGCGGGGAAGAGGGCGGCAGATGAGCGAGGACGGCGCGGTCACCAGGGCCCCTGGCGAGGGCGGCCGATTGATGCGTTGGGCCTTCCGGCACCTCGCCGGCCCGGCCGAGGGTGTGCAGGGCGCGGTGCAGGGCGGCTCGGCCGAGGCCCGCGAGGCGTGGAAACGTGACCTGGCCGAGCGCAAACGCTTCACCCGGGAGCAGCGGGAACGCAAGCGGGCAGCCCGCGAGGCCGACCGACGCGGCTGAACGTCGGCTCAGCCGTACGTGTCGCGCGGACCCCGGCCGCGTACCCGGCGCGGGCCCTTCCCCCAGGAGGGCGCGGCCGGGCCGTGAATGTGCAGCTTGCGCACCACGTTGTGCCCGACCTCGCTGGCGATCTGCTTGAGCAGCGAGCCGGCGAGCAGCCGCAGCTGGGTGGCCCAGGCGGTCGAGCGCGCCTCCACTGTCAGCTCGCCGTTCTCCAACTTCACCGGGCGACTGTTCTGCGCGACCTCCGCGCCGACGACCCGCTCCCAGGCGCCGAACACGGTGGCCTCGGCCGCCGGCTGCTGCCAGCCGCGCGCCTTCACCAGCCGGTTCAGCACGGCGCTGAGCGGCTGCGGATCGCGCGGGTCGGGGCCGGGGCCGGAGTAACCGCGCAACCGCCGCCCCGAACCGCCGGCAGCGTCGCCGCCGCCGCCGGGGGTACGCCGGGCGCGGGCCGCCGCCTGCCGTCGGGACAGCGCCGCGTCGAGCACCGCCCGGGCCAGCTCCGGCCCGCTGGCGGCCGCCGCCGACTCACCGCCCGCCGATCCCTCCGCCGCCTTCGGGGTACGCGCAGCCGGGGTGTCGCCAGCCGCTGGCCGATCGGTGCCTGGCTTATCCGACACGGCGTACCGTCCCTTCGCCGACCTGGTAGCGGGTGCCGCGCAGGGCGGCCGGCACGTCCTCGTCCACGGCGCAGGTGACCAGCAGCTGACTCGCCCCGCCGACCAGCTCCGCCAACCGCTCCCGGCGGCCGGTGTCCAACTCCGCGAAGACGTCGTCGAGCACCAGCACCGGCTCGATGCCGTCGGAGCGCAACAGGTCGTACCCGGCCAACCGCAACGCGAGGGCGAACGACCAGGACTCGCCGTGGCTGGCGTACCCCTTGGCTGGCAGTGGGCCGAGGCTCAGCGCCAACTCGTCGCGGTGCGGGCCGACCAGGGTGGTGCCCCGCTCGATCTCGGCGGAGCGGGACGCGGCCAGGGCCGCCGTCAACGCCTCGGCCAGCGCGGCCCGGTCGGTGGTCGGCTCGGCCAGCTCGATCGACGGCCGGTAGGTGATGCTCGCCGCACCCCGACCGGCCGCCACCGCGTCGTACGCCTTCGCCACGTGCGGGGTGAGCGCGGCCACCAGCTCCAGGCGGCCGGCGAGCAGCTCCGCACCGTGCTGGGCCAGGTGGGTGTCCCAGACCGCGAGGGTGCCGAGGTCGCCACCCCTGGAGCCACCGGTCTTGCGGGCCAGGTATGCGGTGCGCAGCAGGGCGTTGCGCTGCTTGACGACCCGCTCGTAGTCGGCCCGCACGCCCGCGAACCGGGGCTGTCGGTTGACCAGCAGGTCGTCCAGGTAGCGGCGGCGCTCGGCCGGATCACCCCGGACCAGCTCAAGATCTTCCGGGGCGAAGAGCACCAGCCGAAGCGCCCCGAGCACGTCCCGGGCCCGCCGCGCCGGTGAGCGGCCCAGTCGGGCCCGGTTGGCCTTGCCGGGCACGATCTCCAGCTCAACCAGGAGCTCGCGGCCGTCGTGCACCACCGCGCAGCGGATCACCGCGGACGTGGCGCCCATCCGGACCAGAGGCGCGTCGGTGGCGACCCGGTGCGAGTCCAGGGTCGCCACGTAGCCCAGCGCCTCGACGAGGTTGGTCTTGCCGACGCCGTTGGCGCCGATCAGGACGTTCGCTCCCGGCTGGAGGTCGACGGCGACCCGCTCGTACGAGCGGAAGTCGACCAGTTCCAGCCGGTGAACGTACACAGGTTGTGGATACCGCTCAGCGCTTGTGGACGGCGTGGCCACCGAACTGCTGACGCAGCGCGGAGACGGCCTTCATGGCGGGCGAGTCGTCCTGCCGCGAGGCGAACCGGGCGAACAGCGAAGCGGTGATGACGTTCAGCGGCACCGCCAGCCGGACCGCCTCGTCGACCGTCCACCGGCCTTCGCCGGTGTCCTCCGTGTAGCCGCTCAGGTCGGCAAGCTCCGGGTCCTCGTCGAGCGCCCGGTCGAGCAGGTCGAGCAGCCAGGAACGGACGACGGTGCCCTCCCGCCAGGACTTGATGACGCCCGGCACGTTGGTCACCAGCTCCGAGGCGGCCATCAGCTCGTAGCCCTCGGCGTAGGCGTGCATCAGGCCGTACTCGATGCCGTTGTGCACCATCTTCGAGTAGTGCCCGGCACCGACGGGGCCGGCGTGCACGAAGCCGAACTCACCCTCCGGCTTGAGCGCGTTGAAGATCGGCATCAGGCGGTCCACGTGCTCCTGGGCGCCGCCGACCATCAGCCCGTAGCCGTTCTGCCGGCCCCAGACGCCACCGGAGACCCCGACGTCCATGTAGCCGATGCCCCGCTGGTTGAGCCGCTCCGCGCGGGGGGCGTCGTCGCTGAAGCGTGAGTTGCCGCCGTCGATGATGATGTCGCCCTCGCCGAGCACCTCGGCGAGCTCGTCGATCGTAGCGTCGGTGACACCGGCGGGCACCATGACCCAGACCGCGCGCGGCGACTCAAGCTTCTCTGCCAGGCCGGCGATGGTCGTGACGTCGCTGATCTGCGCGTTGTGGTCGAAGCCGACCACCTCGTGCCCGGCCGAACGCAACCGCTCCCGCATGTTGCCGCCCATACGGCCGAGTCCTACCAGGCCGAGCTGCATGTGTTTCTACCTCCGTGGATCTGGGTGTTGCTGGGCGCGATCAGCGCGAGACGCGGATCGGCATGATGAGGTACCGGTACCCCGGAATGACCTCGCCATCCTCGCCAGCGGGAGAGATCACCGCGGGCTTGAAGGCGTCGACGAACGAGAGCACGGCCGTCTGAGCGCCCAGGTTTGCCAGACCGTCGATGAGGTACTGCGGGTTGAAGCCGATGGTCAGCGGTTCACCGGTGAAGGTGGCCTCCATCGCCTCGCTGGCCCGCGCCTCCTCGGAACCGCCGGCCTCGACCACCAGGCCGTCGGCGCTGAAGCTGAGCAGCACCGGGGTGGTCCGTTCGGCGACCAGCGCGACCCGCTTGACCACCTCGATCAGCGTGCTGACCGGCACCCGGGCCGCGGCGTTGTGCGTGGCCGGGAAGAGCGACCGCACCGGCGGGTAGTTGGCGCCGTCGAGCAGCCGGCTGGTGGTACGTCGGGTGCCGCCGGCGAGGCCGACCATGCCCTCGCCCGCAGCGCCCTGGGCAAGGGCGAGGGTGACCTCGCCGCCCAGCGGGCCGAGGGCCTTGGCGGTGTCGTTCAGGGTGCGGGCGGGCACCAGGGCGTTGATGCTCACCTCGGGGTCGTCCGGCCGCCACTGGATCTCGCGCAGCGCCAACCGGTAACGGTCGGTGGCGAGCATCGACAGGGTGTCGCCAGACAGCTCGACGCGGACACCGGTCATCATCGGCAGCGTCTCGTCGCGACCGGCGGCGATGGCCACCTGGGCCACCGCGGTGGCGAACGCTGCGGCATCGACAGTGCCGGCGCTCTGCGGCATCTCCGGCAGCGCGGGGTAGTCCTCCACCGGCATGGTGGGCAGCGTGAACCGGGCGCTGCCACAGACCAACTCGAGATGCGCGCCGACCGCGGCGATGTCGACCGGCTTGGCCGGCAACGCCTTGGTGATCTCGGCGAGCAGGCGGCCGGAGACGAGCGCGGCGCCGTCGGCGTCGCCCTGCACCTCGACGGTCACCTGGCTGGAGACCTCGTAGTCGAACCCGGAGACCCGCAGGTTGCCGTCGGTGACGCGGAGCATCACCCCGGCGAGCACCGGTACGGATGGCCGGTTGGGCAGGCTCTTCGCGGTCCACGCCACAGCCTCGGCGAGCGCGTCGCGCTCCACTCGGAACTTCATCAATGCCTCCGCGTCGACGTCAGCGACAACTCTCTCATGCCGACCGCTGCCTACCGTCCCGCCCGACCGTGCGGGTACCCATCGCACCTTAGGGCGCGGGGACATCGGCTGTGCGCCCGACCCCATGGATCGTGTCGATGCTGACCGGCTGATCCGACAGCGTTCGGCCCGATCCACAGAAAGCCCAACGGTGATGATTGGTTTTTGTTCTCTTAGAAGAGATAACTCATCGTCTTCATCGCACCTGTGCAAACTGTGGAAAACCGAGGTCTGCGCAGGCCAGGCAGGTTATCCACCGGTGATTTAGCTGTGGAGAACCGGGGGTACAACCGGCCCGTGTGTCCACAGCCCGGCGACGACGGCCGGTTGTCCACCGTTGTCCACCGGTTGTCCACCGGTAATCCACCGACTTTCTCCCCAAGCCTGTGGATCGCGGGGAAGATCACCATTGCCGTCATCCCCAGAACCTTCAACAGCTCGTACACAGGTTGATGATGATCGGTGGATAACCTGACGGTCGTCCCCAGGCGTCCACAGCTTCGTACACAGGGTTTCTCCACAGCCTGTGGGTAACTGGCGGAGGACGGACCGTAGTTATCCACCGACGGTGGATAACGAGCTGTGGACAACGAGCGGGGATCGAGGCGGTCACGGCCTCAATGCTGTGGTCTCCACCATGTCGAGAGTCCAGCTCACGGACCAAAAGAACGCCCGACCGGAGATCCGGTCGGGCGTGTCCTGCGGCTGTGCGCCGCCGCGAGGGCCGTCGTACGCCTCAGCTGTTCTGTTTGATCCGGTTGGTCAGCTCGGCGATCTGGTTGTACAGCGAGCGGCGTTCCGCCATCTGCTGACGAATCTTGCGGTCGGCGTGCATCACAGTGGTGTGATCCCGGCCACCGAACGCCTGCCCGATCCGGGGCAGCGACAGCTCGGTCAACTCCCGACACAGGTACATGGCCACCTGGCGGGCGTTGACCAGCACCCGGGACCTGGACTGGCCACGCAGGTCCTCCAGGCTCACCCCGAAGTAGTCAGCGGTCGAGGCCATGATCTGGTCAGCGTTGATCTCCGGACCGGCGCCGTCGGGCATGAAGTCCCGAAGCACCTCCTCGGCCAGCGACAGCTCGACGGTCGACCGGGTCAGGCTGGCGAACGCGGTCACCCGGATCAGCGCGCCCTCCAGCTCCCGGATCGAGTTCGACACCCGGGAGGCGATGAACTCCAACACGTCCGGCGGGGCGTACATCCGCTCCTGCGCCGCCTTCTTCTGCAGGATCGCGATCCGGGTCTCCAGATCCGGCGGCTGGATGTCGGCCAGCAGCCCCCACTCGAACCGGGTTCGCATCCGGTCCTCGAGGGTCGCGAGCTGACGCGGCGACCGGTCGGACGTGATCACGATCTGCTTGTTGGCGTTGTGCAGCGTGTTGAAGGTGTGGAAGAACTCCTCCTGGGTGCGCTCGCGGTTCTCCAGGAACTGGATGTCGTCGATCAACAGGATGTCGACGTCGCGGTAGCGCCGCTGGAACGCGCTGGTCTTGTCGTCCCGGAGCGAGTTGATGAAGTCGTTCGTGAATTCCTCGGTCGAGACGTACCGGACCGAGCGGGCGTTGCCGAGTGTCGTGGCGTAGTGCCCGATGGCGTGCAACAGGTGCGTCTTGCCCAACCCGGAGTGCCCATAGATGAACAGCGGGTTGTACGCCTTGGCCGGCGACTCCGCCACCGCCACACTCGCCGCGTGGGCGAAGCGGTTGGACGAGCCGATGACGAACGTCTCAAACATGTACTTCGGGTTGAGCCGGTTTCCGCCGGTGTCGGCACCTGGCAACCGACGGTCGTCGCGGCCACCGGCCCGATGGTCCACCGCGCTGCGACCCGGGCCGCTGTCCGTACCGCTGTCCCGAGGCAGCGAACGGATCACGTGCTGGTCGCGTGGCGACGCCGAGTCGTCCCGGTAGCGGGGCTCGTAGGGCCGGGTGTCGGGGCCGGACGGGTCCAGGCGGGCAGCCTGCTCGTCGTAGCCACGCCGGTCCGGACCCGGTCGGGAGGGACGCAGGGGCTCCGCGAAGGCAGCGCTGAACAACGCCTCCTGCCCGTCCCTGCTGGCCGGAATCAACCCCGCGCGATGCCCCTCCACGGGCGGCGCTGGCGGCGGACCCGCCGGCGCTGGCGGCGGACCCGGCTCGGGCGACTGCTCAGGGATCATCGCGTCGGCAGACGGTCGACCGCCCTGGTCGTCGTCGAACGGCGCCATACCGGGGCCGTCGATGTCGAGCTGCCCGGTCTCCGGGGCGCTGCGGTAGACGGTGCCGGCCGGTCGGCCGCTGGCGTCCTCGGCCACCCGAACGGTGACCGCGACCTGAATCGGTCGGCCCAGCCGGCGGGTGAGCGCCTCGGTGATCGCCGGGCGCAGTCGTGACTCGATCACGTCACGGGTGAACGCGTCCGGAACGGAGAGCAGTGCGGTGTCCTCGACGATCGCTCGCAGCCGGGTCAGTCGGAGATAGGCACGCTGCTGGGCGGAGATGATCTCGTCGGCGAGCTCGTCGGTCGCCGCTAACCACACTGCGGCAAGGTCGGTCGTACCGGCCACCGTCGTGCCACCCCCTCGCTTCTGCTCCCGGCCGCCGCTGTCTGCCAGCCGGCCGTCCCGGGCCCGCCGCGTTCGCGGGTGGAACAACACCCACCCGGACGGTCGACCGGTGGTCATCCACAAGTTATCCACAGCCTGTGTATCGACCGATTGTGGCCGCCGCCGGACGCGGGTGGGACCTGCCCCCGCCTGAACGGGCGCTGAAGCGGGTTCACCGTGCCGAACGATTCACTGCCATGTCCGGTCTTGCCTGCGCGACGACCGGAGCTTCCGACGCTCACCGCAATCGGGCACGGTAACAGCGTTGTCCCTGCGCCATCAACCGGCGACGCGGCGGCGCCCTTGTCGGCATCAGCGAAAACCGCCCTTCGGCCTCGGGCGCGTCCCGTTGTCCCCTGCTCGGGGTGTTTGACGGTCATTGCCCCCCTGCGTAGGCTGGAACGGCTGCTTTCTCGCCCTCTGCTAGGGTGATGGGTGCTTGCTGTCCGCGGTCGCATCCCCGCAACACCGAAGTCCCCGCTCCGCCGGACAGCACCGATCGTGGGCCACCGTCGAGGTGGCCTGGACCACCACACGACCCCGGCGATCCCGTCGCGCGGGGCGCGTACGAAAACGGAGAGCCTGACGTGAGCAAGCGCACCTACCAGCCGAACAACCGCCGGCGCGCGAAGACCCACGGCTTCCGGCTGCGCATGCGCACCCGTGCCGGCCGTGCCATCCTGTCGAGCCGTCGCGCCAAGGGTCGCACCACCCTGTCGGCCTGAGCCGACCGGGCCGGTCCAGGGGACGTGGGCAGTCGTGCTGGCCGCCGCACAGCGACTGCGGCGCAGCACTGACTTCGCCGCAGCGGTTCGCGGTGGCCGACGCGCCGGACGTGGCGCCGTCGTGGTCCACCTGACCGTGCCGGCAACCGTCGACCCCAGCACATCGACCTCGCCGGAGCCGGTACGGGACAACAGTGCGGAGCAGTCGTCCGTGCCGTCCCGTGCCGGCTTCGTCGTGTCCAAGGCGGTCGGCAACGCGGTGACCCGTAACCGGGTCCGGCGCCGACTGCGGGCGCTGGTCCGGGAACGGTTGACCGACCTGCCCGACGGCAGCACCCTGGTCGTCCGGGCGCTCCCCGCCGCGGCGCAGGCGTCGTACCCTCGACTCGCCACCGACCTGGACGCCGCCATCGCGGTCGCCAGGTCGCCGCGCGAACGGCGGTCCCGATGAGCGGCACCGAGCAGAGCAGCCCACGGCCGTCGACAACCGGTGCCAAGGTGCTGATCGCGCCCATCATCGCGTACCGTCGGTGGATAAGTCCGGCACTGCCGGCTCGCTGTCGGTTCTACCCGTCGTGCAGTGCGTACGCCCAGGAGGCGGTCGTTCGGCATGGCGCGCTCCGGGGAGCCGTGCTGGCGGCCCGGCGGTTGTTGCGCTGCCACCCCTTTCACCCTGGTGGATATGACCCGGTGCCGGAGCCGGGCGGCCGCCGTCGTGCTGATGTGACTGGAGCCCCGAATTGAGTCTGAGTCTCGACTGGATCTACTACGCGATTTCGTGGATCCTGCTGACCTGGCACTCTGCCTGGGACGCCATCGGGGTGCCCGTCGGCGCGGTGATCGGCACCAACTTCGCCTGGATCCTGGCCATCATCTTCCTGGTGGTCACCGTCCGGGTCATCCTGTTCCCGGTCTTCGTCAAGCAGATCAAGTCGCAGCGGGCGATGCAGGCGCTCCAGCCCAAGGTCAAGGAGCTTCAGGAGAAGCACAAGGGTGACCGGGAGACGCTCCAGAAAGAAATGATGGAGCTCTACAAGAAGGAGAAGGCCAACCCGCTTATGGGTTGCCTTCCGATGTTCCTTCAGATCCCGGTCTTCCTGGGCCTCTTCCACGTGCTGCGCCGGCTCGACCCGGACAAGCAGAGCAAGACCCTCTACGGCTGGACCGCCGACCAGTTCCAGAGCGCCTCGCAGGCGAAGCTCTTCACCGCCCCGATCGCCGGCAAGTTCGGCTCCACTGCCGACGAGCTGGCCAGCCTCGGCGCCAACGGCAGCACCGTAAAGATCATTGCTGGTGTCCTGGTCCTGGTCATGATCGCCACCACCTACCTGACCAGCCGTCAGATGATCCTCAAGACCGGCTGGGCCGAGGACCCGCAGCAGCGGATGATCCAGCGACTGATGCTCTACGGCATCCCCGCGTCGCTGCTGATCTCCGGCGCGATCTTCCCGATCGGCGTCATCATCTACTGGGTCACCAACAACCTCTTCACCCTCGGCCAGCAGCAGTGGGTGCTGCGGAAGTTCCCGCCGCCGGTGACCGCCAAGAAGGCCGTCGCGCCCGCCGCCAGCCGTAACCCGGTGCAGCCTGCCAAGTCCGGTGGCCTGTTCGGTCGTGGCAAGACGGCCCCGCCGGCACCGGTCAAGGCGACCGCGCCCAAGGTGGCCGGGCCGAAGCCGGGCGCCAAGCCCGCAAACAACCCGAAGAAGAGCCGCCCCGCCAAGCGGCAGGGCTGACCTACGAGGGCCGCCGCCGGTGATCCGGCGGCGGCCCGTTCCGCACCGCGCAGCCGCCGTACGGCCGGCGCCGGGCGGAACCGACCGCGCACCGCGCGGCCACGGGCGACACTGCCCGTACAGACGTGCCTGTGGGCACCGGCAACCTCCAGCCGGCCCCGGGAAACCAGTCGGACCCGACGGTCCGGCCGAGCGAGTACGGAGATGAGACCGTGACCGAGACCAGCATCCCCCGCGCCGAGCAGTCCCTGGACGAGGAGGAGACCGCCACGCTCGCGGTGGACGGCGACGACACCGAAGCCGATGACACCGAGGCGGACGACGACACCGACACCGCCGCTGGCACCCGGGTGAAGAAGGCTGTGGGCGAGGGTGACCTGTTCCGGCAGAGCGAGATCGC
The DNA here is from genome assembly GCF_022230905.1 of Micromonospora salmantinae. Lineage (NCBI taxonomy): Bacteria > Bacillati > Actinomycetota > Actinomycetes > Micromonosporales > Micromonosporaceae > Micromonospora > Micromonospora salmantinae. The sequence continues at coordinate 85,634 of NZ_JAKKFG010000001.1, forward strand.
CGCCGACTACGTCGAAGGACTGCTCGACATCCTCGACTACGACGGCGACATCGACGAGCTGGTCGCCGCCGGCCGTCCGATGGTCGAGGTGGTCGGCGAGCGGCTGCAGAATCTGGTCGGCCAGCGCGGGGCCACCCTGGAGGCCCTCCAGGAGCTGACCCGCCTTGCCGTCTTCCGGCAGACCGGTACGCCGAGCCGTCTGCTGCTCGACGTCGGTGGCTACCGGGCGAACCGCCGTAAGGAACTCGCCGCGGTCGCCAAGAACGCCGTCGAGAAGGTCAAGGAGTACGGCGAGCCGGTCCGCCTGGACGCGATGTCCGCGTTCGAGCGCAAGTGCGTGCACGACGTCGTGAACGCCATGTCCGGCGTGGCGAGCGAGTCCGAGGGTGTGGAGCCGAACCGGCGCATCGTCGTACGGCCGGCGGACTGACCGGGTGACCCACGACGACATCACGGCCGACGCCGTGTCCGGCCCGGGCGGCACGCCGCCCGGGCCGTCCGCTGTCCGCCCCGCCACCGTCGACGCCGATGCCGAATCGACCGGGCGGGACACCTCCCCGTCACCGGCCGACGCGGCGTTGCCGCCCGAGCTGGCCCCGGCCGCGCTGACCCTCTTCGGTGACCGCCTCGACCTGGCCGCCGCGTACGCCGAACTGCTGGCCACCGACGGGGTGGTCCGCGGCCTGATCGGCCCCCGGGAGGCACCCCGGATCTGGGATCGGCACCTGCTCAACTGCGCCGCGGTCGCCGAGCGGATCCCGTCCGGCGCGACCGTGCTCGACGTCGGCTCCGGCGCCGGTCTGCCGGGTCTCGTCCTGGCCATCGCCCGCCCCGACCTCACTGTCACCCTGATCGAGCCGCTGGCCCGGCGGACGTCGTTCCTGATCGAGGTCGTCGAGCGACTCGGTCTGGCCAAGTCGGTGCGGGTGTTCCGTGGCCGGGCCGACGAGGCGGCCAGCGGGTCGAGTGGCCGGGAGCCGATCAGCGGAGACGTGGTGACCGCGCGCGCGGTCGCACCCCTGGATCGGCTCGCGGGCTGGAGCCTTCCCCTGGCGGTTCGCGGCGGTCGGCTGCTGGCGCTCAAGGGCTCGTCCGCCGCCGCCGAGATCGAGGAGCACGCCGAGGTGGTGGCGCGACTTGGCGGCGGGGAGCCGACCGTGCAGCTGTGCGGCGTCGGGGTGATCGACCCGCCCACCACGGTTGTGGAGATCGTGCGCGAGCGGATGGTCGGCCCGGCCCGCCCGGCGACCAAGAAACGCGCCCGGGGTGGACGCTCCCGCCGAGGTTGACACTTCGCGCCATCGGGCTTCCGGCCGGTGGGTTGCCTCGTTGTACCGGTACGGATGGACGAGGGGATGAGAACCCGACGTGGACCGGCCGCGCCCGTCCGCCGTAGGCTGACCGCGCGTCGATAGTGTGGAGCGGGTGACGGACGTCGCGGGTTTCCGACCGCTCCCGCGGGCCGTACGCTCCGGGTTGCGGGCGAGGATGCGGCCAAGTTGACCGGGGCGCGGACCGACCATCCGAAGCGGGCAGGGATGACAGGTGCATGACGACGGCAGGTACGACGATCCACGCGTGACCGGGTCGACCAGCGATCCCGTTTCACGTGAAACCGACTACCCGAGCTGGTCGCCCGGCGAGACCGGGCCATCGACCCGACCTAACGACGGCGATCCGCCGGCAGCGCTCGACCCGTCGTCGGGTGCCGGGCGGCCGGAGGGCTCGGCCATTCCGGAGCCGGCGAGTGGTCGTCGGACGCCGGAGGCGTCGAGTCGACCGATCAACGCCGCCGAGGTGCGGTCGACCTCAGGTCGCCGTAACACCGCCGCGGCGGTTCGCTTCGAGCCGGCCGTCCCACACCAACCCACTGCGGCGGCCGTTCGGGACGCCGCGCCGGTGGCCGCCGACGCACCTGTCGCTTCGACCGAGTCGTTGGCCGCCATGGCGGCCGATCCCACGTACGTTTCACGTGAAACCCCGACGCGCGAAGAGGATGACCCACCGTTGGCTATGGAGGCGATGCGCGCCGTGCAGATCCTGAATCCCAGTGGCGAGGTGACCATGCCTCGGCCGGACCGGACCCGGGTCATGTGCGTCGCCAACCAGAAGGGTGGGGTGGGTAAGACCACCACCACCGTCAACCTTGCGGTGGCGCTCGCCCTGCACGGCAACCGGGTGCTCGTGGTCGACCTCGACCCGCAGGGCAACGCCTCGACCGGGCTCAACGTCCCACACCACACCGGAATCCCCGACGTGTACGACTGCCTGATCAACAGCATGCCGCTGGCCGAGGTGGCGCAGGCGGTCGAGGGCATCCCCAACCTCTGGTGCGTTCCCGCGACCATCGACCTGGCCGGTGCGGAGATCGAGCTCGTGTCGGTGGTGGCCCGGGAGTCGCGCCTGGATCGGGCGATCGCCGCCTACCCGGGCGAGTTCGACTACGTCTTCATCGACTGCCCGCCCTCGCTCGGCCTGCTCACGGTCAACGCTCTGGTTGCCGCGCAGGAGGTGCTGATCCCGATCCAGTGCGAGTACTACGCGCTGGAAGGGCTCAACCAGCTGATCAACAACATCAACCTGGTACGCCAGCACCTCAATCCGAAGCTCGATGTCTCCACCATCCTGCTGACCATGTACGACCGTCGCACCCGGTTGGCCGACGCCGTCGAGCAGGACGTCCGGAACCACTTCGGCGACAAGGTTCTCCAGGCGGTCATCCCCCGCAACGTCCGGGTCTCCGAGGCACCGAGCTACGGCCAGTCGGTGATGACCTACGATCCCGGTTCGCGGGGCGCCACGAGTTACTTCGAGGCCGCCCAGGAGATCGCCGAGCGCGGCGTCAAGGAGCCGGTGGGCCGGAATGCGTAGTGCGGACGAGTCGCTGGGAGGCGTGGCATGAAGAACCGTCCTCGGGGCGGTCTGGGTAGGGGCCTGGGGGCGCTGATCCCGACCGGGCCGGCGCCGGCTGCCGCTGGCACCGCGACGGCAGATCCGGAGAACGAGCACCTGGACGACGCCGGCACCGTCGCCGTCGCCGCGGTGCCGGCCGGAGCGCCGGTCCGCGAGCCGGAACCCGTGCTGAGCCCGGTGCCCGGTGCTCGATTCGCCGAGATCCCGGTCGACGCGATCATGCCCAACCCGAAGCAGCCCCGCCAGGTCTTCGATGAGGAAGCGCTGGAGGAGCTGAAGACCTCGATCCAGGAGGTCGGCTTCCTCCAGCCCATCGTCGTTCGGCAGCTCGACGACGAGAAGTACGAACTGGTGATGGGCGAGCGGCGCTGGCGGGCCGCCCAGGCGGTGGGGCGGGAGAGCATCCCGGCGATCGTCCGGGACACCCGTGACGACGCGATGCTCCGCGACGCCCTGCTCGAGAACATTCACCGGGCGAACCTGAACCCACTGGAAGAGGCCGCCGCCTACCAGCAACTGCTGGAGGAGTTCGGGGCCACCCACGAGGAGTTGGCCCGCCGGATCGGCCGGAGTCGCCCGCAGATCTCCAACACCATCCGACTGCTGAACCTGCCCGCCCAGGTGCAGCGCCGGGTAGCCGCCGGCATCCTGTCGGCGGGGCACGCCCGAGCCCTGCTGAGCCTCGACGAGGCGGAGGCTCAGGAACAGCTGGCCCTGCGGATCGTGGCCGAGGGACTGTCGGTTCGGGCGACCGAGGAGATCGTGGCCTTGGCCCTCAACGACGGGCCGGCGAAGGGTCAGGCCGCGAAGCGGCGGCCCAAGGCGCACGCGCCGGCCCTGACCGATCTCGCCGATCGGCTGTCCGACCGGTTCGACACCCGCGTAAAGGTGGACATCGGCCGGAGCAAGGGCAAGATCACGATCGAGTTCGCCACGGTGGACGACCTTGAGCGGATCGTCGGGATCATCGGTGTGCAACAGGAGGAGGGCGGGGAGGACTGACCCCGCCCGTCGCGCCTACGGCCGCGCTACCCGAACGGGGGCGCGGCCGTTCTGCATCCCGGGGTCGTCGCGGTTTCACGTGAAACAGACGGCGGACCTGATCCCGAGATCGGCCCGTGGGCCGGCGTCATCCCTGGTTCGCCCCCAGCCAGCCCGGGGTCCCCCTCTGGCCGCAGGAGAAGTCGGCGGGAGTGATGGACGGATGTGGTCGGTCGGTCGCGCTGGCCCGCACGTTCGAAAGCACAATCCGCTCGCGGCTCGCGGCTCGCGGCTCGCGGGTTCCGGCTCCCGCCTTGCGTGGCGGGCGATGGGCGGGGCGGTGGGCGACGAGCCTGGCGTCGCGGGCGGATAGTGGCGGAGCGGATGCAGCGGCGAGCGGCCGGGCACGGTGGCGGGCGACTTGGCGGCGGCCGCTGGGGTGAGTGCGGGCGCTGATGGATCCTCTACGCGCGTCGCAGGAGGCTTCGGGATGGTCCAGTCAACCCGAACCACCCCATGCGCCGATCAAAGCGCCAGCGAGCCGCTCAGTGGCGCGAAACGACATCTCCGTTGTCATCGCACCTCGGCCGAGGCTCCCGACTGCGGTCAATCTGCGGGAGCAGCCTCGCAGCGAACTTGGCGGGAGTCCGCCGAGCCACCAGACCGCGGCACCGCCGGACCACCAGGCCGCCGGACCGCCGGACCACCAGGCCGCCGGACCGGCGGACCGCCGGACCGCCGGACCGCCGGACCGCACGAACTTGGTGTACGAGCGGTAGCCAGCGCAAGCCTGGCCCCGGACCGCAGGATCGCCCTTCGCTGCCCGGCGCGCGGTTTCACGTGAAACCGCGACAGCGACGCGCTGGCACCGATCGAAACCCTGGGGTCGACGGTCAAGCGAGTCGCCTCCCCGTCTCCGACTCTCGACGTCAGTGCTGCGGTTCGGCCTCTCCGTCCGTCGGCGTCCGGAGCATCATCCGGGGCATCCGGGCCGGGCGGGCCGAGGTCTGCTGACGCGGTCCGAGAACACGGGCCGAGCCGTCACCGCCGACGCGTGCCAACGAGCCAGCGGGCGGTCGTCGGCGGCTGAGCACCGCGCCGGCGGTGGCATGTGGCGCCGATCGGAGCCCGCCCGTCCGATGTCGTCTCCAGTGGGCCGTCGAACCCGCCGATTTGGCGGTTCGCGGACAACGACCGACTGGCCAAAAAGTTATCCACACCGGTTGTCCACAGGCACCCCCCGTTTCACGTGAAACAGCGCGTGGGAGCGGGTGTGAGCCTGTGGATGACGGCCTGTGTTCAGGATCTCGGCAGCCTGTGGATATCGCCTCTCGATGCCTGCGCGACCACGCGCACCCGGCCGACGGCGGGTGCCGATCCGGTGGCCCGGGACCGCTCGAACAGGTAGGGACAGCGGTGCCAGACTCGGTTAGGGTCAGCGTCGTGCACGACAACCCTCCCTCAGTCCCGGACTTCACCCAGTGGCCGTCATTTCCCTTCGAGGGTGACCTCCACGTGAAGCAACTCGATGATCCGGTCCCGGTCGAACCGCCCCGGAAGGGCGAGGGTCTCCGGGAATGCACCGCCTGCAACGCACCCGACGACGCCTACATCTGGGTGGGCGAGCGGTGGCGGGTCCGCGCCATGGACCGGCCCACCGGGTTGCCCATGGTGCTCATCCTGGAATCGCGCACCCACCTCGACCTCGGCGACCTGCCGAACCTTCTGGCCGCCGAGCTGGGGGTGATGACCGTACGTCTGGAGCGGGCCATCCGGTCGCTCGACGGCGTGGCACGGGTGCACGTCAATCGCTGGGGCGACGGCTCGGCCCATCTGCACATGTGGTTCCTCGCCCGTCCGTACGGCCGCCTTCAACTGCGGGGCACGTTCCTGTCCCTGTGGGACTCGATCCTGCCGCCGATCTCCGAGGCACAGTGGCGGGAAAATCTGGCGCTCGTCGCGGCCTGGCTCGCCGAGTTCGGTGGCCGCCCGCTCGCCGAGCCGCCCCGCATCCAGTGGCAGGCGCCGTCCAGTCTGCTTGCCCAGTCCGCTGCCGCGGATGCCGCTGCCGCAGCGGAGGCCGCTTCAGCGGCAGCAGCCGGGACGGAGGTGGTCTCGGTCATCGAGGCGGCAGAGGAGATCCCGGAACCGGCGTCGGACTCCACTCCTGATCCGAGCGACGCCGACGGCGGACCCCGGGCCGAACCGGCCGGGGACCCGGACGCCGATGCCGGCTCGACGGCGACCACCGTCACCGACCGCCCGACTGAACCCGCCCGGTCGGCCACGGTCAGCGGTCCGGCGGCTGAACCCGCTCGGACGGCATCCAATACCAATCTGCCCGGCACCCCGGCCGCCGGCACCCGGGACTCCACCGCCGCAGCATCGGGCAGCGCAGCATCCGGCAGCGCAGCCACGACGGCCACCGACAGACCTCACGTCGTCGGCTCGGCGGAGAAGCCCACCGGCGGGCCCCACGTCGGCCCGGCGAGCGGAAGCGCCGACGAGGCTGATTCCGCCAACCCAGCCGCGTACGACCCGGCCACCGGGGACGCCTCCGGAGAGGCAATCAGCAGGACCGCCCCCGAGAAGCGCGCCGGCACTCCGGGCGCGGTCGCGCGCACCAACGGCAGCGACACACCCGACATACGCGCGACCCACTGATCTGGAACCGACCGTGAGGTTGACCCCGACAGGCCAACCTCATGGTCGTCCGGCGGGTGGTCCGCTCGGTCGAACGGGTTGGCGGGTAGGTCAGTGCCTGGTGAGGCGGGCGGCTGCTCGGGCGACCAGGGTGCCGAGGAGTCGGCCGAAGTCCAGCCCGGCCGCCTGCACGGCGAGCGGGAGCAGTGACGTCTCCGTCATCCCTGGCGAGACGTTGACCTCCAGCACGTGCGGCTGGCCGGCTGCGTCCACGATCACGTCGACGCGGGAGAGATCCCGTAGACCGAGCGCGGTGTGCGCGGCGAGGGCCACGTCAGCGACCGTGGCAGCCACCTCCGGGTCCAGCCGGGCGGGGGCGTGCCAGGTGGTCCGCCCTGCTGTGTAACGGGCGGCGTAGTCGTACACGCCGTTGCGCGGCACGATCTCCACCGGCGGCAGCGCCTGCGGGCCGTCGCCGAGGTCGACGACGGAGACCGCCACATCCATCCCCGGCACGTACCGCTCCACGAGCGCCGTGGAGTAGTACGCGAAGCAGCCGACCATCGCGGCGGGCAGCGCGGCGGCGTCCCGGACCACAGCCCCGCCCAGCCCGGACCCGCCCTGCGCCGGCTTCACCATCAGGGGTACGCCCAGACGGTCGACGATCCGGTCCAGGACGGCGACCGCGCCGAGCTCGGAGAAACGATCGTGCGGGAGCGCCACCCAGTCGGGGGTGGGGATGCCGGCCTCGCGGAGCACCGCTTTGGCCGAGGGCTTGTCCCAGGCGACCCGGGAGGCCCGAGCGTCGCAGCCGACGTACGGGACGTCGCACAGATCCAGCACCCCGCGCAGTGAGCCGTCCTCGCCGGTCGCGCCGTGCAGTGCGATCACCACCGCGTCCGGCGGGTCGGCCGCGAGCGACGGCAGCAGCGCCGCGTCCGCGTCGCGCAGCTCGGCCTCCACCCCGACGGCGCGCAGCGCGTCGAGCACCCGACGACCGGAGCGCAGCGACACGTCCCGTTCGTAGGAGAGCCCACCGGCGAGCACCACGACGCGCAGGTCGGCCGAGGCGGCGGAGTCGGTCACGAGGAGGTGCTCGGCGGTCGTAGCCATGCCGGCATCATGCCAAGTCGGGCCCGGGCACGTCGGAGCCGGCCCGGCCGCGTCGGCCGGCGGCACCACCCACGGCACCGAAGACCCGGCGCATGGCGATCTCCTGCTCCATCACACCGGCCAGCCGGCGGACGCCCTCGCGGATCCGTTCCGGCGGTGGGAAGCTGAAGTTGAGCCGCATGGCGTCGGTGCCGGTGCCGTCGGCGTAGAAGCCGGTGCCGGGAACGTAGGCGACCCGGGCGGCGACCGCTCGCGGCATCATGGCCTTCGAGTCGAGCCCGTCGGGCAGGCTGGCCCACACGAAGAGACCGCCGGCCGGGGTGGTCCAGCTGGTGCCCTCGGGCATCAGGTCGGCCATCGCGTCGAGCAGGGCGTCGCGGCGTTCCCGGTAGACCTCGCGATAGACCTTGAGCTGCTGCCGCCAGGGCATCGTGCTCAGGTAGGTGGCCACTGCGGCCTGGGCGAAACCGCTGGGGCAGAGGATCTGCGCCTCGCTGGCGATGACCAGTTTGTCGCGGACCGCGTGCGGCGCCAGGATCCAGCCGACCCGCAGCCCGGGGGCGAAGGTCTTGGAGAAGGTGCTGAGGTAGAAGACGCCGTCGCGGCGGCGGGCCCGCAGAGGAGCCGGGGCCTCACCCTCGAACCCCAGTTGGCCGTACGGGTCGTCCTCGACGACGAGCAGGCCGGCGCGCTCGCAGATGTCGAGCACTCGTTCCCGGCGCTCCTCGCTGAGCGTCACGCCGGTCGGGTTCTGGTAGGTGGGGATCGTGTAGAGGAACTTGACCCGCTGGCCCGCGCGGGCCAGGTCGGCGATGGCCGCCTCCAGCGCCTCCGGGATCAGCCCGTCCGCATCCATCGGTACGTGGACGACCTGCGCCTGGGCCGCCTGAAACACGCCGAGCGCACCGACGTACGTCGGCCCCTCGGCGAGCACCACGTCGCCCGGGTCGAGGAAGAGCCGGGCCACCAGGTCCAGTGCCTGTTGCCCGCCCACGGTGACCACGACGTCCTCGGGGGAAGCACCGCAGGCGGCGTCGATCCCGGAGAGCGACATCACCTCGCAGATCCGTTCGCGCAGCTCGAGGGTGCCCTGACCAATGCCGTACTGAAGGGTGGTCACGCCGTGCTCGGAGCCGAGCCGGCCGAGCATCTCGCCGACCGCGTCCAGCGGAAGGGCGGCGATGTAAGGTGCGCCACCGGCGAGCGAGACGACCTCCGGACGACTGGCCACCGCGAACAGTGCTCGGATCTCGGAGGCGGTCATCCCGCGTACCCGCCGGGCGTACCGGTCGGTGTAGTCGTCGAGTGTCGTGCCGGTCATGACCTCACCTCGATCGCTGCTCGAGTGGCTCCCGCCCCGGGTACCCCGCACACCGCTGACCATGGCGGCGGACACACCGATTGTCGATCCTAGTCCGCCGGAGTGGTGCTGCCGCCGTGCCGCAGCAGATCGACCACATGGCGGACCGTCCTCGGCGTCCCCCGTTGCGCTGGGCATTCGCGAGTCCCCTCCCGCATCTCCGATCGGCGGCGTACGATCGCTCGTCGGGGGCAGGAAGGCGGCGCTGTCGTTCCATGCCGGTCTCACCACCGAGCCTATTGTGGGGATGCGCCATATGTCGCGACGTCTGGTCAGCCTGACCCTCGACACGTTGGAAGACCTCCCGCGCCCGTGCCGGCAGTGCGTCTACTGGGAGCTCGATCCGGTCTCCGCGGACCGGGCCTGTGCCGCTGGCGATCCGGGCCTGGAGAAAGAGGCATGGGTCTCCCAGACGCTGCTGGAGTGGGGCTCCTGCGGCAAACTCGCGTACGTCGACGGCATGCCGGCCGGCTTCGTGATGTACGCCCCGCCCGCCTACGTGCCCCGTTCGATGGCGTTCCCGACCTCACCGGTCTCCGCGGACGCGGCACTGTTGATGACCGCCAACGTGGTAGCCGCGTTCTCCGGCGGCGGGTTGGGCCGGATGCTCGTGCAGGGTGTCGCCCGGGACCTGACCAAGCGTGGGATCAAGGCGATCGAGGCGTTCGGCGACGCCAAGTTCGGCGACGCGGACGACCCCGCCGGCGGTTGCGTGGCCCCGGTCGACTTCTTCCTCTCCGTGGGCTTCAAGACCGTACGTCCGCATCCGCGCTTCCCTCGGTTGCGTCTTGAGCTGCGTACGGCGCTGAGTTGGAAGTCCGACGTCGAGTACGCGCTGGAGAAGCTGCTCGGGTCGATGAGCCCGGAGACCCTGCTCCGGCCGGTCCGTCCGGCCCCGGCCACCCGCTCCACCAACGGCTGACGCCCGGCGTCGAATCAGTCCAGCACAGTGCCGGCGGTCACCACGGCACGCAGTTCGCTGACGTCGAGCGATCCGGTCGGGACGTCTCGTTCGATGGGGTAGTACATCCGCTGCACCGCGGCCACGATCGCCTCCACCACCCGGTCCCGGAACCGGGGGTCGACAAGGTGGGCGCGGTCCGTCGGCGAGGTGAGGTAGCCGACCTCGACCCGGACGGCGGGCATCCGCGTCAGTCGCAGCAACTCCCACGTCTTGGCGTGGGTACGGCAGTCCCGCAGCCCGGTGCGAGCGACGATCTCCCGCTGCACCAGACCGGCCAGGCGTTCACCGGTCGCCGAGGTCACCCCGTTGTCGGTGCCGTAGTGGTAGGTCGCGACGCCCTCCGCGTCCGGGTTGGCGTGGCCGTCCAGGTGCAGCGAGATGAACACGTCGGCGCCGAGCGAGTTGGCGAGCAGGGCCCGGTCGGTGTCCGGCAGGCAACTGTCTGGCGACGGGCCCCGGGTGAGCTGCACCCGCACCCCGGAGGCGGCGAGTCGCCCCTCCAGTCGGCTGGCCAGGTCGTGCACCAGGTCCGCCTCGGTCCAGCGCAGCGAGCCGTCCGGCACCACCATTCCGGGGTCGGTGCCGCCGTGCCCCGGGTCGATGACGACCGTCTTGCCGACCAACGCCGGCCCGGACTGCCGGATCGCGTCGGATTCGCGGAGCCACTGCGGGCGGCCACCGACCACCTTGCGGCCGATCCGGCGGAGCGCGTTCATTGTGTGTGGGCCGCAGGAGCCGTCCGGGGTGAGCCCGACCTCACGCTGGAACTGGGCCACCGCCCTCGACGTCCGGACACCGTAGATGGCGTCCGCGCGGCCCACGTCGTACCCCATCTCCAGCAGTCGCTCCTGTAGCGACCGGACGTCCTCGCCGGTGAGGGGCTCGGGGACCGCGTGGTAGAGCGTGCGGGCGCCGAGCCGCCAACGGGCGGCATCCAGGGCTCGCCAGGTCTCCGCGCCGACCCGGCCGTCCACACTGAGCCCGCGCGACTGCTGGAACGCGCGCACGGCCCGCTCGGTGTCGAGGTCGAACTCGTCGGTTTGCGGGCCGGCGGCGGCCAGCAGTTCGAGGCCGGTCAGGATGGTACGGATCTCCGTGACCGCGGGTCCCCGGTCACCGGGTCGGATCGGACGCACGCACGACCCCCTCTGCACGACGCTGGCTGGCCGGGCGGCCCAGGCTTGAGGCTATGCGTTCCGGGGCGGCGAGGAGGCTGGGGCCGAGAAATACGCCGACGAAGACACCGAACCCCGCACCCGGCGAGCGGGTACGGGGTTCGGTTGATGTTTCTGCTGGTCAGAGGGCCGACTCGATGAGCCGGACCAGCTCGCCCTTCGGCTTGGCACCGGCGATCGACTGCACCGGCTGGCCGTTCTTGAAGACGGTGAGCGTCGGCACCGACATCACACGGTAGGCCCGCGCGGTCTCCGGGTTCTCGTCGATGTTGAGCTTGACGATGGTGACCTGGTCACCCATCTCCCGGGCGATCTCCTCGAGCAGCGGCGACACCTTGCGGCAGGGCCCGCACCACTCCGCCCAGAAGTCCACCAGCACCGGCTTGTCGGCCTGCAGCACGTCAGCGACGAAGCTCTTGTCGGTGACCGCCTTGGTTGTTCCCACTATGCCCCTCCTCCGGGATGTGTTCCTTGTTTCAGCTGAGCGTCGCGATGAACCGCTCGGCGTCGAGCGCGGCGGCACAACCGGTGCCGGCCGCGGTGATCGCCTGACGGTAGGTGTGGTCGACCACGTCGCCGGCGGCGAAGACACCGGGCACGTTGGTGCGGGTGCTCGGGGCGTGGACCTTCACGTAGCCCTCGTCGTCCAGCTCGACCTGGCCCTGGAACAGCTCGCTGCGAGGGTCGTGACCGATGGCGACGAAGACGCCTGTCACGTCCATCACCTTGGTCTCGCCGGTGTGCACGTTGCGGACGCGTACCCCGGTGACCTTGCCGTCCTCGCCGAGGATCTCCTCGACGGTGCTGTTCCACTCGACCTTGATTTTCTCGTTGCTCAGCGCCCGGTCGGCCATGATCTTGCTGGCCCGGAACGAGTCGCGGCGGTGGATGATGGTCACCGACTCCGCGAAGCGGGTGAGGAAGGTGGCCTCCTCCATCGCGGAGTCGCCGCCGCCGACGACCACGATCTGCTGGTTGCGGAAGAAGAAGCCGTCACAGGTGGCACACGCGGAGACGCCGTGGCCCAGGAACTCCTGCTCACCGGGCACGCCCAGCGGACGCCAGGCCGAACCGGTGGAGAGGATGATGGATCGCGCCCGGTAGGCGGTCTCGCCAACCCAGACGGTGCTCACCGCGCCGGAGCCGGCGTCGCCGGTGTCCACCAGCTCGACGCGGGTCACGTCGTCGGTGAGGAACTCGGCGCCGAACCGCTCGGCCTGCTTGCGCATGTTGTCCATCAGCTCGGGGCCGAGGATGCCGTCGGCGAAGCCGGGAAAGTTTTCCACCTCGGTCGTGGTCATCAGCGCGCCACCGGACTGCACGCCCTCAATGATCAGCGGCTTCAGGTTGGCACGTGCGGCGTAGACCGCCGCTGTGTAGCCGGCCGGCCCGGAGCCGATGATGATCAGGTTGCGGACCTCGTCCACTGCCGTCTCCCGAGTTGTGTGTGTTCGGCGTCGGCGCGAGCACCGATGCTGATCCGAGTTGCCGACGCCTGGGTGGGGCCGGCAGCTGACTTCCAGAACGTCATCGTACGAACCGGGGATTCCCGAGCCGGGCATCCGGTGGGTCAGGTCACGTGGGGGGTCATCGTGCCATTGACCGTGGATTCACCCTACCCGCGCCGAATACCGGCTGTCCGAGCCGGACCCAGGCACTCCGCACTCCGGGCCACTCACCCAGGCCCACCGGGCGCCGGTCGCGTCGGTGAAGTGGATGACCAGCGCCTGATCGCCCTGGAACCGCGCGTAGTCGATCACCTCGACCACCAGTGGGGCCGATCCGTGCTCCGTCGCGACGCTGGCCAGACAGCCGGTCAGCGCGGCGTCGTCGGTAAGCCGGGCCAGCTGGTCCGACCCGTCGGGCGAGGGACGGCGCTCGCCCTCGGCATCCACCTCCGGCTGCTCGCCCGGGCTGTTGCCGGTCGCCCGACTGGCAGCCGGTTTGCCCGGGGCGTCGGTGCCGTAGGCGTTGCCGAGGGTCTGCGGGGTGTAGTTCGTACCGCTGCGCAGTGCAGGCCCGGTGGTGCGTGCCGTCCCGGGCCCCGCGACGCCCTCCGGCGCGCTGGCCGGCCGGTTCATGGCGGTGGTGTCACCGGAGTCGTTCGACGCCCGCATCGAGAGCTGGTTGAGGCCCAGCGCGACGGCGATGACGGCGATCGCGGCGGCGGCCACGGGTGCGCCACGGCGGGCCCGGCGGCGACGGCCCGGGCCGGTGGACGCCCAGCGCCCCGACCCGCCGGACGTGGGGGCAGGAGGCCGGCGACCGGCCCCGCCCTGCGCCGGTACGACCAACGGGGTCGCCGCGTCGCCGTCCCGATCGACGCTGGGCGCGCCGGCGGGTGCCTCCTCGGTCGAGGTGTCGGTCGTCGGCTCCGCCGAGGCCAACGCGGCCAGGAGGCGGTCGGTGATCGCCGACGGCATCTCCGGGGACGGCTCGGCCCAGCGGGTGAGGTCCGTCCGGACCTCGGTCACGGCGGGGGCCAGCAGCGCGTACGCCTCGGCCCAGGACGGGTCCGCCGAGACCAGTCGGGCGACCTCGTCCTGCTGCGGGGTGCCGTCCAACGCCCCGCCGAGGTAGTCAGCGAGGAGGTCGATGTCGACCTCCCGGAACCCCTCGGTCGTCACGTGTCCTCCTGGTTGGCGTCCCGCCGGTATCGACCTGACCCCGATCCGACGCCCTCCACCGGGCCGTGGTTCCCCGGCGTGACGCCGGGCACGCCCGTGATCGGGGCGGTGGGGTCCGGTCGGGCCGAAGGCGTCGCGACGGTGGCGGGGCGAAGATGCCCGAGCAGCACGGCCAGCCGCGCCCGACCCCGGGCGCACCGGCTCTTCACAGTGCCCTCGGCGACACCGAGGATGCGGGCGACCTCGGCAACCGGATAGCCCTGTACGTCGACCAGCACCAGCGCGGCGCGTTGCTCAAGGGGCAGCGCGGCGAGCGCCTCACGGACCACCAGCACTGTGTCGTGGTCCACTGTCGGTGCCGCCGGCTCGAGCCCGCCGGTGCCGTCGTCGGCCCGGTTGCCGTCCGGCAGCGGCACCGTGGGGTGCGCCTGCCGGCGTCGGATCCGGTCCAGGCAGGCGTTGACCACGATCCGGTGCAGCCAGGTGGTGACAGCGGAGTCGCCGCGGAAGCGGGCCGCCGCCCGATGCGCCGACAGCAGGGCGTCCTGGAGTGCGTCGGCTGCCTCCTCGCGGTCGCCGAGCGTCCGCAGGGCCACCGCCCACAACCGGTCCCGGTGCCGGTGGAACAGTTCGGTGAAGGCGTCCCGGTCTCCCGCGACGTGCGCGCGCAGCAGCTCCAGGTCTCTCGCGGCGGCGCGCTCGTCCATCACCGCGTCCAGTGCGTGCGGTGCCCGGATCGTGGGGCCCGGCTCACGACCCCTGGACCGTAATCTCCTGCACCCCCAGCTTGAACCCACCCTCGGCCGGAGCCAACTCGGTGATCCAGAACAGCAGGTACTGGTATTTCTGGTCGGCGTCGAAGCCGTTGAACGTCATGGTGGTGCCGTCGTGGTCCTCGAACGGCTGGCCGATGGCGGTCTTGTAGCTCGCGACCAACTGCTTGTCACCGTTGGAGCTGGACGGCGGGTTGGTAGTGCCGGCGAACAGCTGGGCGGACGCGTTGGTGGCCGACAGCACTGCCTGCACGGACTTGACGGTGTGCGGCTGGCCGAGGTCGATCCAGACGCCCATGCCCTTCTTCAGGTTGCCGAAGTTGGGCCGGTCGCGGTAGGTCTCGGTCTCCCAGCCCTTGTCATCGTCACCGTCGATGACCTTCTCGGCGCCGTCGACCTCACTGCGGTCCTTGCTGTCCGGGTCGATGATCCGGACGTCCTTCACTGTCAGCTTGCGGGCCGTCGCGGCGGCCGGGGTGGCGTCGCCGGCCGGGGCACTGGAGGTCGGCGCGGCGACCGGGTTGGACTGCGGGTCCTTGTCGTCGCCGCCCAGGGCGATGATCCCGATCAGCAGACCGACCAGGGCGACGGCCAGCAGGCCAGCGATGCCGACGGCGACCTTGCGACCCCCGGCCGCGGCCAGCGGCGACGGCTCTTCCCCGGTCTCGGCGGCGAACCGCAGTGGCCCGCTGTTGTCGAGGTAGTGCTCGTCCTCGGCCGGCACGTCCAGTCGCGCCAACTCGGCGGCGAGCACGTCGGAGGACGGCGGCGCGATCTCGGCGTCGAGCAGATCCATGGTCAGGTCGTCCAGGTACGCCGGAACGCCCGCCCGAACCTGGCGCGGTGCCGCGATGGCACCCCCGGCGTCCCGAACAGCGTCCGGGATCGCGGCGCGGCCGTGGCCGGCGGTGGCGCCGTGCAGTGGTGCCTCGGTGTGCGGCCACGAGCCGGTCAGCGCAAAGTAGAGGACCCCGCCGACCGCCCGGATGTCGTTCTCCTGGCTGTCGGCGCCGTCGGTGCGGGCGTCGGCCAGGACCACCCGGCCCTCATCACTGATCATGACGGTGCCGGGGTGGACGTTGCCGTGCACCATGCCGGTGGCGTGCACCGCGGCGAGCGCGCTCGCGACGGCGTTGCCGATCGCGGTGGCCCGAGCCGGGTCCAGGGGGCCGTCGGTCGCCAGGTCCCGCAGGGACTGCCCGTCGACCCACTCGCGCACCACGTACGCCCGGTCGGCCTCGTCGATCGCGTCGTAGACGCCGACCAGGTTGGGGTGGATGACCCGGCTGGCCGCGACGGCGGCCTGAAGCATTTCGGTGGCGGAGTCGCCACCCGGGTAACGCAGCACCACGGCAACGGGACGGCGCAGGATGACATCGACCCCGCGCCAGACCAGCCGACCCGCACTGTCGTTGTTGATGTGCTCAACCAGTTCGTACCGCTCGGCGAGGACTTCACCGGCCGTGGGAGCACCGAAGGTCATGACCGGAGGAGCGCTTTCGTCCGCCTCCTGACCCTCGCCGACCTGGGTCACCCGTCCTCCCTCGGTGATCGTGTCGATCGATGAACCCGAACTGCTGGGCATGTGGCTTCCCGCTCTGCCGTTGAAGGAACCGGCCGACCGGTGTCGACGCCCAGCGTCGGCCCCTGCCGTACCCGTCGAGAGCGACCTTACCCGGGTTGCCCGTCTCTCCGACATGTCATCTTCCCGCCGTACCTGGCGGGGTTCCGGCTGTCGAAGAGGTCGTCCGGTTACGACCGTTGTCAGCCACGTTGCTGGCACATGTACTAGCTAATCTACGGCTTCACCGCAAGTGACCGACGCCGGGGCTGGGCTGGCGTGCCGCTTCCGCTACCTCGTACGTTCCCACCGATCGGGTCGCCACCCTCAGCCGTACGGTTGGTTATCCACAGGCCGAAGCGGCGGTTGACCGGCGAATCGCGGAGTTATCCACAGGCGCATCCCCAGCCTGGTGATCCGTCGTCACAGTCCGTATGACTGTCAACTTGTTGAATCGAATGCGGACGTTCAGCGACCGAGCCGTCGGCGAACCATCCCGACCACCTCGGTGATCTCCCCGATCCGCAGCAGCATGGCCAGACCCAGGTAGGTCCCGCCGATCACCACGCCGCCGATCACGAGCTGCACGACAGCCTGCATCCAACTTGGCCTGTCGCCGCCAGGCAGAAGACTCACGACGAGGAGGCCGACCAGGGCGGCCCCCAACGCGGCAACCGCCACTCGACCGAGCGTCCGCAGGATGGCACCCATCCCGATCCGGCCTACGCGGGGCCGCAGCAGCCACGCCGAGGCGAAGGCGGCAGCCAGGTAGGACACGGCGTTGCCGATCATCATCCCGGCCGCAGCGAAGTGGGCGGCGAAGGCGACGTAGAGCACCACCTGCACGCCGATCCGCAGGGCGACCACCGGAATGTTGATCAGCGCCGGGGTGCGGGTGTCCGGCAGGGCGTAGAAGGCGAAGGTGAAGAGCTGGCTGATCGCGAACGGCACCAGCGCCAGCGCCGCCACGAGCAGCACCAGCGAGGTGTCCGCCGCGTTCTCGTCGGTGAACGCGCCGTAGCGGAACAGCGTCACGGCCAGCGGAGTCGCCAGTACCGCGTAGCAGACCGCGATCGGGGCGAGTACCGCCGAGACGGTGCGCGTGCCCCGGGAAAGGTCGGCGGCGACGTCGGAGTACCGGCCGTCGGCGGCAGCCGCGCTCATCCGGGGCATCAGTGCAGTGATGATCGATACGGCGATGATGCCGTGCGCCATCATCAGCAGCAGGAACACGTTGTTGTAGATCAGCGGGCCGGCAGCGTTCTCCTTGCCTGCCCGGTTCAGCAGGTTGAACATCACGATCAGGCCGACCTGGCTCACCGCGACGTAGCAGAACATCCAGCCGCCGAGACGCCCCAGCTCCCGTAGCCCGAGGGTGCGGAAGTCGAACCGGAACTTCCACCGGAAGCCGACCTTGCGCAACGCTGGCAAAAGGCCGGCGGCCTGGATCGCGACGCCGAGCAGGGTGCCGCCACCGATCAGCAAAATCCGGCCGGTGGTCATGTCCTCCGGCTTGACGATCTTCGCGCCGAAGATCGCGATGTACAGGCCCGCGGTGGCGATCACCACGATGTTGTTGAGGATCGGCGCCCACATCGGCGCGGCGAAGTGCCCCCGGGTGTTGAGCACCGCGCTGATCAGCGCACTGAGACCGGTGAAGAAGATCATCGGCAACATCAGGTACGACAGTGCCTTGACCAGGCCCCGGAAGTCTTCGCCGGTGTTCTCGCCAGCGTAGAGCTTGGTCAGGAGTCCGGCCGACAGCACGGCCAGCAGGGCCGCCCCCGCCAGGGTCAGCACCGCGAGGGTCAGCAGCCGCTGGGCGTACGCCTGGCCGCCATCGGTGTCGACCCTGCGCCGACGGACAAGCACCGGGATCAACACGCTGGTGAGGATGCCGCCGAGCAGGAACTCGTAGACCATTCCGGGCAGGATCTGCGCGGTGGTGTACGCGTCACCCACCAGCGCCCCACCCAGCGCGGCGGTCAGCGCCAACGTGCGCAGGAAGCCGGTGCCCCGGCTGACCAGGCTGCCGATCGCCATCACCGCGCTGTTGGTCGCCGCGCTCGCCTCGCCCACCTGCTCCTGCGGCGGCGCGGTCGACTCCATGGCCGGCTGGTTCAGCGGCTCGGCGGAGATGAAGGTGGCGCCGTCCCCGGGACGGGCGCCAGCGCCGCCATCGTTCGCGGCGTTGGCGCTGCGGTAGAGCCCGCCGCTCATCTCCAGCCTCCCAGGGGTACGTCGAGTCGGACACCGACCCGCACGCCACAGACCATAGTCAACCCCCACCCGTTACCCGCGCCCGGCGGATCGGATCACACCCCGGCCCGATAGGCTGGTGATCCCATGTCCGAAGCCTCCGCTCCTCACGCCGCCGACCGCCGCGAACTCACCGCCGCGCAGCGCAACGCCGTCGCCGAACTGCTCCGGGTGTCCCCGGTCGCCGACGAGTTGGGCCGCCGCTTCGTCCGCGCCGGTCACGAGTTGCACCTGGTGGGCGGTTCGGTGCGGGATGCCCTGCTCGGTCGACTCGGGGATGACCTCGACTTCTGCACCGACGCGCACCCCGACGAGACTCTGCGGATCATCAAGGGCTGGGCCGAGTCGATCTGGGAGACCGGTCGGGAGTTCGGCACCATCGGCGCTCAGCGCGACGGCCTCCGACTGGAGATCACCACCTTCCGCGCGGAGTCATACGACCAGGTCAGCCGCAACCCGGTGGTGGTGTACGGCACCAGCCTCGACGAGGACCTGAAGCGGCGCGACTTCACGATCAACGCGATGGCGGTCAGCCTGCCGGACCACCGGTTCACCGACCCGCACGGTGGACTGGACGATCTGTCGGCCAAGGTGATCCGTACCCCGAGTACGCCTGGTGAGTCGTTCGGCGACGACCCGCTGCGGATGCTGCGTGCCGCCCGGTTCGCCGCCCAGCTGCGTTTCGCCGTCCACCCGGACGTGCACCTGGCGATGACCGAGATGGCCGCCGACCTGGACCGGATCACCGCCGAGCGGATCCGCGACGAGTTCACCAAGCTGCTCTGCGGCGCCGATCCGATCACCGGGCTACGGCTGCTGGTCGACACCGGGCTGGCCGAGCGGTTCCTGCCCGAGCTGACCGGGCTGAAGCTGGAGATCGACGAGCACGCCCAGCACAAGGACGTCTACGAGCACACGTTGACGGTCGTCGAGAACGCGGTCTCCTACGAGGAGGAAGGCTGCGACTTCATCCTGCGGATGGCCGCCCTCCTGCACGACGTGGGCAAGCCGGCGACGAAGGCGGTCGGTTCCGACGGTCGGGTCAGCTTCCACCACCACGAGGTGGTCGGCGCCCGGCTGACCAAGGCCCGCATGAAGGCGATGCGCTACCCGAAGGACGTCACAGCGCAGGTGACCGCGCTGGTCGCGCTGCACCTGCGCTTCTACGGGTACGGGCGGGGCGAGTGGACCGACTCGGCGGTGCGCCGCTACGTCGCCGACGCCGGTGACCTGCTGCCCCGCCTGCACAAGTTGACCCGCTCCGACTGCACGACCCGCAACCGGCGCAAGGCCGCCCAGCTCGCGGCCGACTACGACGCGCTGGAGGACCGGATCGCCCGGATCGCGGCCGAGGAAGACCTGGCGCGGGTTCGACCCGACCTGGACGGCAACGCGATCATGGAGCTGCTCGGCGTACCGCCGGGGCCGGTGGTTGGGCGGGCCTGGAAGCACCTCAAGGAACAACGCCTCGAGCACGGCCCGCTGGACCGCGACGCCGCCGAGGCGGAGCTGCTGCGCTGGGCCCGCGCCGAGGGCATCCTCGGCTGACGCGCTCAACCTCGATGCTGGTCGTGTAGCGCGATCTGCCGTGAGGTGGCGGGAGCCCGTCAGGTGGCCGACGGCGATGCACAGCTGTCCGGTCGACGACGAAACGCGAGCGGATCGACCGAATGGCTGAGGTGTAGCGCTTTCATCGTCGTCCATGATGGCTGGGCGTCCGTCGGCTACCGGTGCATCGACACCGCCGCCGACCCCACCGCCCGTCCGGCCCTCCGGATTGGACGGGCGACGACCAAACGGGGAGATCACCTAGTGAAACGCCGTGGCGTGATACGCCGCTCGGCGGTGGCGAGCCTTGCTCTCGCTTCCGCAACCATCATCGTCAGCGCCGCGACCGGTGGGGCCGCCCTGGCCGAACCGTCCGCTCCGCTGGCACCGAAGCCCGCAAGCAAGTTGACGGCCCCCCAGCAGGACGGCCGGTTGGCCAAGGCCAAGCCCGCCGAGGTCGTACCGGATCGCTACATCGTGGTCCTCAAGGACAAGAAGACCACCCCGGCCAAAATCAAGGCCGCCGCTTCGGCTCTGGCCAAGGAGAACGGCGGCAGTGTCCGTCGGCTGTACAGCAGCGCCGTCAACGGCTACTCCGCCGCCATGACCGCGAAGCAGGCTGGCCGGCTGGCCGCCGACCCGGATGTCGCATCCGTGCAGCCGGTGATCCGCTTCCAGAAGAGCGGAACGCAGAGCTCGCCCCCCTCCTGGGGCCTGGACCGGATCGATCAGGTTTCGCCCAAGCTGAATGGCAGCTACACCTACCCCAACACCGGTGCCGGGGTGAAGGCGTACATCGTGGACACCGGCATCGACATCAGCCACAGCGACTTCGGTGGCCGTGCCTCGAACGGCTACGACGCGGTCGACCAGGACAATGTGGCGCAGGACTGCAACGGTCACGGCACGCACGTGGCGGGCACCGTCGGCGGCACGAAGTACGGCGTGGCCAAGAACGCCAACCTGGTCGCCGTCCGGGTCCTCGACTGCGAGGGTTTTGGCACCACCGAGCAGGTCCTGTCCGGGATCGACTGGGTGACCGCCAACGCGCAGAAGCCTGCCGTGGTCAACATGAGCCTCGGCGGGCCGGAGGACTCGGCGATCTCCACAGCGGTCAGCAACTCCATCGCCACCGGTCTCACCTACGCGGTGGCCGCCGGCAACGAAGCGGACGATGCCTGCGCGTACAGCCCGGCCGGGGTGTCGGCGGCGATCACCGTCGGAGCCACCGACAGGATCGACCGTCGGGCCTCGACCGAATACTTCGATTCGAACTACGGCCCGTGTGTCGACGTCTGGGCGCCGGGCGTGGACATCGTCTCGGCGGCAAGCGGAACCACCGACGGGTCGGTGGCCTTCAGCGGGACCTCGATGGCGGCGCCGCACGTGGCCGGAGCCGCTGCGCTGCTGCTTCAGTCGAACCCGACGTGGTCCCCGGCGCAGGTGCGCAACACGATCGTGACCCGAGGGCTCGCTGGCGCAGTGCTGAACCCGCAGGGCGGGGTGGACCGTCTGCTCAACGTCGCGTCGGCCCTCTCTCCCGCGCGTACCTCGCACGGCCTGCTGGCGCGTTCCAACGGCTATTTCGTCTCGGCTGACGGTGCGGGCAGCAAGCCTCTGGCCGCCGTCGGCCCGGTGCTCGGTGGCTGGGAGAAGCTCGACATCGTCGACGCCGGCAACGGCTTGGTCGCACTGCGGGCGAACGTCAACGGCAAGTACGTCAGCGCCAACGGTGCCGGCAGCAAGCCACTGATCGCCGCAGCCGCGTCGGTGAGCACCTGGGAGAGGTTCCAGTTGGTTCACCACATTGACGGCACGGTGAGCCTGCGGGCCACTGTCAACAACAAGTACGTCAGTGCGCCCAGCAACGGTGGCCCGCTGATTGCCAGCGCGACGAACGCCAGCACCTGGGAGAAGTTCGACCTCGAGACGAACCTGATCGTCAGCTTCAAATCGGCAGCCAGCGGCAAGTACGTCTCCGCTGACGGTGCCGGGAGCAAGCCGTTGATCCCGTTGGTCGCGTCGGTCAGCACCTGGGAGAAGTTCGAGCTGTTCGATCTGGACTACTACGGCTACTTCGGCCTGCGTTCGTTGGCCAACGGCAAGTGGGTCTCGGCGACCGGTGCCGGATCGAAGCCGATGCTCGCCTCAGCCCCGAGGATCGATGCCTGGGAGGCCTTCACCTTCTGGCACCGGGGTGTCGGGACCACGGACGGGTCGGGCTGGATCTACGCGAACGTCGACGGGCAGGCGGTCAGCGCCGGCAGCGCTGGCACCAGCCAGCTCATCCCGAACAAGGACTTCGACTTCTGGAGTCCGGACTTCGGCCTCTCGGCGGGCGAGCGGTTCGTCATGAACCTCGCCTGAACCAGCCACGGAATTACCACCGGCGCCCGCCAGCACCCCTCCCTCGGGAGGCGGTGCCGGCGGGCGCCGGCCGTTCGTGGGTCATCCGGGGCAGGCCAGAGCCTGACCGTCGGCGGGCCCCTCGGGCTCAGCGCGAGACGGTCCTGCCGTCCACCGTGTCGATCCCGGTGGCCGGCGCGGTGGCGTCGGCCCGTCCGGCACCGAGCCGCGCCAGCAGGCCGGGCAGGTCGATCCCGGTGAGGTCGCTGCCGAGCTGGAGGCCCTGGGCCACGTTGCCGGCCACCGACTTGGTGAGCGACGACGCGCCGTCGGTGGAGATGACGGTCATCTTGTCGATCGCCCCGATCGGCGCACTGGCCGCCTCGACGACCTGCGGCAGCACCTTGACCAGCAGGTCCAGCACGGCTGCCTCTCCGTACGCGGCGAACGCCTCGGCCTTGCGCGCCATCGCGTCGGCCTCGGCCTCACCCTTGGCGAGGATGGCCGCGGCCTCGGCCTGACCTTCCCGCTCCACGGCCTCGGCGATGGCGGAGCGTCGCCGCTGCTCGGCCTCACCCTCCTTGGCGCCCTCGATGGCGTTGGCCTCGGCGAGCGCGGCCCGTCGGGCCCGCTCACCCTCACCGGTGAGGCGGGCCTGCTCGGCGGAAGCCTGCGCGGCGGCGATGACGGACTGACGCTGCGCGTCGGCGTGCAGCACCGCCGCTGCTCGGGACGCCTCGGCCTCCTGCTCCACCTTGTACCGGGCCGCGTCGGCCGGCTTGCGAACCTCGGTGTCGAGTTGGCGCTGCTTGAGTTCGGCGTTGCGCTCGGCCACCTTCTGCTGTTCGGAGAGGATCGCCTGGTCCCGCTCGGCCTGGGCGAGTGGTCCGGCCGCCGCGGACTTCGCCTTCGCCGCGTCGATCTCGGCCTGGATACCGGCCTGCTTGAGGGCCAGGTTGCGGTTCGCCTCGGCGATGGCCTCCTCGGCGAGCAGCCGCTCCTGCTCGGCCTGCTGCCGGGCCCGGGCCTCGGCGATCGCCGCGTCCTTGAGTACCCGGGCGGCCTCGGGTCGGCCCAGGTCCTGAAGGTAGGAGCCTTCGGCGAGGATGTCCTGGAGCTGGAAGGTGTCCAACACCAGACCCTGGTTGGTCATCGAGTGCTCGGCCTCCTCGGCGACCGCGCTGGCGAACGCCGCCCGGTCCCGGATGACCTCCTCGACGGTGAGCCGGCCGACGATCGAGCGCAGCGCGCCGGCCAGCACCTCCCGGGTGAAGTTGTCGATCTCGTCCTGCTGGTGCAGGAACCGTTGTGCGGCGGCCCGGATCGCGTCCTCGGTGCCGCCGACCTTGACGATCGCCACGCCGTGCAGGTCGGCGCGGATGCCCTGCTTGCTGACGGCGCCCCGGATGCCGACGTCGATCCGCCGGCTGGACAGGTCGAGCGACTGGAGCTTCTGCACCACCGGCAGCACGAAGACCGAGGCGCCCAGCACGACCTTCTGCCCGGAGTTGTCGGTGGACCGCCCGCCGTCGGCGGTCTGGGTGGTGCGGCCCTTGCGACCGGTGACGATGAACGCCTCGTTCGGGCCGGCCACCTTGATCCGGGAGAGCACGAAGAGCACCAGGATGAGCGCGAGGAGGACCGCGCCACCGATGGCGATGAGTAGGGCCATGTGAGGAGTCCCGTCTATGAGGGGGAGGTCAGTAGGTCTCTACGTGCACGCTGGTCTCGCTGAGCGCCTGCACGACGAAGACCTGGGCGCCGATCGGGATCGGCTGGTCCGCGCGGGCGCTGAGCTTGACCGGTTGGCCGGCGAGGCGAATGCGGACCTCGCCGTACCCGTTGGCCGGCACCGGGGTGACGACCAGGCCGAGCGCGCCGACCAGGTCGTCGCGGGTGGGGGTGGGGTCGGTGCGCATGTTCCGCGCCGCCCGACTCAGCCGGGACGCCAACCAGCCGGTGGGCACGGCCGCGAGCACGCCGCCGGCCACCGCCCCGACGACCATGCCAGGTGTACGCGCACCGAGCAGCTCGTTGACGATGGCCGCGCCGAACCCGAACGCCCCGGCGAAGCCGGCGACCGTCTCGACCGAGATCGGCCCGTCAACGTCGGCGTGCCCGAACTGGAGCAACTCGGTGCCGAGCAGCGCGAGCGCGAGCACACCGACGCCCGCCCCGCCGATGATCAGAAAGATGAGCGTCCCCGTTGCCACGACCTTGACGGTATCGACGCCGCGCAACGCCGAACGGTCCGGCAGAACGCTGGTAGCCGGCCGGCGAACGAGTCCGCAACAGAGAGGGAGAATGGGTGGATGCGCTGGACTGTGCTCGACTCGCCCATCGGTGAGTTCTCCGTGGCCACCGACGGCACGAGCGTCTGCGGCGCGCATTTCGGCCGGCTCGAGGCGGCCACCAACGAGCCCGACGACGCGCTGTCCCGGCAGGCCGTCGACGAGTTGCGGGCGTACTTCGCCGGTGAGCTGACCACGTTCACCGTTTCGGTGTCGGTCCCGCGTGGCTCCGACTTCGAGCGCGCCGTGTGGCGGGAGATGACCCGGATCCCGTACGGGGAGACGCTGACATATGGCGAGGTGGCGCGGCTGGTCGGCGATCCCGGAGCGGCACGGGCGGTGGGCGTGGCCTGCAACCGCAACCCGGTCCCGGTGATCGTGCCGTGTCACCGGATCGTCGGCGCGGGCGGCAAGCTGGTCGGCTTCGGTGGGGGCCTGCCCCGCAAGGTCAAGCTGCTGGAGTTGGAGGCCGGGGTCGCGCTGCGACACGCCTGGTCCCGAGACTGACGAGTTGACGTTGCGGCTGTCGCCGTACCTGGAGATGTCGAGCTGAACGCGGCGAAGGGCCGGGTCCGCACGGACCCGGCCCTTCCGCGTGCTTGATGATTCAGCGCATCAGCGCGTGACCTCACCGGCGATGAACTCCTCGACGGCCTGGTGGGCGTCGTGGTCGGCGTACTGCACCGGCGG
The DNA here is from genome assembly GCF_022230905.1 of Micromonospora salmantinae. Classification (NCBI taxonomy): domain Bacteria; kingdom Bacillati; phylum Actinomycetota; class Actinomycetes; order Micromonosporales; family Micromonosporaceae; genus Micromonospora; species Micromonospora salmantinae. The sequence goes on from NZ_JAKKFG010000001.1 coordinate 110,878, forward strand.
GGACTTCATGAAGTACGACGAGGCCGACAGGATCGGGCCGCCGATCTTCCGGTCCAGGGCGATCTTCGCGGCCCGGACCGCGTCGATGATGACGCCGGCCGAGTTCGGCGAGTCCCACACCTCGAGCTTGAGCTCGGCGTTGAGGGGGGTGTCACCGAACGAACGGCCCTCGAGGCGGATGTACGCCCACTTGCGGTCGTCCAGCCACGGCACGTGGTCCGACGGGCCGATGTGCACGTCGCTCTTGCTCATCTCGTGCGGGATCTGCGAGGTGACCGACTGGGTCTTCGAGATCTTCTTCGAGACCAGCCGCTTGCGCTCCAGCATGTTCATGAAGTCCATGTTGCCGCCGAAGTTGAGCTGGTACGTGCGCAGCAGCTCGACGCCGCGGTCCTCGAAGAGCTTCGCGAGGGCGCGGTGCACGATGGTGGCACCGACCTGGCTCTTGATGTCGTCGCCGACGATCGGCAGGCCCGCGTCCTCGAACTTCTTGGCCCACTCGGGGTCGGAGGCGATGAAGACCGGCAGGGCGTTGACGAACGCGCAGCCGGCGTCGATCGCGGCCTGGGCGTAGAACTTGGCGGCCTGCTCGGAGCCGACCGGCAGGTAGCAGACGACGACGTCGACCTGCGCGTCGCGCAGCGCCTGCGTCACGTCGACCGGAGTGGCGTCCGACTCCTCGACGATCTCGCGGTAGTACTGGCCCAGACCGTCGAAGGTCGGACCGCGCTGCACGCTGACGCCGGTCGGCGGCACGTCGCAGAGCTTGATGGTGTTGTTCTCGCTGGCGACGATCGCCTCCGCGAGGTCCATGCCCACCTTCTTGGCGTCCACGTCGAATGCCGCGACGAACTCCACGGCGTTGACGTGGTAGTCGCCGAAGGCGACGTGCATGAGACCCGGGACGCGGTCGTTCGGGTTGGCGTTCCGGTAGTACTCGACGCCCTGAACCAGGGACGAGGCGCAGTTACCCACACCGACGATGGCGACGCGGACGGAGCCCATAGCGTCTGCCTCCTTCTTTTCTGTCACGGCCGCTCATTCCTGGTCTCTCCAGGCGGAGGCGGGCTGTTGTCTTCTCGTCGGCCGCCGGCTGTCCCGATGTTCGGGACCGTCGGGGCTCGGCCGGAGCGCTCGTTGGCGATGAGCTCCTCCAGCCAGCGGACCTCGCGCTCACAGGCATCAAGGCCGTGGCGCTGCAGTTCCAGCGTGTAAGCGTCGAGGCGCTCGGCCGCCCGGCCAAGCACGTCACGAAGCCCTTCGCGACGTTCCTCGATCTTGCGGCGGCGACCCTCCAGAATGCGTAGTCGGGTCGCCTGGTCGGTCCGGGCGAAGAACGCGAAGTGCACCCCGAAGCCCGTGTCGTCGTACGTCTCGGGCCCGGCCTGTGCGATCAGCTGGGCGAAGCGTTCCTTGCCTTCCGCGGTGATTTTGTAGACCACCCGACCTCGTCGGCTGGTCAGCGCGGGAACCTCCTCGGCAGTGGCGGGTGTCTCAGCAGCCTCGGTGATCCATCCCGCCGCCTGCAGCCTGCGTAGCGTGGGATAGAGCGAGCCGTAGCTGATCGCCGCCCGGATCGCGCCGAGTTTGGCGGTCAGTTCCTTGCGCAGCTCATAGCCGTGCATCGGAGACTCCTGCAGGAGGCCGAGGATGGCGAACTCAAGCACTGGCCACCCTCTCTTTACCCTCCGGCGTGAAGTGGTAACCGCCGCGATGTATCGGACCGATACATCGCACGTTAGCGGGTCGTGCGGGCCAGGGCAAACCCCCGTTCCGAGACCCTGTCGTCACGGATTGTGAGCGTGGTCGCCTGGTCGGGCCGGACCGCGTACCCTTCTCCGCATGCGTACGCAGCGCCAGGTCGTCGACTACTCGCTTCAGAAGCGAGCAGTGCTGCGTGAGCTCCTGGCCGGACGAGTCGGCACGTACGACGTCTGCGACGCGTCGCCGTACCTGAAGAACGCCGCTCGGTTCCACGGCGAGCCGACCGACCGGCGCTGCCCGATCTGCCGCAGCGAAAACCTGACCCTGGTCCACTACATTTACGGTGACGAACTCAAGCAGTCCGCCGGCCAGGCTCGGACACTGACCGAGTTGCCCGTGCTGGCGATGACGCTGCGTGAGTTCCAGGTCTTCGTGGTGGAGGTGTGCCTCGGTTGCGACTGGAACCATCTGGTCGAGCAGTACCTGCTCGGCCGGGACGGTCTGACCGGCGACAGCGACGGCATCAGCGAGCAGGACGCGGCGGGCGCCGGAGGCGCCGGGCGGCGGAGGCGAGAGGCGCAACGGTGATCTCAGCTGGTTGGACCGGCCCCGGGGCCGACGAATCCCGGGACGGCCGACCGCTTGTTGGCCCGATTGGCCCGATTGATACGGCAATGACCCCGGTCGGCCGGCACCCCCATGCCGGCGCCCCGGGTGAAGCAACTCACGGCAACCCGGTGGCGGCGCAGTCGCGCCCCACCGCGACCGGCAGGGTGTGAGGAATGAACTCGTACGGCGATCCCAGTTCTGCGCGCGGACGGACCCAGTACTCGGGTCCAGACGGTGACCCCGGACCGGGCGCGGACGACGCGTACCGCCGACCCGGCGGTGACTCCGGCGGGGGCGGCTGGTCAGCCTCGGAGGGCGGCGCGGCGACCCCGGGCCGGGCCTCGGTGACGCCGCGGGCCGCCGGTGGTCGCGCCACGGTCGGCGGGTCCGCCTCGGTGCCGCCGCGTGGCGGCGCGGCCGCCGGGTCCGCCTCGGTGGGTTCGGCAGCGACCGGCCGGGCCGGTCGAGCCTCGGTGCCGGTGTCACCGGCACCTGGTGTGGCCGCTGGCCGCGCTGGCGCCGGTCGGGCCTCGGTGCCCGTCTCCCCGGCGCCGGGCGCTCCGGCGGGTCGGGCCACTGTCGGCGCTGCCGCCGTCGGTGCGGCCTCGGTCGGCACTGCCTCGGCGGGTCGGGCCAGCGTCGGTTCCGCAGCGGTCGGTGGTCGTGCGGCGGTCGCCCGGGCGAGCGTCTCACCGGTCTCCGGTGGACCGGGCGGTCCCGGTGGGCCGGGCGGTCCGGGCGGTCCCGGTCGGGGCGGCCGTGGTCCGGGTGACTCGGGCGCGGCCCGGGCCAAGAAGCGCAAGCGGATGAACCTGCTGATCGCCGGGTTCGCCGTCTTCATCATGCTCGCCGGCATCGGCGTGGTCGGGTTCACCTACTACTCGACAAACGTGGTCATGCCGAACGAGATGCCGCTGCCGCTGTCCACCACCGTGTACGCCAAGGACGGCAAGACGCAGCTCGCCAAGCTGGGCAGCGAGAACCGCACCTTCGTGACCATCCAGCAGATCCCGCAGCACGTGCAGGACGCGGTCGCCGCGGCGGAGGACCGGAATTTCTACCGGCACTCCGGCGTCGACTACAAGGGCATCGTCCGGGCCGCATGGAACAACGTCTCCAACGGCGACAAGCAGGGCGCCTCGACGATCACCCAGCAGTACGCCCGCAACGCGTTCGAGAACCTCAAGGACGACACGTACGGCCGGAAGGTGAAGGAGGCGATCCTCGCCTCCAAGCTGAACGACAAGTACGACAAGCCGACGATCATGCAGCACTACCTGAACGTCATCTACTTCGGTCGCGGCGCGTACGGCATCGAGGCGGCGGCACAGACCTACTTCGGCAAGCCGGCAAGCAAGCTCACTCCCGGCGAGGGAGCAGTGCTGGCCGCAGTGATCAAGCAACCGGTGGCGAGCGAAACCCACAAGGGGTTCGACCCGGCGGTCAACCCGACCGATGCCAGGTCGCGGTGGGACTACGTGATCGGCGGCATGAAGAAGGAGGGCTGGCTGGACTCCCCCAACCACCCCCCGGCGCCCACCGAGTACCCGAAGGCGCTGCCGCCGAAGAAGGATGGCGTGGGCTTCGGTGTCGACAGCCCGCGCGGCAACGTCATCAACTACGTCCGCCAAGAGATGGACGAGATGGGTCTCTGCTCCGACAGCGGTGCGGAGGGCAAGACCAGTTGCGTCGACGCGCTGCGGGATGGCGGCTACCGGATCACCACCACCATCGACCCGAAGCTCCAGGCCGCCGCGGAGAACACCGCGATGCAGTCGAAGAAGGGCTCCGAGCTCAACGACCAGCCGAAGAACCTGATGGCGGCGGTGGTCTCGATCGACCCGAAGAAAGGCCGCGTGCTCGCCTACTACGGCGGTGACAGCGGTGCCGACTTCGACTACGCCGGCAAGAACATCGACAAGAACGGCGACCTGACCGGTGGGCACCAGCCGGGCTCGTCGATGAAGGTGTACACCCTGGCCGCCGCGATCGAGGCCGGCATCTCCGTCAAGTCGCACTGGGACCCCACGCCGTACAAGCCCGAGGGCTCCAGGGACACGATCGGTAACGCCAACCGCACCAACCTCAAGTGCGGCAAGTACTGCACGCTCGAAGAGTCGACGGTCCAGTCGTACAACGTTCCCTTCTATTGGGTCGCCGACACGATCGGCGCCGACAAGGTCGTCGACATGGCCAGGAAGGCCGGCGTGACCACCATGTGGGGCGTCGACCCGCCGCAGGCCTTCGACCTGTCGAAGAAGGGGCCGAAACCGTTCGACAACTACACCGGTTTCGGCAAGTACCCGATCACCGTGTTCGATCACGCCAACGCCATGGCCACGTTCGCCAACGACGGCAAGTACATCAAGGCGCACTTCGTCGTCAAGGTGGAGCAGCAGGACAAGGACACCGGCAAGTGGAAGGTCGTTGGCAGCGAGCGCATCAAGCCGGAGCAGCGGATCCCCAAGAAGATCACCGACGAGGTCACCGGCGTCCTGAAGCAGATCCCCCGCCCCAACAACATCTCCCTGGAGAACGGCCGCCAGGCCGCCGCCAAGACCGGCACCTGGGAGTACGACAACAAGGACAACTCCCACGCCTGGACGGTCGGCTACACCCCGCAGAACGCCACAGCGGTCTGGGTGGGCAGCCGGGATCCGAGGAAGCCGCAGATCAAGCTCGCCAGCGGTAAGGACATCGGCGGTTCGACGCTCCCTGGCCCGATCTGGGAGAAGTACATGAACGCCGCCCTCAAGGGCCAGGAGGAGATCCCCCTGCCCAGCGTCACCGGCGAGGGTGACGTCACGAAGGGCAACGGCAAGGAGCCACCGCCACCGCCGACCAACCCCGGGGGTCAGCCCGGCCAGGGCACCCCCTGTAACCCGCTGATCGACATCTTCTGCAACCCCGGGGGTAACAACTCTGGCGGTAACCCTGGGGGCACTCCCGGCGGTAACCCAGGAGGTAACCCAGGCGGTAATCCCGGCGGCGGAGGAACCGGTGGCGGCGGAGGGCTGTTGCCCGGCCTGCCACCCAACCGGGACTGACCCGCACCAGCACCCGACGCCGCCGCCGGCCGGACGACCTGTCCCGGCCGGGGGCGGCGTTTTCGTACCCGGAACTCCGCGCCGGGACGGGACGGGCACCCCTGTCGTACGGCAGGATGCCTCTCCATGAGCACCCAGTCGACGCCCGGCATCGACGACGCCGGAACCACCGATCACCCGTCCCGCTCCGACGGGTTCGTCCGCGGCATCTCCAGCGTCATCGGCGGGCCGCTGGGCGACCACGCGACAGCGCTGAACCGGCCGGCCGGTCAGGAGCGTCGCTTCTGGACCGCAGTGCGGATCGTGCTGGCGTTGGCGTGCCTCACGCTCGCGTTGCACTGGGTGCAGAAATCGCCCTGCCAGGACGGCGCCTGGCAGAACAACGTCCAGTACACCCGGTTCTGCTACACCGACGTCCTCGCCCTCTACTACGCCGAAGGGCTCAACGAGGGCAAGGTGCCCTACCGCGACCACCCGGTCGAGTACCCGGTGCTGACCGGCTACTTCATGGGGGCGTTGGGCCTGCCGGTGCACGCCATCGGTGACGGCGACCCGAGCATCAACCAGGGCCAGTGGTTCTACAACCTCAACGCGCTGGTGCTGGGCGCGCTCGCGGTGGCCACGGTGGCGGTGATCCTGGCGTTGCGCCGCCGACGACCCTGGGACGCGGCGATGTTCGCACTCGCCCCGGCGTTGGTGCTCACCGCAACCGTCAACTGGGACCTGCTCGCCATCGGGCTGGCCGCCTTCGGCCTGCTGGCCTGGGCTCGAAAACGACCGGCGGTGGCCGGAGTGCTGCTCGGGTTGGCCGGCGCGGCTAAGCTCTGGCCGCTCTTCCTGCTCGGGCCGATCCTCATCCTGGCGCTACGGGCCGACCGGCTTCGTGCCGCGCTCACCGCCATCGGGACGGCTGTCGCGGCAGTGGTGCTGGTCAACCTGCCGGCCGCCCGCGCGTACCCGGAAAACTGGGACCGGTTCTTCGAACTGAACACCACCCGACCGATCGACTGGGGCACGCTCTGGTACATCGGGCGCTACCTGGACGGCAAGGTCGGCAACGACCCCGCCAACCTCGGCCCGTTCGAGTGGCTCAACGCCAACATCCCGACCCTCAACACCGTCTCGTACGCGCTGTTCGGGCTGGCCTGCCTCGGCGTCGCCGTGCTGGCGCTGCGGGCGCCGCGCCGACCGCGGCTGGGTCAGCTCGCCTTCCTGGTGGTCGCGGCGTTCCTCATCTTCAGCAAGGTCTGGTCGCAGCAGTTCGTGCTCTGGCTGCTCCCGCTGGTGGTGCTGGCCCGGCCGAAGTGGGGCGCGTTCCTGGCCTGGCAGATCGCCGAGGTCTGCTACTTCGTGGCCTTCTACGGGGAACTGCTCGGCGCGGCAACCAGCCGTCCGGTCTTCCCGGAGGGGGTGTTCGTGCTGGCCTCGACGCTGCGACTGGCCACTGTGGTGGTGCTCTGCGTCTTCGTCGTCAAGGAGATCCTGCACCCCGAGCAGGACGCGGTGCGGGCCACCTACCCGGACGACCCGGACGGCGGCGTTCTCGACGGCGCCCCGGACGCCCCCTGGATAGACCGCTGGCGCCGCACCACGACGACCAGCGAACAAGCACCCGTACCGGTGCCCACGACCTGACCCTAAGGCCGACCGCGGCCGGCACCACGTCAGGGTTTTCGGGGGAGCCGCCCGGCGCAGGGATCAAGCCTGACCGCCCGGAGCCGGGTGGGCTCCCCCGAAAACCCGCCCTAAAGCTTCACAGGCGATAGACGACAGCGTCGCCGACCTCCTGCCGGCTGATGCCGAGCGACTCGACCGGCGCGTCGATGTTGATCTCCCACGGTGTGCCGGCCACCTGGCCGCGCAGCAGCACCACGGTGCGGACGCCGAGCGTACGCAGGTAGTCGACGCTCGTCTGGTCCGGGAACGACTGGCTCACCCGACGGACGTCGTCGAGCTGGCGCGGCGTGAAGCCGCTACCGCCGTTGACCACATCGGGGAATCCGCTGGTCGACCAGAGCATCACGTGCTGGTCCAGGCTCTGATTGCTGGGCAGCACCAGCAGCGGACCCTCCGCCGACCGCATCGCCGCCGGTTGGGTCGGCACCACCGGGTGTGGGGTGGTGTTCAGGCCCTCGACGGTGACCAGCAGCAACGGCAGCAGGGTGGCCATCCGCAGCCACGGCCCCGGCCACGACGGAATCCGCTGCGCGGTCAACTCGCGGACCCGGTCGGTGAGGGCGGTGACCGCGCCCGCCGCGAGCAGGCCGAGCAACAACGTGGTCCAGAGCATCAACCGCCCGGGGGTACGCAGGCCGCTCCAGCCCGGCAGGTGCTCGAAGAAGGGCACGTAGGTGAAGGTGCCGTCGAAGAAACGGGTGCCCATGGCGAAGGCCATCGTCACCAGCACCCCAGCGAGCAGCAGCAGTCGGTGCCGCAGCCGCCACGCCGAGAAGAACAACCCGCCCGCGGCGAGCGCGTAGAGCACGAAGCCCGGCAGCAGGGTCATCTCCGGGTGCCACGGCAGCGCTGCCCGGGCACCCTCGTGCAGCCCACCCCAGATCCGCGACTCCCCGGGCGCCGTCACGAAGCCCGACGCCGGCGGCGAGAAGAGGCTGATGTCACCGATGGTGCGCTCGGCGTACGGGTGCAGCTCGGTCACCTTGAAGAACGGGAACGCCATCAGCAGACCGACACCGGCGAACAACAGCCCGCCGAGCACGTCGGCGGCGAACAACCGGCGACCGAACGGAACGGCCTGCCCGGTGCGCAGCCGCCGCGCGAAGAACAGGACGGCAGCGACCAGCACCGCGCCGGCCAGGAAGTACGCGAAGGGCAGCCCGATGCCGAAGCCGAGGCTGAGTTGCCAGGCCGCCACCAGCCAACCGGCGTAGACCCACCCGTCATGCCGGCGCTCCGGCCGGTAGCCGTGTCGGAGAGACCACCCGTGCCCGCGCGCCAACATCGCCAACGCCAGCGGAATGCCACCGTTGGAGAGCACATGCAGGTGCCCGGCCTGGGCCAGCAGCCACGGCGCGTAGGTGTAGCTCACGCCCGCGACGGCCGCACCGATCCGGCCGGCCCCGAGCTGTCGGGCCAGCGCGTACGCCCCGAGCGTGGCGAGCGCGTGCGCCAGCACGAACATGATGTTGTAGCGCAGCACGGCGTCCTCGGGACCGCTGCCGAGCATCCCGGCCGGGGCGTACCCGAGCAGCGTGTCGGAGAACGCGAAGCTCCACAGCTCGGGGAAGAACGTGTTGGACTGCCACAGCCGCGCCGGCTCGGCCAGCAGGATGTGCCCGGACCAGGCCATCTGCCAGGCTTGCAGGCTCGGATCCCAGTAGTCCTGCGGAAGGGTGTAGCGCGGATAGCGCAGCGTCGGCCAGGTCATCAACACGGCCAGTGCCAACGCGCCGAGGGCGGCCAGGGTCCACTCGTGGATCAGGAACCGCCCGACCGCCCGGCCCGCCCGACTGAAGATGGAGGGCCGTGGCTCCGGCGCGGAGGCGAACGCCTCCCAACGCTCCGGGTCGTCCGGCTTCGCCTCGCTGCCGGCCTTGTCCGTGCCGTCGGCGCCGTCCACCTTCGCGCCCTTGGCCGCGTCGTCGTCCTTGGCTGCCCCGCTGTCCTTGGTCGCGTCCTTGGTCGCACCGCTGTCCTTGGTCGCGCCACCCACCGTGCCGCTGTGCTTGGCCGTGCCGCTGTCCTTGGATGCGTCGGTGCCCTTGGCGGTGCTGTCGCTGACCGCGGTGCCGCCCTCGGCGGCATCCTGCTTGGCCGCGGCATCCTGCTTGGCCGCGGCGTTCTGCTGGGTGGGGGTGCCGGCCGCGGCTGTCGTGGCGGATTGACTCTCGGCGGTCGCGCCGGTGGGGGTGGGCCGGGCGTTGCCGGTCCCGGGCTGTCCGCTCGTCATGCCGCCAGGCTCTCCGCTCCGAGCTGCTCACGCAGGAAGTCGATGTCGGCCGCCTGACCGGTCACACCGCCCGGTGTCTCGACGACCACCGGCGCGCCGGCCGCCCGGATCACCGCCACCACCAGCTCCGGGTCGATCGTCCCGCCGCCCAGGTTGTCGTGTCGGTCCTGGCCGGAGTTGAACGCGCCCTTGGAGTTGTTGGCGTGCACCAGGTCGATCCGCCCGGTGATCGCCTTGACCCGGTCGACCAGGCCGAGCAGCTCCTCGCCGCCCGCGTACGCGTGGCAGGTGTCCAGGCAGAAGCCGACCTCGTAGTCACCGATGGCGTCCCAGAGTCGGGCGAGCGCGTCCAGCCGTCGGGCGCAGGAGTTGTCGCCGCCGGCGGTGTTCTCGATCAGGACCGGTACGCCGAAGCCGCCGGAGTCCGCCGCGTACGCGAAGGTCTTGCGCCAGTTGTCGAAGCCGACGGCCAGGTCGTCGCCGGCGTTGACGTGCCCACCGTGAACGATCAGGCCCTTGGCGCCGATGGCGGCGGCCGCGTTGGCGTGCCCGAGCAGCAGCTTGCGGCTCGGGATCCGGATGCGGTTGTTGAGCGTGGCCACGTTGATGACGTACGGCGCGTGCACGTAGAGGTCGACCTCGGCGGCGCGCAGCCGCTCGGCATCTTCGCGAGGCTTGGGCGCCTTCCAACCCTGTGGGTCGGCGAGGAAGAACTGCACGGTCTCGGCGGACCGGGCGGCCGCCTCCGCCAGCGGGTCGGTCGAGTCGACGTGGGCTCCGATACGCATGCGAGCGAGCCTACGTCGCGCCCCCGACCGGCGCGGCGACGGCCGGCGCGGTGTCGCGTCACCTGAGGGACCGACGATCGTTGATGGGTTTGAACCGGCGATCAGCATCCCGGTGCCGCCAGCGGCGCGAGCGTTGCGCACACGGCGACCGGCGGTCGACGGCGGACAGCGAGGTCACCCCCGCGGCGCGGCCCGGCGCAGCGGGGGCGACCCCACCGCACAACGGGTACCGAGCGACGACGAATCTCGGAAATTGTGCTTTTCCCCCCGACAAGGTACGAGTGCTGTTGTATCGTCAGATAACAACACGATAAAGCTCCGCGGGGCGTCTTCGGTCCAACCTCATCGGTGTGGTCGTTCCTCCCCAGGTCCCACCCAAGGAATGCGGACCGGACGCCCCGCGGCCTCGTAGACGAGGGCCCACCACCGACCGGTTGACGGTCGGACGGTGGGCCCTCGTCGGCTCGTCCGGGTCCGGAGCCGACCACCCCGGGCATGATCGTTGAGACCGGGTATCCTGGTCAGGTTGTCCGCGTCCGGCCGGGTTCCCTCGGCGCGTGCGGGCAGCGACACAAGACCTCCTGCCACGGAAGGACCGTGGCCGCTTAGCCCACAGGAGGTGAGCACGTCTTGCGTCACTACGAACTAATGGTCATCCTCGACTCCAGCCTCGAGGAGCGCACCGTCGCACCGTCGCTCGACACGTACCTGAACGTGATTCGGACCGCGGGTGGCTCGGTTGAGAAGACCGACGTGTGGGGCCGTCGGCGCCTCGCGTACGAGATCAACAAAAAGGCCGAAGGCATCTACGCCGTCATCGACCTGCAGGCCACGCCTGCTGCGGTGGCCGAGCTGGACCGTCAGCTCCGGCTCAACGAGTCCGTGCTGCGCACCAAGGTCATCCGACCGGAAATGCGCTAGAGCATCCAACCCCGGTTCGTCCGGATCAGCCTCCGCGACTCTGTCGTACGGCTCTGCGAGCCTGTACGACGAGACGCTGAGTGCGCGAGGAGATGGTCATGGCAGGAGACACCACCATCACGGTCATCGGCAATCTGACCGATGACCCCGAGTTGCGGTTCACCCCCTCCGGGGCTGCGGTCGCCAAGTTCCGAGTCGCTTCGACGCCCCGTTTCATGGACAAGGCGTCGAACGAATGGAAGGACGGCGAGCCGCTGTTCCTCGCATGCACCGTGTGGCGGCAGGCCGCCGAGCACGTCGCCGAGTCGCTGCAGCGTGGCGCTCGGGTGATCGTGTCGGGCCGGCTGCGTCAGCGGTCGTACGAGACCCGCGAGGGTGAGAAGCGCACTGTCATCGAGCTTGAGGTCGACGAGATCGGCCCGTCGCTGCGCTACGCCACGGCGAAGGTGCAGAAGATGTCCCGCTCCGGCGGTGGCGGCGGCGGCTTCGGTGGCGGCGGTGGCGGTGGCGGTGGCAACCAGGGTGGCGGCGGAGGCAACTTCGACGACCCCTGGGCTTCGGCTGCTCCTTCTCCCGCGCGTGCCGGTTCGGGCGCCAATTTTGACGAGGAGCCACCGTTCTAATGGCGCCTAGCGCTCGCGATCGCAAACCAGGAGCACGTGCAACGGCCAAGGCTGCGGCACTGCGCAAGCCCAAGAAGAAGGTGAACCCGCTCGACAAGGACGGGATCGCCTACATCGATTACAAGGACACCGCGCTGCTGCGCAAGTTCATCTCCGATCGCGGCAAGATCCGCGCTCGTCGGGTGACCGGCGTGACCTCGCAGCAGCAGCGGCAGATCGCCCGTGCGGTCAAGAACGCCCGTGAGATGGCGCTCCTGCCATACACGGCCACCACCCGCTGAGAGGAGGCACCGATATGAAGATCATCCTGACTCAGGAAGTGTCCGGCCTCGGTGCCCCGGGCGACATCGTCGAGGTCAAGAACGGCTACGGCCGTAACTACCTGCTGCCGCAGGGCTTCGCGATCGTCTGGACCAAGGGCGCGGAAAAGCAGGTCACGGTCATCAAGCGGGCCCGTGGGGCCCGCGAGATCCGCGACCTCGACCACGCCAACGAGGTCAAGGCTCAGCTCGAGGGTCTCAAGGTCAACCTGAAGGTCCGCGCCGGCGACGGTGGACGGCTCTTCGGCTCGGTCACCCCGGCCGAGATCGTCGACGCCGTCAAGGCCGCCAGCGGCCCGGTCCTCGATCGTCGCCGGCTGGAGGTGCCCGGTCACATCAAGTCGATCGGCGCCTACCCGGTGAAGATCAAGCTGCACCCTGAGGTGACCGCGTCGTTCAACCTGAACGTCGTTCAGGGCTGACGTCCGCAACACCACCACGAGGGCCCGCACCGAGCGATCGGTGCGGGCCCTCGTGCGTACGTCGTCCGACCCGACAATGCCCCCGGCCAAGATGGTCGCCGCCGGCATGCCCCGTCGCCCAGCGGGCCCCGACCTGCCTCCCCGCCCAGCGCGCGCCCCGACCCGACGCCCGTCCGAGCCGGCCCGCCGACGGGTCACCCGATGGGCTGGCCCGTCACCGCGCTGATCAGCACCGTGGAGAGGCCGCCGCCCACCACCGCGGCGGCAACCGCGATGGTCGCCGAGCGCCACGTCGTACCCACCCGCCGCAGCAGCGCCGCCACCACCAAGCTGCTCACCAGCGCCAGACCGAAGCGCGGCGAACCGGCCAGCAGTGACTCCAGTGCCCGGGACCGGGCGGACTCACACCCGCCCCCGCTGATGTCGGTCACACAACCAGCCGGCGCCTGGCTGTCCAACGTCAACAGCCAAACGAAGATCAGCATCGCCGGCACCAGGTAACAGGCCGCCGTGTACAGCAGAGGCCGGACGGACCCACCCGGATCCGGGTCCAGCAGGTCGTCCTCCAGACGCCGCGCCCAGGCGCCAGTGGCCGCCGACTCGACCCGCCGACGCACCGACGCCGTTCCCACCGCCGGCCGGTCCGCCCGACGCCGGGGCGTACCCGGACGCGCCGCACCCGTACGTTGCGCGGGCGCGCTGCGCGGCCGTGGGGCGGTGTATCCCACCACCGGAGACCGGGGCGCCGACGTCGTCGGATCCATCCAACGCGGGTCGTCATCGGCCAACCTGGTGCCGGACCAGAACCCGTCTTCCCGGCTCGGCCACCCCTCGGCCGCCACCGAGCGATCGGAGCGCGGCGCCAGCGTACGGTCCCACTGGTCGTCCTCGATCGCGGACCGCTCCCACTGGCCGGTGCGGTCCGACCGTTCCCAGCCACCGACGCTCTCCACCGCCGACCACTGCCCGCTCAGGTCCCCGCCGTCCGCGCCGGCCACCGGCGGCCACGCGTGCACGCCCGAGGCGTCCCACGGGTCCACGGCAGGCGGGTACGACGGTTCGGGCTCCGCCGCCCGGTCCGATCCACGGGCCCACGGGTCGGCCGCCGGGCGGGACCAGGACTCCTCCGCCGCACGGCGGCTACGCCGGCTCGGACGGCTCGGCTCCTGGTCCGGCACCTGCTCGCTCGGGGTGGACTCCGGCTCACCGCCCGACCAGATCACCTGTGGACGGCCGGCGGGCGCGCGGCGGGGACGCCGGTCCGAGACGGTGCCGGAGACCGGCTCGTCCTCCCCGGCGTCGGCCCGTCGGCGGCCGGCGTACCCCTGGTCCTGCGGCCGGTCGAGCGTCCACTCCCGGGTGTGGTCCGAGTCTGGCGCCGGGCCGATCGCTGCCTGCTCCCGTCGACGCGGCTCGCTGCCCCGCCGCCGACCACTCGACGACTCGGCGGACCGTCGGCCTGCCCCGGAGATCGGCCGCTCGGGCTCGTCCTCATCGTCGTCCGGTGCCGCGTGGCGACCACCGCCGTCCGCGTGCCGGACCCCTGACTCCAGCGCCCACCGGGGCAGGTAGGCGTCGACAGGCTCGTCCTGGCCGCGGTCCAATGCGCGCCGCCGGCTGGAGGTGCGGTAGCGCCCGTCCTCGTCGTACGGATCAACCGGAACAGACGCCGCGCGCTCACCCCACGAGGCGGTTGGCTGGCGCTCGCGCGGGCTGCCATCGCCGCGTCCCCAGTCCCGGTAATTCACGGCCGGAGTGTGACCCTTCTGAACCGAAAGCGGAATCCGCTGTCCAGGTGTAGCCGTTCGCTGGAGATAGTACGGGACGATCGTGTCACAGGCCCGACCGAAATATTCTCCTCCACAGGCTGGGGAGCATGTTCTCCCAGGTCAACGACTTATGGCCGAGAATTCCCCAATGGTTATCCACAGGCTGTGCACACGCTGCGCACATGCTGTCCACCGGGATCCACAGGTTGTCCCGAGGCTCGTCCACCGGCGTTGTTGAGTCTCTGACCTCGGGGTCCGTATGGTTGGCCCTCGACCGCCGGCGATGGCCCCCGATCGACCGGCCCGGTCGGAGGAGAAGTGTCATACCCCAGCGGTAGAGCTGGGGTTGGATCCGGCGCAGTGGAGGGGGGACCCGTGTCGGTAACCGACGACATGCGGGCAGAGCCACGCTCGGGCGGAGGCCAGTCACCCGCACAGCGGGATGGCCAGTTCGACAAGACCCCGCCCCAGGACGTCGCGGCCGAGCAGTGCGTCCTCGGCGGCATGCTGCTCTCCAAGGACGCCATCGCCGACGTCGTCGAGATCCTCAAGACCAACGACTTCTACCGGCCGGTGCACGCCACCATCTTCGACATCATCCTCGACATCTACGGCCGGGGTGAGCCGGCCGACTCCATCACTGTCGCGGCGGCGCTCGCCGACTCCGGGGATCTGGTACGCATCGGTGGCGCGCCGTACCTGCACACACTCATCGCCAGCGTGCCCACCGCCGCCAACGCGGCGTACTACGCCCGCATCGTCAGCGAGCGGGCGGTGCTACGCCGACTGGTCGAGGCCGGCACGAAGATCGTGCAACTGGGCTACGGCACCGCCAGCGGCGGCAGCCGCGACGTGGACGACGTCGTCGACCTCGCCCAGCAGGCGGTCTACGACGTCACCGAACGGCGGGTCAGCGAGGACTTCGCGATCCTGGCCGACATGTTGCAGCCGACGCTGGACGAGATCGAGGCGGTGGGCGCGACCGGCGGCATGATGACCGGCGTTCCGACCGGCTTCAGCGACCTGGACCGACTGCTCAACGGCCTGCACGCCGGACAGTTGATCATCGTGGCCGGAAGGCCGGGTTTGGGCAAATCGACCGCAAGTATGGACTTTGCCCGAAATGCTGCTATTCGCGCCAACCAGGCGGCTGCCATCTTCTCGCTGGAAATGAGCAAGGTCGAGATCGTCATGCGGCTGCTCTCCGCTGAGGCGCGGGTGCCGCTGCACGTGCTGCGCAGCGGTCAGCTCTCCGACGACGACTGGACCAAGCTGGCCCGGTGCATGGGTGAGATCAGCGAGGCGCCGCTCTTCGTCGACGACACGCCGAGCATGAACCTGATGGAGATCCGGGCCAAGGCTCGGCGGCTCAAGCAGCGGCACGACCTCAAGATGATCGTGGTCGACTATCTCCAGCTGATGACCTCACCGAAGCGCACCGAGAGTCGCCAGCAGGAGGTCGCCGACCTGTCCCGTGGCCTCAAGCTGTTGGCCAAGGAGGTCGAGTGCCCGGTGATCGCGGTCAGTCAGCTGAACCGTGGCCCCGAGCAGCGCACCGACAAGCGACCCCAATTGTCCGACTTGCGTGAGTCTGGCTCAATTGAGCAAGATGCTGACGTTGTCATCCTTCTGCACCGCGACGACTACTACGACAAGGAGTCGCCGCGAGCCGGGGAGGCGGATTTTATTGTTGCCAAACATCGAAATGGACCCACCGACACCGTGACCGTCGCGGCCCAGCTGCACCTGTC
The DNA here is from genome assembly GCF_022230905.1 of Micromonospora salmantinae. NCBI lineage: Bacteria > Bacillati > Actinomycetota > Actinomycetes > Micromonosporales > Micromonosporaceae > Micromonospora > Micromonospora salmantinae. Next base: position 126,742 of record NZ_JAKKFG010000001.1, read on the forward strand.
CCGCTTCGTCGACATGGCCATCGGCTGACCGGCGCGGCGACCCGTCGTCGGTCAGCCGAGCAGTGGGAACCAGCCCGCCGACTCACCCAGTTCCAGTCGATCCCGGTCGGTCAGCGGAACGCGCCCGGTGGCCTTCAGCAGGAAGTCGTGGTCGTCCCACGCGCCGGGTCGAACGGTGTCGTCACTGAGCAGGCCGTCCATGGTCGCTACGGCGACGCGTACCGCCAGTGGGCCGGGCGGCGGCGCGTCGGGCAGTTCCAGCGTCAGGTCGAGGTGGTGGACGGCGGCCTCGGTGGTCAGGGTGGCGAGGAAATCGGGTACGCGCAGCACGTGTCCCTGGGTGGTCACGTACCCCTCGGGGTCGGCTGACGTGGCGGCGCGGACCGCCGCCGGCGCGGTGTCCCGCCAGAGCGCGACGATGCCGGTCGGGCGGTCGAAGGCGGCGGCCGATCGGCGGACCCACCAGGCTTGTCGGGTGGCGTTCTCATCATCGCCGGGGAAGTCACGCCAGTAGCTCACGTCGTCGACGTCGGCGGGGCCGTCGACGGGGCTGGCCAGGGTGACGAGTGCCCGCTGGGCGTCGCCGAGCACGTGCAGGAGCAGGTCGGCGATGAGCCAGCCCCGGCAGCGGGTGGCTCGTTGCAGGCCGGCATCGTCCAGGCGACCGACCACCGCGGTGATCCCGTCGTACGCCTGGGTCAGCGCCTCGTCCGGTCGGATCGCGGTCATGCGATTCAGCCTCGCATGAAGCATCGCCCCCGCCAACGATCAATGGCCCGGGTGGTGTGCCCGGGCCGACGCGTGGATCGACCCGGGCGGAACGTCGGCTCCGGCTCAGCCGAACATGTCGTCGAGGAAGCCCTTGCGCTTCTTCTGCCGGTAGTGGCCGTGGTAGCCGTGGTGCTGTTGCTGCTGGTGGCCGTACGCCGGCTGCGGCGGGTAGCCGTGGGCGGGCGGGGGCGGCGGCGGGACGGCGCCGTAACCGGGCTGGTGCGCCGGGGGCGGCGGGGGCGGGTAGCCGGCCGGCTGCTGCGCGGGCTGCCCTGGCGCGCCGCCGGCCTGTTGGCGGCTCCAGTTGGCCTCCGCCTCGAACAGCTTCTCCAGCTCGCCGCGGTCCAGGAAGATGCCTCGGCACTCCCCGCACTGGTCGATGACGACGCCGCTGCGCTCGTACTGGCGCATTTCTCCGTGACACTTGGGACAGGTGAGGCTACTCATCGCCCGACGGTACCCGGTATTTCTATGCAGTTGCTGTGAGCGCCTCGGTGACTTCTTCGTCGGACACCTCGTGGAAATCGTCGTAGTAGACGCTGACCGCGCCGAAATCCGCCGGGCGTTGCGCGCAGATGACCTGGTCGGCCTCGGCGGCGAGCAGTTCGTACGCCTCCTGCGCGCCGACCGGGACCGCGACGACGACGCGGTGTGCCCCGAGTTGGCGGACGACTTCGACGGCGACGCGGGCGGTTGCGCCGGTGGCGAGGCCGTCGTCGACGATCACGGCCGTCCGCCCGGTGAGGTCCAACTGTGGGCGGTCGCCCCGGTAGAGCCGTTCCCGGCGCTCCAGTTCGGCCTGCTCCCGGCGGCGCACCTCGGCGATGTCGTCGCTGCTGAGTCGGCTGGCCACCGCGTCGTTGAGCACCTGCACACCGCCCGGCCCGAGTGCGCCGAAGGCGACCTCCCGGGCCCACGGCATGCCGAGCTTGCGGACGACCAGCACGTCCAGTGGTGCGCCGAGGCGTTCGGCGACGACCCGGGCGACCGGCACGCCGCCACGGACGAGGCCCAGGACGACGACGTCCGGTTCGCCGATGAGTGCGGTGAGCCGTTCGGAGAGCACCCGGCCGGCGTCGGCCCGGTCGAGGTACGTGGTCATGCCTTCAGGTCTACGCCCTGGCGCGCCGTTTCGCTCGGAAGTTACGCCGAAGTGGTCCGACCGGTTCGCTCATCGGCAATCGCGGCGGTCGGTGTGTCGCTTGGTCGGCGTAGGGCGGGAGCCCAGGTCAGCAGGGCCAGCGGGTACAGCAGGTAGCCGAAGCGGGTCGAGGGCATCAGGGCGATGGCGGCGAGCAGCCCGTACCCGCAGATGAGCGCGGTGGCGACGGCGGTGCGGGGCGGGCGGCGGGCGAGCCGGACGGCGATGGCCACTCCGGCGGCGACCAGCAGCCCGGCGGCGATCAGCCGGCCGGCGGGTAGCGCGCTGGCGATCAGATAGCCGGGGAACGGGGACTGTGCTGGGCTGGTGACCAGCCCGTGGCCGAGGGGGAAGCGCAGCACGTTCTCGGTGAGCGCGTCGCGGTCCACCAGCAGCGCCGGCAGTAGTGCGGCGATGGGCAGTCCGATCGCGCCGACGGCGACTCGGGTGCCGGCGCGTCGGGTCAGGCCCCAGACGATCAGGACCAGGGCTACCGGCCAGGCGAACAGCTTCAGCGCGCCGGCGAGTCCGACCGCGAGGCCGGCCCGGCCGGGTCGGTCGGCGGCGGCGAACGCGAGGGCAAGCAGGCAGAGCGCGAGTACGGGTAGGTCGTCGCCGCCGGTGGCAAGGGTGAGGGCACAGATCGGCAGTACGGTGGCGGCCTGCACGCCGCGCAGCAGGGCGGCGTCCCGTCGGTGGGTCGCGGCGGTGGTGGCCTGGCCGGCGGTGGCCTCGCCCGTGGTGGCCGGTGCTCCGCGCAGGGCGGCCACGGCCAGGGCGAGCGCCAGGGCGGTGCCCACCGCGAACCAGACCCGGGAGTCGGTCCACCAGGTGTCGAGCAGCGCCCTGGGCAGGCCGAACATCGCCATGCCGGGCTGGTACGGGGTGTAGCCCATCAGTTGCTCGCCCGGTGGCAGGGCGGCGATGGCGTCGGGTCCGAGGTAGGGCGTGCCGTGTTCCAGGAGGCGGCTGCCGGCCTGCTCCACGACCAGCACCTCCTCCTGGGCCCGGTCGGTGCGCCCACCGGCCCGGTCGATGCTCTGCCAAGCCAGCGGCAGCAGCGTGGTGGTGGCCCAGGCGAGACCGGTGACCGCCCAGCGGGCTGGCAGACCGGTCAGCCGGGAGGTTGGAGAGCGTCGACGCAGCAGAAGTTGGGCGATCACCGTCAGCGTTGCGAGCAGGTAGCCGACGGCGGCGACCGCTCCCCAGGCGCGGTGCGGCAGCAGGGTGGACGTGACCGCGGTGATCGCGGCGAAGGTTGCCGACACCGCGTAGAGGCCCAGGTCGAGGGCGAGTCCGCCGGCGGCGTTGTCGAGCGTGCGCCAGTGCCAGCGACTGCGGTGGGCGGTCGGGTCGTCGACGATCACGCGCGACAGTCTGGCAGACCGGACTGCCCGGGCAGCGGGGCGATGCCTGCTCAGGCGGGCAGGTGTGGCAGGCGGTCGGGCCTGGAGCGGCCGGCCTGGCGGCGGTTCTGGCTTAACCGGATCACCGCCCCGGTGTCGTGCAGCGGCGCGGCGAGGGCGCCCGGTCGGCCGCCCGAGCCGCGCTGCATCGCCGCGAGCAGGGTGCCGGACGGCATCGGCCGGGCGAACAGATGGCCCTGGCCGGCGACGCAGCCCAACTCCCAGAGGGCACGCCGCTGCGGCTCGCTCTCCACGCCCTCGGCCACCACGTCCAGGTCCAGGCTGCGGCCCAGGTCGAGGGTGGAGCGGATGACGGCGGCGGCCTCCGCCGAACTCTCCATCGTCGTCACGAAGCTCCGGTCGATCTTCAGCTCGTGAACCGGGATACGGGAGAGCAGCGAGAGGGAGGAGTAGCCGGTGCCGAAGTCGTCCAACGCCAACCGGACTCCCTCGTCGCGTAGCCGGCTGAGCACCCGGTCGACCACGTCGAGTTGGCTGAGGGTCAGCGTCTCGGTCAACTCCAGGACCAGCCGGTCGGGTGGTAGGTCGTGGGCTCTGAGGCGGGCCAGCACCGAGCCGGGGAACCGCGCGTCGAGCAGGCTGCGCGGGGACACGTTGACAGCGACCGGTATGTCGAAGCCGGCGTCGCGCCAACTCACCGCCGCGATCAGCGCCTGGTCGAGGATCGCTTCGGCGAAGGCCGGTAGCAGGCCGGACCGTTCCACCGCCTCCAGGAACCGCAGCGGGTCGATCAGGCCGTGGGTGGGGTGGTGCCAGCGGGCCAGCGCCTCAGCGCTGGTCACCTCACCGGTGCCGAGGTCGACGATCGGTTGGAAGTTGACGACGAACTCGTGGTCGGCGACCGCGCGCGGCAGGTCACCGCCCAGGGTGAGGCGACCGAGGTCGGCGGTGTCGCGGGTCGGGGCGTACGTGGCGATCCGCTGCCCGGCCCGCTTCGCCTGGTACATGGCCACGTCGGCGCGGCGCAGCAACTCGGCCATGCCGCCGTTGGACGGGGCGCCGGAGATCCCGCCGCTGGCTTCGACGCTGATTCGCATGCCGTCCAACTCGAACGGCTCGTGCAGGGTGGCGAGCAGCGTCTCGGCCCGGTGCGCGGCGACCGCCGGGGCCGGCAGACCGCGCATGAGTACGGCGAACTCGTCGCCGCCGAGGCGGGCCACCAGGTCGCTCGGCTGGGCCGCACCCCGCAACCGGTCGGCCACCTGCACCAGCACCTGGTCGCCGGCGGCATGCCCGAGCGTGTCGTTGACTTCCTTGAAATGGTTGAGGTCGATCAGCACCAGCGCGGTCACCCCGTCGGCATGGCGGGTGCTCAACTGTTCGGTGCCCTCGTCGAGGAGGTGCCGGCGGTTGGCCAGGCCGGTCAGCGCGTCGTGTGAGGCCGCGTACGCGTGCTCGTCGGCGACCCGGGCCAGTTCGGCGTACGCCTGGGCGTTGCGGACGGCGGTGCAGAGCGCGGAGGCGAAGGTGCGCAGGGTGTACTGCTCCCGCTCGGAGAGCTGCACCGGGCCGCGGAAGCGCAGTCGAAGCATGCCGACGTCGACCGTCCGGTCGTGGCCTTCCAGCGGCGCGGGGACGATAGTGCCGTCCACGTCGGTGGGCGTGCCGGTCGGGCCGTCGAAGGTGATACCGCCGGTGCCGCCGCGTACGGTGCGGCCGCCGTCGCGCAGCTCGATCTCGACCTCGTCGGCGGAGAACAACTCGGCGGCCTGGGTGACGGCTGTGGTGAGGACGTTGTCCAGGTCGACCACGTTGAGCGCGTCGGTGGTGCGGGCCAGCCGCTGCCACGCCTGCTGCTCGGTGCGGCCTCGGATGCGCGCGGAGTAGGCGAGGTGCAGGCTCAGGACCAGGGGTGGGACGGCGAGCAGGAGCCGGGGGTCCATCTGGAGGGTAAGCAGGGTCAGGGCCGCCACCACGAACCGGACCGCGTAGCCGGCCAGGCGAAGATCCAGGTTGCTGCGGAACTGGGTCGAGATCTTGGTGCCGGAGGCGAGCGCGATAACGGGGATCGCCAGCACCTCGTCGAGGAAGGCAGCGAGGAGGTACCCGACCGACAGGATCCCCACCAGCTGCGGGGCCTGCATGGCAGGCCAGGTCCAACCGAGCAGTGCGAAGGCGATGCCTGCCCCGGCCGCGACGAGGATGTTCTTGCCAACGCCGAAGGCCAGCTTGATCGGTGGTAGACGGGCCGAGGCGATGGTGATCCCGATGCAGGTGCAGAGCACCACCCATGGAATGGGGGCAATGGCGGCCGCGATGACGATCGCCGCCTCGCTCCAACTGATCAGGTGCACCGTGGACCGGACACGTACGCGCGTCTTGACGAACGCACCCAACGCGATCATGGCGGTGAGCGTTACCAGGGTTGCTCCGTCGGGTGTCGGAGCATCGGCCGCGGGGAAGGTCAGTCTCAGGGAGGCGAGCGCAACGATCGTGGCAGCAACGACGAGGAGACCGACGATCAGCCGTAGCCGTCGATCGGTCCCGTCATCGCGTCGTTGTGAAGAGGCCACGCAACTCCTGGATTACCTCGCCTGTCGTTCTCGCAACCATATCGCCGAGCGATGCAGAAGTCCTGCACCGATGTCAGCCCCACTCGTTTCCGCGCATTTCACCCACCCTCTCCTTCGTGTGGATGTCGGTCTTCGTTGGCGCCGACTCTCTACGAATGGAGCTTAAATGGGTTTGGCCCTAGTTAGGGATGATAAATGTCGTTATCCTCAACATTAGTTAATCCTGTCCGCATAAGTGACATTCTGTTTGCGTTCCGGTGCGGAGAGCGCTGGGATGCTCGCCTGTTGCATCCGGTCCGTTGCGGAATGTCGCGAGCCGTGCCGACTGATTAGACCGCGCCCTCAGTGTGGGTGCTGCGGTGCCGCAACTCATCCGCCGATTCGGTCAACCGCTCCTCAACTTCAGCCAGGAGTCCCCCTTCGTCGACTGTGGGCGCAACCGTTCGCAGATGAACATTGATGATGGTGGCACTCCCCGGGGCCGTTCCCGGCGTCGGGGCCGAGGGGTCGGTGCCGAAACTCGCTTTCGCTCCTTCTTTCGATGCTGCGGTTGGAGTCGCGAACGCTGAGGCGGCAGATCGTTCTTGCAATGTTCGCATTGCACTCGTCGGCGCCGTCACAGCGGATGGCCGCAGGAGCGTTCGCATCGGCGGCTTGATGGGATCGGGCGTTACATCCACTGCCCGTAAGCTTCGTTCCGTGATCGGCTGAATACCCCGCTGAAGCAGGGGGGACGGGTGGAGATTCAACTTCTGGGCGGCCTCTCGGTGCAACTGCTTGCTCGCAAGCTGCACCTGGGTACGCCCAAACAGCAGGCTGTCCTCGCGATGCTCGCGGTCCAACCGGGGCAACTGGTGACCCTCAACGACCTGGTCGACGAGCTGTGGCCGGACGGCCCGCCGCGCTCCGCAGTGGCGAACGTACGGACCTACGCCGCCAATCTGCGCCGAACCTTCGAGGCTTTCCAGTCTGGTCGGGGCGTCCTCGTTAGACAGCAGAGCGGCTACCGGCTCACCCTTGGGCCGGAAGCTATTGACGTGTTTCGCTTCGAGATGGAGTGCGTAGCGGGTCGCGAAGCCCTGATAGCCGGCCACGTCGACCGCGCTCTGGAACGGTTGGGGTCCGCCGTGGCGCGCTGGCGGGGTGCGATGCTCGCCGGCATCACGCTCGGGCCTGTGCTCGGCGCGCGCGTGATGGCCGCCGAGGAGGGACGCCTGCTGGCCGTGGAACTCCTTGCCGACGCGCAGCTCAGGGCGGGACGGGGCGACCAGGCGATCCCCCTGTTGCGGGAGGTCATCGCCCGTCATCCCCTCCGGGAACCGGCGTACGTTCTCCTCGCGCGGGCGCTGCACGAGCGCGGCGACCACGCGGGTGCGCTCGTCACGTACGACGAGGTTCGGGCGAAGCTGATGGCCGAACTCGGCGTCCTCCCGGGTTCCGACCTCCAGGCTCTCCACCGCACGATCGTTTCGGCGGTGCCATCCCGGCCGCCGGCGAACCGCGCCGCATCCCGTCCGGCTGGCCAGAGCGCCCGTCGTGTTTCGAACCCAACTTCCACAGTCGATGTCCCGGTCTCCGCAAGAGCGCCTCAGCCCGACCTGGTGGATCACCTCCCCCGAGCGGTCACCGACTTCGTCGGCAGGGAGGACGTGGTGTCGCGACTGCTGGCGGAGACCAGGCGGATCGAAGAGCGGGTGCCAGCCGTGCACATCATCGACGGCATGGCGGGTAGCGGCAAGACGACCCTCGCCGTGCATCTGGCCCGCCGGCTGTCCGATCGATACCCGGACGCCGCGCTGTTTATCGACTTGTGCGGGCACGGCGAGAAGAACCGGGTGGAGCCGGCGAGTGCTCTGGCCTCGCTGCTACGACAGATGGGCGTTCCGGCTGGCCGTGTGCCGGTGGAGTTCGACGACAGGGTGGAGTTGTGGCGGCAGGAACTGGCACGTCGGCGATCAGTGATAGTGCTCGACAACGCGGCGAGCAGCGAGCAGATCATGCCCCTGCTGCCGGTCGAGCCGACCACCGTCGTGCTGGTGACCTCACGGCGGCGTCTGACCCACCCGGATGTCGGGCCCTCGCAGACGCTCCCGCTCCTCAACCCCCGGGAGAGCTTGGAACTCCTCAGCCTGAGTGTCGGTCGGGACAGGATCGAAGCCGAATCGGATGCGGCCGCCGAAGTGGTGCGCCGGTGCGGGTACCTCCCACTGGCGATCCGGCTGGCGGGTGCCAGGCTGGCGCATCGGCGCGGCTGGCGGTTGGCGGACCTTGCCGGGCAGATGGCCGGCGAGGTTCCGGTGCTGCACCATCTGGCCCAGGAAGAGAGCACCGTCACCGGGGCCTTCGCCGCTTCCTACGAGCCTCTTCCGAGTTCGACCAAGCGTGTCTTCCGATTCCTGGGCCTGTATCCCGGTAGCCGCTTCAGCACACCGGCAGTAGCAGCGCTGACCGGTCTGACGATCGCGGAAGCTCGCGCGGCGCTCGACGACCTCGTCGACAGGAACCTGGTGGAGGATCTGGACTCGACGCGATATCGACTGCACGACCTCATGCGGCAGTACTCCATCGAACTGTGTTCGCGCACCGACTCCGCGAGCGACCGAAAGGCCGGGCTGGAAAACCTGTTCGATTTCACCCTGGAGATGGCACTGAGGGTCGCCAAGACGCTGGAGTTCAACGACCTGGGATCTCGCGTCACACATCTTCCGTTCGCGCGACCCGAGTTGATCGACGCGATCGGGGAGCCCACCGCCGACTGGTTGGAGACGGAGCGGACGGACCTGGTGACGATGGTGAGGTCAGCACTTGATGAGGGCTTCCACGAGCACTCCTGGCGACTGGCCCGCGCTCTCTGGCGATTGTGTTACATCCGCGGGTACTTCGAGGACATCATCACGACCCACCGGCACGCGCTGACCGCAGCGGAGGCATCCGGGGACGTCGGCGCAATGGCATTGATGAACAACTACCTCGCTTCCGGATACGTTCGGACCGGCGACAACCGGGCAGCGCTGCACCATCTGACCCGCGCTGTCGCCCTTGCCGGAGAGTCGCGGGACGCGCTGAACGCGGCTCGATACCGCGCCAATCTCGCCGCCGTCTACTGGTGGAGCGGCAATCTGGCCGAAGCGGTGACGGTCGGTCTGGAGTGCCTGCGTGACTACAAGGGGTACGGCAACGTCAGGGTGCCGATGGTGCTGCCGAATCTCGGCATCGCACTGACGGCCCTGGGCCGTTACGAGGAGGCGCTGCGGATCCACCGCCTGCACCTGGCGTGGGCCCGAACGAACTCCGACGAGTTCCACACCCTCAACGCTCTCAGCCACATCGGCGCCGTACGCCTCCGGATGGGTGACCTTCCGCAGGCGATCCGAATTCTCCTGGCCTCCTTGGCCCTGCGCGATCGCACCGGCCACCGGTACGCCGAGGCCGAGGTGCGCAACGACCTCGGGATCGCCTATCGCGGTCTGGGTCGTCTGGTGGAGGCCCAGCAGGAGCACGAGTTGGCCCGGAAGCTGTCGATCGGTTCGGGGGAGCGACACGTCGAGGCGGCTGCGCTCAACGAACTCGGGCGCACCCTGCTGGCGCAGGGGCGAGGTGGCGAGGCGTTCGAGGTGCACCAGGAGGCGTTGCGGTTGGCCACTCGGATCGCGCACCCCCACGAGCAGGGTCGAGCGTTGGCAGGGCTCGCCGAACACTTCGCCCGCATCGACCCGGCCGAGGCCCGACGGCACTGGGAGCGGGCGTTGGCGATCTTCCGACGGATGGGCGTGCCGGAGCGCTTCGAGGCCGAGCGTCGCCTCGCCGAGTTGACTGGCGCGACGGTGGTCGCAGAGCGCTGACCAGCCTGAACGGCGCTTATCGATTTCTTATCGGCACGCCCGGTAACCTACCGGCCGTATCGACGAACGGGGGAGGTTCTGCCCCTGGGCAGAACCGGGTCGTCGACACGCGCCCGCTGCTGGGTCCCCCCAGCGACCTTGGTGGTGGGCTGGTGAGGGAGGAGCGGCGTCGGGGCAGTTGCGCCGTCAGCACCCGGTGCGGTCGCCAGCGTGACGCCGCTCCTTCCGACCGCCGTCGTACCGCACCGATAGGCTCACGACCGTGACCGAACCCGCGCAGCTCAGCCACGTCGATCGCGCCGGCGCGGCCCGCATGGTCGACGTCTCCGCCAAGGCGGTGACGGGTCGGTTGGCCGTCGCGGCCGGCCGTCTGCGGACCACACCCGAGGTCATCGACCTGCTGCATCGCGACGGGCTGCCCAAGGGTGACGCGTTGGCCGTCGGGCGGCTGGCCGGGATCATGGGGGCCAAGCGCACTCCTGACCTGATTCCGCTCTGTCACCCGATCGCCCTGCACGGCGTCACCGTCGACCTGCGGTTGACCGCCGACACCGTGGAGATCACGGCCACTGCCCGCACGGCGGACCGGACGGGGGTGGAGATGGAGGCACTGACGGCGGTTGCTGTCGCGGGTCTCGCCCTGGTCGACATGGTCAAGGCGGTCGACCCGGCGGCCTCGGTGGAGGCGGTCCGGGTGCTGCGCAAGGAGGGCGGCAAGACCGGCGAGTGGGTTCGGCCGGAGGACCGGCAGTGATCCGGGCTCGGGTGATCGTCGCTTCCAATCGGGCCGCGGCCGGTGTCTACGCCGACACCAGCGGGCCGCTGCTCGTCGCCGGCCTGCGGGAGCTGGGCTGTCAGGTCGACGACCCGGTGGTGGTGCCCGACGGTGAGCCGGTCGGCGACGCTTTGCGGGCCGCCCGCGCCGACGGTGTCGAGGTGGTGCTGACCAGCGGTGGCACCGGAGTGACCCCGACGGATCAGACCCCGGACGTGACCCGGGGCCTGCTGGATTACGAGATCCCCGGCATTGCGGAGGCTATCCGCGCGCACAGTCGTGATCGCGTGCCGACGTCGGTGCTGTCCCGGGGCCTGGCCGGGGTCGCCGGTCGGATGCTGGTGGTCAATCTGCCCGGCTCGACCGGCGGTGTCCGGGATGGCCTGGCCGTTCTCGGGCCGATCCTCGGCCACACCGTCGACCAGCTCCGCGGCGGGGACCACTGACCGCTCCGCGGTGGCGACCACTGGCCGGTGCGCGCCAGGCCCGGGCGGGTGTCGGTCCGTGCCGATAGGCTCGGTCGGTGAGCACGGAAACCGCACCCACAGCGGATCGGGTCACCGCACCCCCACCAGCCGGGTGGGAAGAAGCCCGTTCGCGGGTCTACGCGGTCGGTCTGGCCGCCGCGCTGCCCGCCGCCGCCCGACCACTTGTCGACACCGACGGGTCGACCCTGGCCGAGCCGTTGACCACCCGCACCGACCTGCCGGCGTTCCCGACCTCCAGCGTGGATGGCTGGGCGGTGCGCGGCAGCGGGCCGTGGCGCGTCGTCGGCCGGGTCCTGGCCGGCAGCACCCCCGCGCCGCTCACCGAGCACGACACCACCGTCGAGATCGCGACCGGTGCGATGGTGCCCGAGGGCGCCACCGCCGTGCTGCGGGTGGAAGAGTCGACGAGCGCTGACGGCCTGGTCACCGGCGTTCCCCGGGAGACACCCGAGTGGCGGAAGCCCGGCGAGGAGGCGTACGCCGATGAGGAACTGTTGCCGGTCGGCACGCCGGTCGACCCGGCGGTGATCGGCCTGGCCGCCGCCTGCGGGCACGACACGCTGCGGGTCCGACGGGCGCCGCGCGCCGCGCTGCTGGTCTTCGGCGACGAGTTGCTGACGGCGGGCCCGCCCGCGGCCGGTCGCATCCGCGACGCGCTGGGCCCCGCGGTCCCGGCCTGGCTGCGGCGCTACGGCTGCCAGGTCCGCCCGTCCGACGTGGTCGGCCCGGTGGCCGACACGCTGCCCGCGCACGTGGCGGCCCTACGCTCGGCGCTGGGCCACGCCGATCTGGTCTGCACCACCGGCGGCACGATGAACGGCCCGGTCGACCACCTGCACCCGACCCTGGAGGCGCTCGGCGCCGACTACGTGGTCAACACGGTGGCGGTCCGCCCGGGCTTCCCCATGCTGCTGGCCCGGCTGACCGGCCCCGACGGGCGAGCCCGGTTCGTGGCCGGGCTGCCGGGCAACCCGCAGTCCGCCATCGTCGCGCTGGTGTCGCTCGTCGCCCCGCTGCTCGCCGGCCTCCAGGGCCGGTCGATGCCGGTGCTGCCCCAGGTCACGTTGGCCGAGGCGGTGCCCGGTCGCGGTGACCACACCCACCTGGCGTTGGTCCGACTGGACCGGTCCGCCGGCGTCGCGTTCCCGGTCCGTCACGTCGGCTCGGCGATGCTGCGGGGCCTGGCCGGCGCGGACGGGTTCGCGGTCATCCGACCCGGCACCAGCGGCGAGCCGGGCGACCGGGTTCCGATCGTGCCACTGCCGTTGTTTCCCGGGGAGCGTGCGTCGTGACCGCACCAGCGATCACCTTCGGCGAGGTCACCGACCAGCCGCTCGACCTCGCCACGCACGAGGCGGCGGTCGCCGACCGCCGGGCCGGCGCCGTGGTGTCCTTCCAGGGCGTCGTCCGCGACCACGACCACGGTCGCCAGGTCACCAGCCTGGAGTACGAGGGCCACCCCAGCGCCGCACAGGTGCTGCGCGAGGTGGCCGCCGAGATCGCCGCGGAGCCCGACGTCTACGCGGTGGCGGTATCGCACCGGGTCGGCCCCCTGGTCATCGGTGACGTGGCGCTCGTCGCCGCGGTGAGCACCGCGCACCGGGCGGCGGCCTTCGCGGCCTGCGCCCGACTGGTCGACGAGGTCAAGGCGCGACTGCCGATCTGGAAGCGGCAGGTCTTCACCGACGGCACCGACGAATGGGTCAACTGCCCCTGACCGCTCAGCGGCGGCCGTTGACCACCACGGCCCGGGCGAGCCGGTCGCCGTAGAACGCCGGCTCCGCGCCTGGACGCCAGGGCAGCGCGGCGACCAGGACGATCAGCGCGAGGGCGAGCGAGTTTTCCATCAGTGCCCCGAACAGGCCGTCCTGGTAGTGCGACATCTCCGGCAGTTGGTGTTCGTACGGCCAGATCGGAGAGATCAGGAAGAGCAGGTAGAGCCCGATCGCGGCGAAGCCGTGGCGGAGCCCGGTCAGCGTCGGGTACCAGATCGGCGGGCGGAGCCCGTTGACCCCGGGTAGACCGCCGAAGGCCGGCCCCTGGCCGGTGCGCTGCGGCATCCCCCGGCTCGCCTCGCGGCGACGCACGGCGGCGTCGGCCAGCACGATGATCGCCGGGATCACCCAGACCAGGTGGTGGGTCCAGGAGATCGGGCTGATCACGTTCGCGGTGAGACCGACCAACGTGAAGGCGGTCAGCTCGTCACCGTCGGCGCGGGAACTGGCCGCCCGGGACAGGCCCAGCGCCAGGACCAGCACCGAGAAGGCGAGCCACAGCAGCCCCGGGGTCTCGATCGAGTCGTACAGCCGGGCGAGCAGTCCGGCGAGGGACTGGTTGGGCGTCATGTCCGCCGCGCCGACCCGTTCGGTCTGCCACAGCACGCTGCCGAAGTAGGTCCGCGACTCGTCACCGACGATCGCGAAGGTTCCCACCGTCACGCCGATCGTGGTGCCGATGGCGGTGGCCGCCACCCGCCACTGACGGGTGATCAGCAGGTAGGCGATGAACAGCGCCGGGGTGAGCTTGACCGCTGTGGCGAGGCCGATACCGGCCCCCGCCCAGGCCCCGCCGTAGATGAAGCGCAGCAGCGGGCCGTCGGTGGCGGCGTAGTGGGTGCCCCGGCGGGACCGCCAGCGAAGGCCGATCAGGTCAGCCATGATCAGGGCGAACAGCAGGATGTTGACCTGGCCGTAGCCGAGGGTCTCCCGAGCTGGCTCGATGGCGACCGCGAGCGGCACCGCCAGGGCCACCGTGAACCACAGTGGCCACCCGAGTCGATCCACGATGGGTCGGAGCAGCCCGGCCAGCACCAGCGCCAGGGCGGCGATGCTGGCGGCGGCGTTGACCAGGCCGGCCGCGCCGATCGGCAGCTGCGCCATCGGCAGCATGACCAGCCCGGCGAAGGGCGGATAGGTGAACCCGAGTGTGGTTTCGGGCGCGATGAACTCGTAGAGCTCGTGACCGCTCGCCCACCACACCACGGCACCGTGGTAGATCTTCATGTCGAAGAAGTTGTACGGCCGCCCGAAGGTGCCGATGGCAAGCCATGCGGCATAGGCGACGGCGGCCACTATGGCGCCCCGTACGACGTTTCTGCGATCGATCCCGCGCGTCACACGGTCGATGCCGCGTGACACACGTTGGATTGGGGCGAGGCGGTCCGCCCGTCTACCGACATCCGTCGGCATGGCGTGGCCACCCCCGTACCAAGGTCGTCCTACCCGTCCAGGTCCTGCACGGAGCCTAGAACGGCGCCTCACGTCAGTGCCTCCCGCGTTATGCGACCGTGTCCGATCCCACACATGTTTTTGACATTTCCACCGCGTTAACGCCTACCGGGTGGTTCAGGTAATTCGTGGCCTTAGCGAGGGGTGGGGGTGGGACGCAGACGGATCGACGCAGGTCAGCCGGGGAGTCGACGTGCGGTGGACGCGGAGCGGACGGCGATTCGGGCCTCGCGGCGGGCCGTTCGGACGGCGCGTTGCATGGAACGTCGAGAGTGGCCGATGCGGTGGCCCGTCCGCCACCGCAGACCCGGCTTGCCGCCGGTGTCCGCCGCGGCCAGCAGCAGACCGCCGAGGAGCCCGAGGTTCTTCAGGACGTGAATCTGATTGTTGTTCTTGGCGATCGGGTCGTCGTTGTTCCAGAAGGGATGCCCGGCGATGGTCACCGGCACCAGCGTGCCGGCCAGAACCAGCGCCGCGGGTCGACTGAACCGGCCGGTGGCCAGCATCAGACCGGCGCTGACCTGCACGGCCGCGTTGAGCCGGATCAACGTCTCGGTCTCGGTGGGGAAGCTCGGGTGTGCCTTCTTGAGCACGGGTGCGACCTTGTCGGTCACCGGTTTGGCGGCCACCGCGAGCCGACCGGGGTCGCGTAAGTTGCGATACCCGCTGACCACGAAGATGCCGCTCAGCATGGCGCGGGCGAGGGAGCGTACGGGCGTCATGGATCAGTCATACCCCGTCGCGACGTTTGCTACCCCGTCAACCGCAGGATCGGATTGGTGTTCGTACACGTACGCCACGCCGAATCGAGCGACCGTCACGGATGGACGGGCGCTGGCGGGTAACGTCGCGCGGGTGACCACGCTGCGGCTACGCCCCGAGGACCCGGCCGACGCCGGCCCGGTCCGCCGCGTACTGGCCGCCGCCTTCGCCCGCCCGGACGTGGCGACGCCACCCGAGGTCAGCCTCGTCGACGAGCTACGCGACACCACCGCCTGGTTGCCGGAGTTGGCCATGGTCGCCGAGTACGGCGGTGAGGTGGTCGGCTACGCGCTGCTCACCCGGGTGCGGCTGCGGCCGGAGCGCGGCCCGGACGTGCCCGTCCTGGCCCTCGGCCCGGTGGCGGTCGCGCCGCACCGACAGCGTGTCGGGCACGGCACGGCGGTCGTGCAGGCCGCCCTGGACGCCTCCACCGAGCTGGGCGAGCGGCTCGTCGTCGTCCTCGGTGCCCCGGTCTTCTACCGCCGGTTCGGGTTCGGCCCGGCGAGTGAACTGGGCCTGACCGGCCCGTGGGCCGGCCTCGGTGAGCCCTGGCAGGCGCTGGTGCTGCCGCCGTCCACCAGCGAGGAGGGCCGCCCGCCGCGCGGTGAGGTGCTCTTTCCGGCGCCCTGGTCGAAGGTCTGACCGGGTCGACGCGATCGGCGGGGGGTCAGGCCGGCTGTGTCCGCAGGTACCGGCCGAAGTGCGGGACGGTGAAGGCGACGGTGCCCCGCTCACCGGAGTAGATCAGCCCCTTCTTGATCAGCGCGTCCCGGGCCGGGGACAGACTGGCCGGCTTGCGGCCGAGGGCACGGGCGATCTCCGCGGTGGGCACCGCGGCGTCCATGTCGTCGCGGACCACCGCGCCGGGCTCGCCCTCGACCGCGGACATCATGGCCATCGCCCGCATGTACTCGCGTTCGGCGGGAGTGGCCCGTTCGAACCGGGAACCGAAGAACCCGACCGCCAGCTCGGCCTCCGCCTCGGGCGCGGCGACCCGCACATCGGCGGCGGTGATCGGCGAGCGTGGGGCGTGGTCCCAGGTGGCCTTGCCGTACGCCTGGACGAAGTAGGGATAGCCGCCGGACTTCTCGTAGAGCAGGTCGAGTGCCTTCGGCTCGTACTCGACCTCCTCGCGCTCGGCGGGCGCGCAGAGCGCCCGGTCGGCGGCGATCCGGTCGAGCCGGTCGATGCGTTGATAGCGGAACAACCGTTCGGAGTACGACTTGGCGGCGCTGAGCACGGCCGGCAGGTGCGGAAGGCCGGCGCCGACGACGATCAGCGGCGCGCCGAGCTGGGACAGCTCGTGGCAGGCGGCGCAGAGCGCCGACACGTCCTCCGGGCCGAGATCCTGCATCTCGTCGATGAAGATGGCGATGCCGGTGCCGACGTCACTGGCCACGGCGGCGGCGTCACTGAACAGCTCGACCAGGTCGATCTCGATGTCGCCGGAGTCGGCTCGGCCGCTGGCGGCCGGCACGTCGATGCCGGGCTGCCACCGGTCGCGCAGCTTGGTGGCGGCACCGGCCCGGCCGGTCGGGTTGGATCGCTGGGCGAACGCCTTGAGGACGCCGAGGAACGCGTCGATCCGGTCCGGTGCGCGGTGGCGGGGGGCGAGCTCCCGGACCGCCATGTGCAGTGCGGCGGCGACCGGCCTGCGCAACGACTGGTCGGGTCGAGCCTCGATCTTGCCGCTGCCCCAGAGTCGGTTGATCGCCTGCGACCGGAGCGTGTTGAGCAGGACCGTCTTGCCGACGCCACGCAGCCCGGTGAGCATCAGGCTGCGCTCGGGTCGACCCCGGGCGATGCGTTCGAGCACGATGTCGAAGACGTCCAGCTCCCGCCCCCGCCCGGCAAGTTCGGGCGGACGCTGACCGGCGCCTGGCGCGTACGGGTTGCGGACCGGATCCACGCATCGCAGATTATCGGGCCATCTAGCTGCGAGGCTAGACATGGATAGATGCGGCTACCGGCGTGTCGAGACCCGTCGACCACAAACTAGGGCTGTCTAGCGTGGACGCTAGACAGCCCTAGTTTTGGCAATCGGACCAGCGATCGGCCAGATCGGGCTAGCGCTTCTTCAGGCAGAGCACGTAGTCGAACAGGTCGACCGAGTTGTCGTGCACGTAGTTCGCGGTCGCCTGTGGCGCGAGCGTCTCGCACCGGTCGCCGTCCGTGGTCGCCGGAATTCGCAGCAGCACCTGATAGGTGTTCGGGCCGCAGGGCACCTTGCGAAGGTCCGCGTCGCTCTCACTGCCGTCGTTCACCACGCAGTCACCCCTGGCGAACTCCTCGCCCGGAGTCGGGGCGGCCGACGTCGGGGCGTCGGTGGGCAGCGCGGGTGGAACGCCCGGGGCACTCGTCGACGGGGTACGCGCCGCGTCGCTGCCAGCGTCGGCCACCTTCCAGACCGCCCATCCGGCCAGGCCGAGACACGGACAGAGCACGAGCAGCACCACCACGGTGATGATGAGGGCGACGTTGCGGCCGGTCTTCTTCGCCGGCGCGACGGGCGGCATCCCGTAGCCGCCGGGAGGCTGCTGCCCCCACGGCGCGGGTGGCTGACCCGGCATCGGCCCGGCCGGCTGACCGGGCATCGGGCCCGCCGGTGGGTACGGCCCGGCCGGTGGGAACGGGCCGGGCGGTGGGAACGGGCCGGGCGGCGGGTGCTCCGGGCCCGAGGCAGGCGGCGGCGCCCACATCGGCGTGGTCGGCGGCTCCGGATTGGTGGGCGGCGGCGCCCACATGGGTGCCGTCGGTGGCTCCGCGCCGGTCGGCGGGGGACCCCACTGCTGGCGGGTAGGGTCGTCAGCGGCCGGCGGGGTGCTCCACTGGGGCACTGTCGGGTCGACCGGTGGTGAGCTGTCCGGCTCGTTGGGCGGGCGCTGGTACGGATCGTCCGGCTGGTCGGAACCCGCAGGTCCGTAGGTCGTCATGTCATCCCCGGGGGTGGGTGGTCTCAGCGTTGCTTGAGGCAGAGGACGAAGTCGAGAGTGTCCAGCTCACTGTCGAAGAAATACCAGTTGGTGTAGCCCTCGACCTTGCCGCACTTGGCCTCGGCGTCCCGCTCGCCGCTGGTCGGGCCGTCGATCCGGCTCAGCACCTCGTACGACTTCGCGGTACAGCCGCTGATCAGCAGCTTCGGCTTGCCGCCGGCGGTGCCGTCGTTGCGGACGCACTGACCGACCTTCGCGAAGCGGGGATCGGCCGACGACTCCGGCGCGGCGGCGCTCGGCGCCGGCTCGACCGCGTCCGCGCTGGGCTCACCGGCGACGGCCGAGTTGCTCGGCGCGGCTGCCGGCGCCGGGTCGCTCTGCCCACGGCGGAACCAGAACGCCCCGGCGACGGCGACCACCAGCAGTACGACGGCCAGTACCACGATCAGCGGCCCCCGCCCGCGCCGGCTCGGCGCCGGATCCTCGCCGTACGGGTCGCCGGGCCGGTACGGCTGCCCGCCGTACGTCGGGGTCGGCGGGGCCGGCTGGTACGAGCCGCCGTAGGGCGTGCGGGGCTCGTGGCCGTAGGGCGTATCGGTCCCGCCGCCGTAGGGCGCGCCGGGCGCCGCACCGTAGGGCGGGTTGGGTGGGCCCCCGTACGGCCCAGGTCGTCCCTGCGGTGCGGGCGGGTACGACGGGCCGGCGGGCGGGTAGGGCTCCGCCGCGGGCGGGTAGGGCTGTTGCGCCGGTCGACCGGGCGTCTCGTCGGGTCTTTGCCCACGCCACGGCCCTGGGTGGCCGCTCCCCGGTTGTCCGTAGTTCGTCATGCCGCCCTCCTGCACGAGTGGTGAGAGGCCGGCCACCAAAGCGCGACGCGGGCTCCGGGGTCACCGTAGCGTGGTCCACTGATGAGCTCACCTCCACCGAGCGCCACGGCCCTCGCCGGCCGTCGTGCCAGCAGCACGCCGACAGTGATCTGGACAGCGTTGATCGTGGTCTACGTGCTCTGGGGGTCGACCTATCTGGCCATCCGGATCACCGTGGAGACGATGCCTCCGCTGCTGTCGGCCGCGCTCCGGTTCGCCGTGGCCGGCCTGGTCCTGGCGGTGGTGCTGCGACTGCGTCGAGGCCCCGGCGCGCTGCGGGTGGACCGACGGCAACTCGGCTCGGCCGCGCTGGTCGGGGTGCTTCTGCTCGCCGCCGGCAACGGCCTGGTGGTGCTCGCCGAATCGGGGCCGCCGGGAGTGGCGGTGCCGTCCGGGATCGCCGCGCTGCTGGTGGCCACGGTGCCGTTGCTGGTGGTTCTGTTGCGCTCGGCCACCGGGGATCGGCCGCCGATCTGGACGTTCGCCGGGGTCACAGTGGGCTTCGTCGGCCTCATCCTGCTGGTGCTGCCGGGCGGTGGTTCGGCAGCGGTACCGCTGGTCGGGGCGTTGACAGTGGTGGCGGCGGCCACCTCCTGGTCGGTCGGGTCGTTCCTGTCCGGACGGATCCGGATGCCCGCCGACCCGTTCGTGGCCACGGTGTACGAGATGATGGCCGGCGCGCTGGTGCTGGTGGCAGTCGCCGCCGGTCGGGGCGAACTGGCCGACTTCCACCCGGCGGCGGTGAGCACCCGGTCCTGGTTGGCGCTGGGTTACCTCATGGTGGCCGGCTCGCTGGTGGCCTTCACCGCGTACGTCTGGCTGCTGCACAACGCGCCGATCTCGCTGGTGTCGACGTACGCCTACGTGAACCCGGCGGTCGCGGTGGCGCTCGGCGCGCTGCTGGTGGCCGAGCCGATCACCCCGCAGGTGCTGCTCGGCGGTGCTGTCATCGTCGCCGGGGTCGCCCTGGTGGTGACCACCGAACGGCCGCGTCGGACGGGCACGGGCTCACGATCGGGGGACACCCCGGTGCGCGACCGCCAGTAACGTCCGGCCCATGTCGGCCACCGCGCTGGTGTCGATCGCGCTGCTCGGCGCGCTGGTCGGCCTCGTCGTACCCCTGGTGTCGCGGCGCTTCGCCACAGCGGACCCGCGGCCACTGGCGTTTCCACCGCCGCGTCCGGTCCGGCGGCCCTGGGTCGACCCGATGGTGGCGGCCAGCGTCTTTGTCGGCCTTGCCGTCGCCGTGGGTGACGACCCGGCGCTGCCGGTCATCCTCGCGGTCGCGGCGGTCGGTCTGGTGCTGGCGCGGGTCGACCTGGCCTGTCTGCGGCTGCCCGACCCGTTGGTCCTCGTCGCCGGGCTGCTGGCCCTTGGAGGGCTGACCACCGCGGCGCTGCTGGCCGGCACTCCCGGCCGGCTGCTCGGCGCGCTGGGAGGCGCGACGGTCGCGGGCGCGGCGCACGTGCTGCTGGCCCTGCTGCCCGGCTCACGGCTGGGTTTCGGGGACGTGAAACTCGCCGCCGTCCTCGGCCTGCCGCTCGGCTGGTTGGGGTGGGAAGCCCTGCTGACCGGGTTGCTCCTGCCGCACGTGCTGCACGGCGGTCTGGTGCTCGGCCTGCTCGCCGCCCGAAAGGTGCACCGGAACACCCTGCTGCCCCTCGGCCCGGCCCTGCTGGTGGGCGCCTGGCTCGCCCCCCTCCTCACCTGACGCGCCCCCGCCCCCAACTTCGTCGATCTTGCCGTTTCTGCGCCGACATAAGGTGCATCCCTCGCACAACGACGACCGAAAGTGCAAGATCGACGGAGCATGAGGGGACCGGCGGTTAGATCAGGCGGAGTTGGCGGTCCTTGGGGCGGCGGGGTTCGGCTTCGCCGAAGCGTTCGAAGAGGCCGGGGTCGATGGTGTTGAGGAACGGTGACGGGGCGCAGTCGCGCTCGGCGCCGTGCCGGGTGCGGCGGGCGGCGTGACTGACGTACAGCCGGTCCTGAGCCCGGGTCACGCCGACGAAGAAGAGCCGGCGCTCCTCGGCGACGGCGTCCTCGTCGGGCGTCGAGCCCGGCCAGCGCAACGGCAACAGCCCGTCCTCGACACCGACCAGGAAGACCACCGGGAACTCCAGGCCCTTCGCGGCGTGCAGGGTGAGCAGCGTGACCGCCTCGGCGCGCGGGTCGAGCGCGTCCACCTCCGCGCCGGTGGCCAACTGCGACAGGAAGGCCTCCAGGTCGTCACCGCAGCGTCGGGCCAGCGGGGTCAGCAGGTCCACTGCCGAGCGGACGTCCTCGGGACGGACCGCGCTGCTGGCGCCGTCCAGGGTGGGCACGGCGAACCGTTCCGCGACCACCTGACCGGCCAGCCGCACCCGGGCGGCAAGCGAGCCGGCCAGACCGTCGGCGTGCCGAAGCTCGCGGGCGATGGCCGCCACCCCGGGCCGATCCCGCAGCCGGTCGTGGGAACGCTTCTGCACGGGGATGTTCGCCCTGGTCAGGGCATCCACGATCGGGGCGGCCTGCGCGTCGGTGCGGTACAGCACGGCGATGTCGGAGAACGACAGCGAGGTGGACCGGCCGTCGATGCGGCCCGAGTCCAGTGAACGGTGCGACAACCCGCCGACCAGGTCGTCGACGGTACGCACCACGAAGTCGGCCTCCTCGGCCACTGACGCCGCCAGGTAGCGCCCTACCAGCGGGGCCTCCGGGTCGAGCCGGGCCGGGTCCAGTCGCCGGCCCCGGACCAGCGAGGACGGCGCGATGGCCTGCACGGCGGCGGCCAGGATCGGGGCCGACGACCGGTAGTTGCGGTTGAGCCGGACCAGTCGGGCGTCGGTGAAGTCCTCGGAGAAGCGCAGGAAGTAGCCGACGTCGGCACCCCGGAACGAGTAGATGGCCTGGTCCGGGTCGCCGATCGCGCAGAGGTTGCCGTCGGCGGGGCTGAGCAGCCGCAGCAGCTCGTACTGCACCTCGTCGACGTCCTGGTACTCGTCGACGAAGATCCACCGCCAGCGGTCCCGGTACCGTTCGACCAACTTCCGGTCGGCCCGCAGCAGCTCCACCGGCAGGGTCACCAGTTCGTCCAGGTCGACCAGGTCCTGCTTGCGCAGCAGCGACACGTACGCGGCACTGTCGTCGCCGGCCTCGGTGCGGGCCGCCGCCCGCTCGGCGTCGTCGGCGATCCGGAAGTCGGCCGGGAGACCCGCCGCGCCGGCGTTCTCCCGCAGGATGGTCAAACCCAGAGCGTGGAACGTACCCACCGTGACGTCCTCGGCGACCGGGCCGAGCAGGCCGTCGAGCCGGTGCCGCAGCTCCTCGGCGGCCCGGCGGGTGAACGTGATCGCGAGGCAGTGCTCGGGGAAGACGTTCAGCTCCGCGCAGAGGTACGCGATCCGGTGGGTGAGCGTCCTGGTCTTGCCGGTGCCCGGACCGGCCACGATGAGCAGCGGACCGCCGGGTGCGGAGGCGGCCACCCGCTGCATGGCGTCCAGTCGGTCCAGCAGGCCGGTGCCGACCTCCTCCATGCCGGAGAGCATCGGCTCGAACGGCTCGTGCGGAGACGGCGGCGACGCGATCGGCCGCGCGGGCGCCGGGACCGGCTTCCGCTTCGGCTCCGCCTTGGCCGCCGCCGGGCGCTTGGCCGGAACCCGGGGAGCCGGCTCCGCGGGTCGCCGCTGCGCCGGCACCGGTACGTCGAACAGCGTCTCCTGCGCGCCCAACTCGGCCCTGTCGAAGAGCGTGATCACGCCGTACTCGCCGTCGTAACCGGGCACCCGGCGGACGTCGCCGCGCCGCAGCCGTCCGATGCCCTCCGCGAGCAGCTCACCACCGGCCTGCGCGATCTCGGTCAGCGGCGTCGCGGTCAGGATCTCCAGCTCGGGGCCGAGTGCGGCCAGCAGCTCGTTGAGCCGCCCCTCGACCTTCTTCGACCGGGCCCCCACCTTGTTGATCTCGCCGAGGATCTCGGCCAGCGGCACCAGGTGGGTGACGTCCCGGGCGTGCGCCGGCCGGTGCCCGTCCGGGCGGTCGGCCAGCTCCTCGATCCGGCTGAGGACGCCCACGGTGAGTGGCTTGCCGCACTCGGGGCAGCGCCCGCCGGCGGCCCGGGTGCGCTCCGGAGACCAGTTGACCCCACACAGCCGGTGCCCGTCCGCGTGGTACTTGCCCTCCTCCGGGAAGAACTCGATGGTGCCGGCCAGGCCGTCACCCGTACGCAGCGCCTCCCGAACGGCGAAGTAGTCCCGTTCGGCGGTCAGCACTGTCGCCTCGCGGCCGAGCGCCGGCGGCGAGTGCGCGTCCGAGTTGGACACCAGTTGGTAGCCGTCCAGGCTGCCGACCCGCCAGTTCATGGCCGGGTCGGAGGAGAGCCCGGTCTCCACGGCGAAGACGTGCCCGGCCAGGTCGGCGTAGCAGTCCGCGATCGCGTCGAAGCCGGACTTCGAACCCAGCGCGGAGAACCAGGGAGTCCAGATGTGTGCCGGCACCAGATATCCGTCCGGGCTGGCCTCCAGGGTGATCTCCAGCAGGTCGCGGGAGTCCAGTCCGAGGATCGGCCGGCCGTCGGAGCCGAGGTTGCCGATCCGGCCCAGCGCGGTGTTGAACCGGGCCACCGCGTCCAGATCCGGCAGGTAGATCAGGTGGTGCACCTTGCGCGTCCGGTCGTCCCGCTTGTAGATGGTGGAGATCTCCACGCTCAGCATGAAACGGACCGGGTCCGCCTCCGCGTTCGGCGCGAGTCGGGGTGGCAGCCGTCGGGCGAGGTCCCGTTCCGCCTCCGGGTCGAGCCGGTAGAGCCCCGGTTCGGCCGGGCGCAGCGTCTCCCGCAGGTGGTCGTACCAGGCGGGGTGGGTGAAGTCGCCGGTGCCGAGCAGGCCGATGCCCTTACGCCGGGCCCACCACGCGAGGTTCGGCAGGGTGAGGTCACGGCTGCACGCGCGCGAGTACTTCGAGTGGATGTGCAGGTCCGCGACGAATGGCGGTAGGCCACCGGGGGGTACGGCGCTGAACGGGGGCACGCCGCATCCTGTCACGCCCGTCGCGCCGGCCACCCGCCGCCACGCGCGTACGTGACCTCCGCTATGCCGAGCGCAGCTCGACCAGACTGATCTGCGGCTCCGCCCCGACCCGGACCGGAGGCCCCCAGAAACCGGCGCCGTTGGTCACGTAGACCTTGGTGCCGTCGACCTCGCCGAGCCCGCTGACCACCGGCTGCTCCAGCCTGACGGCCAGGTTGAACGGCACCATCTGCCCACCGTGGGTGTGCCCGGACAGTTGCAGGTCGACGCCGTAGCGGGCTGCCTCCTTGGCCGCCAACGGCTGGTGCGCGAGCAGGACCACGGGTCGACTCGGGTCGCGGTCACCGAGGGCGGCGGCGAAATCCGGCCCGGCGGCGAGGCCGGTGCCCGCCCCGGTGAGGTCGTTCACGCCGGCCAGGTCGAGCACACCGCCCCGGGCCTGGATCTCCTGCCGCCGGTTCTGCAGCACCCGCAGACCGAGCCGGTCGACCTCCTGGACCCACTCCTCCACGCCGGAGTAGTACTCGTGGTTGCCGGTGACGAAGAAGCTGCCGTAGCGGGAGCGAAGGTCGCGCAGCGGCGCGGCGGCCGAGCCGAGTTCGGCCACGGAGCCGTCGACCAGGTCACCGACGACCGCGACGATGTCCGCGTCGAGCCGGTTGATCGCGGCGACGATCCGCTCGGTGTGTGCCCGCCCGCGCAGCGGGCCGAGGTGGATGTCGGAGACGGTGGCGATGCGCAGACCGTCCATGCTGCGGGGGAGTTTGGCCAGCGGAATCCGCACCCGGTCGAGGTGAGGTGGGCCCAGCGCCGTGCGGATGCCGTACCCGGTGACGCCGGTGGCGGTGAGGCCGGCGAAGATGGCCGCCCCACGGGCCAGCAGCAACCGACGGGACGGGTCGTGGTCCGGTGCCGCTACGGCGCCGGCGGCCGGCGGCTCGGTCGGGCCGGCGGCACCGACCAGCACCGGCTCGGGCGCGGCGGTGGTGGGCTCCGCGGCGACCACCCGGCGACGCAGCACCAGCCGGGCGACCAGCATCGGGACTTCCAGCACGACCAGTACGACCAGCAGGTAGAACATCAGCGCGAGCCACAGGTAGCCCGGCCAGGCGAGCCAGTAGAGCCCGGCCTGCGTTCCGGCGAGGGTGACCGGCACGAGCAGGGCCAGCACCAGGGCGGCGATCCCACCGACCCGTCGCCAACGGCCCGGCGTGGTGGTGTCCCGAACGAGCCGCTTCCACAGGTAGAGGTGGATGAGACCGGTGACCAGCGCCAGGACAGCCACGAACCCCAGAACCGCCATCATTGCGTGCGCCTCCCTCAGCCGCCCGCGAACGGGGGCAGGACATCGATCGTGGCCCCGGCCGGTAGGGGTGCCTGACGATCATGACAGGTGACGCCGTTCACGAGGAAACTCGCCACCCGCAGCACCCCGGCGAGCCGGTCGCCGTGGCGCCGGGTCAGCTCGGCCGTGAGGTCGTCGAGTGACCGCCCGGCGGGGATGGCCTCCTCGGCGCGACCAGCGGCGGCGCGGGCGCCGGCGAAGTAGCGGATGGTCAGCTGTGGCCCCTCCACGCTCAGCCTCCGATCGCGGACATCGGGCGGGTCGGCTGGAGGAAGGTGGGGTCGTCGATGCCGTGCCCGGCGCGCTTGCCCCACATCGCGGCACGCCAGCGCCGGGCCAACTCGCCGTCGTCCGCGCCGGTGCGCAGCGCGGCGCGTAGATCCGACTCTTCCGTGGCGAAGAGGCAGGCGCGGACCTGACCGTCGGCGGTCAACCGGG
Source organism: Micromonospora salmantinae (assembly GCF_022230905.1). NCBI lineage: Bacteria > Bacillati > Actinomycetota > Actinomycetes > Micromonosporales > Micromonosporaceae > Micromonospora > Micromonospora salmantinae. Next base: position 152,276 of record NZ_JAKKFG010000001.1, read on the forward strand.
TGCGGTCGCAGTCCCCGCAGAAGGGGCGGGTGACGCTGGCGATTACACCGACCCGGGCGGGGCCTCCGTCGACCAGCCAGGTCTCCGCCGGTGCCGCGCCGCGCTCGGCCGGGTCGGGGCTCAGATCGAAGACGGTACGCAACGACGCCAGGATCTCCTCGGCGGTGACCATGGTGTCGCGGGCCCAGCCGTGCTGGGCGTCCAACGGCATCTGCTCGATGATCCGTAGCTGGTAGTCGTGGTCGAGGGCGAAGCGGAGCAGCGCCGGCGCCTCGTCCTCGTTGACGCCACGCATCAACACCGAATTGATCTTCACAGGGCTGAGCCCGGCGGCCGCCGCCCCGGCGAGCCCGGCCAGCACCGCGTCGAGACGGGGGCGGCGGGTGAGCTTGGTGAACCGGTCCGGGTCCAGGGTGTCCAGTGAGACGTTCACCCTGTCCAGGCCGGCGGCCCGCAACGCCGGGGCCAGCCGGTCCAGGCCGATGCCGTTGGTGGTCAGCGAGACCCGTGGGCGGGGTTCGAGGGCGGCGACCGCCGTCACGATCTCGACCAGCCCGGGTCGGATCAGCGGCTCACCGCCGGTGAACCGCACCTCGGTCACGCCGAGCAGCTCGACAGCCACCCGGACCAACCGGACGATCTCCTCGTCGGTCAGCAACTCGGGGCCGGCCAGCCAGGGGAGACCTTCCGCCGGCATGCAGTAGGTGCAGCGCAGGTTGCACTTGTCGGTGAGGGACACGCGCAGGTCCCGGGCGACACGGCCGTACCGGTCGACGAGGACGGCGTCGGTCCCCGGGGCGACGCTCACCTGTCGACCGTAGCGCGCTCGGCCCGGCTCAGGACGCCACGGGCGGTCTGGACGACCACATCTCGGAAGCTGACGCCGAAGAGTGCGGTGTGCACTAGCAGGAGGTGCAGCTGGTGCAACGGCACGCGCTCACGCCAGCCGTCCGGTAGCGGCCAACTCTCCTGGTAGGCGGCCAGCACCCGATCCAGGTGGGGGATGCCGCCGAAGAGGGCGAGCTGGGCGAGATCCGTCTCCCGGTGCCCACCGTGCGCTGCCGGGTCGACGAGCCAGGCCCGGTCGTCGGCCCCCCACAGCACGTTGCCCGGCCACAGGTCGCCGTGGATGCGCGCGGGCGGCTCGTCGCCGCCGAGCCCGTCGAGGCGGCCGATCACCTGCTCGACCAGAGCGGCATCGGCGCTGGTCAGCGCGCCACCGTCGACCGAGCGTCGCAGGTAGGGGGCGAGGCGTCGCTCGGCGAACCAGGTCGACCAGCGCCCGCCGGTGGGGGTGTTGTCCTGTGGGAGCGAGCCGATGAACCCGGGCCAGGTGGCACCGAAGGCGGTTGCGCCCGCCCGGTGCAGCTCGGCCAACTCCCGGCCGAAGCGCTCCGCGGCCTCCGGCGTCGGTTCGCCGGGTTCCACCCAGTCGAGCGCCAGCAGCTCCGGCAACACCACGATCACCTCGGGTACGCCGACCGCGCCCGCCTCCCGCAGCCAGCGCAGGCCGGCGGCCTCGGCGGCGAAGAAGCCCTCCGGCGGCGGTCGGTCGGCGTCTTCAGGCCAGGACTTGGCGAAGACGGAGTGGCCGTCGTCGAGGGTGAGCCGGGCGGCCGCGCAGATGTTTCCACCGGCGACCGGCGTCTCCCGGAGCCGCTGATGGGTCCGGAAGGTCGGTAGGTGTGCCGGATGCGCGCGCAGGTACGCCAGGTCCATCAGCGCACGGTAACCGCTCCTTACGACAGCCAGGTGTCGCCCGACGACATCGGCGCTCTTTCCGCACCCGCAGGTGTGGCGCGAGCAGGGAAAACACGTTCAGTAACTGTGGATAAGCCGCGTGTCGTCCACAGGGGTGGCAGGGCCTGGTACGCCCGCCGCAGGCTTCCGACATGACCTCGACCGAACGCCCTCAGCTCGCCGTCCGCTCACCCGCCGACCTGATCGCCGCTGTGCCGTACCTGCTCGGCTTTCATCCCACCGACAGCGTGGTCGCCGTGGCGCTGGTCGGCCGACAGATCGTCTTCGCCGCCCGCGCGGACCTGCCCGAGCCGACCGAGCTGGGCGGGCTGGCCGTGCACCTGGCTGGTGTGATCCGCCGGCAGGGCGCCGAGGCCGCCACGGTTGTGGGTTACGGGCAACCGGAGCGGGTCACCCCGGCCGTGGACGCGGTGCGCGACGCGTTGAACGACTTCGGGCTGCACGTGCTCGACGCGCTGCGGGTGACCGACGGCCGCTGGTGGTCCTACCTCTGCACCGAGCCCGACTGCTGCCCGCCCGAGGGGCGCCGCTACGACCCGACCGTCAACCGGGTGACCGCCTCGGCGATCTTCGCCGGTCAGGTCGCACTCCCCGACCGGGCCGCCCTGGTGGCGCAGGTGGCACCGGTGGACGGCCCGGCCCGGGAGGCGGCCCGCACGGCCACCGCCCGCGCCGAGCTGAGACTGACCGAGCTGATCGAGCAGGCACCCGAGAGCGACCTGCTCGGGGCGCGTGCACTGCGCGCCGCCGGGGTGGCGGCGGTCCGCGAGGCCCAGCGCCGGCAGCGGCGTGGTGAGCGGCTCGACGACGACGAGGCGGCCTGGTTGAGCCTGCTGATGACCCACCTGCCGGTCCGCGATCACGCGTGGGAACGCACCGACGGCCGGGACCGGGACATCGCCCTCTGGACCGACGTGCTGCGCCGAGCCGAGCCGGAGGTGGCCGCCGCGCCGGGTGCGCTGCTGGCGTTCGCCGCCTGGCGCGCCGGACAGGGCGCGTTGGCGGCGGTCGCGCTCGAACGCACGCTGAGCCTGCACCCTGACTACTCGCTCGCCCTGCTGCTGGACGACCTGCTCCGGCGGGGCGTGCCCCCTGCCGAGTTGGACGGCTGGCCGTCGGTCGGCATGCCTGGTGTCATCCGGCCCCGCAAACGGAGCCGACGTGGCCGCCGCTGACGAGCCAGATGCGGGAGACTCCGCAGCAGCCGTATCGCAATTTCGCTATAGTCGGCTCTGGTCAGTCCTCTTCCACCCAGAGGCCGTGCCCGAACTGCGAGCCATACCCGCGATCGAGCAGGCGGCAATCGGACACGCCGTCGAAAAGCTGGAGAGCCTCGGCCCAGAAGCCAGCGTCAGTCAGCGGAACTTCGCCCGGGCCGTCGCAGCCGCAGAGCGAAGGATCAAGGACGTGGAGGCGGAGTGATGAAACGTTCCGAACTCAAGACCTCGCAGCAGGTCATCGGCGATGTCAGCCGTCAGGACCCGGTGTTCCGCGCAGAGTGGGATCGGACAGCATTCGCGCGTGAGGTCGCGCTCCGCATCGTGGGATACCGCACCGAGAACCAGCTGACCCAGACCGCGCTCGCTCGCAAGGTGGGGATGACCCAGTCAGTCATCGCGCGACTGGAGTCGGGCGACCAGCCGCCGTCGATCGCGACCCTCGTCAAGCTCTCCAAGGGCACCGGCATGGAGTTCGACGTAAAGATCTCCCGCGGTGCCGTCGAGATCGTAGCCGCATAGCCGGCGGCTTCTCGGTAGATCGAGGATCGACTCGGCTTCCTGGAAGTCGGGGTGTCCCCGATACCGAAACACCCCGCCGCTTGAACAGGTCGGGCCAGAGGTCGCCCTCGTCGCGGCCCAGGACCTCGGCGGCCTTCGACGGTTCGCGACGGCGTCGGCGATGCGGGCCTGCACGCCCTCCGTCGAAGGATGTACGCGTTGCTCCTGTCCACGGCCGACGCGGCAGGCTCACCGCCGCCGGAGAATGATCTCGTGATCGTTCTCCGCGTTGGTACGACATGACCCCCGAGTTGCTGCTGTCGCTGGCCGGGCTGGCGTTGATCGACAGCACCAGCATCGGCACCCTCTTCATTCCGGTCTGGTTGCTGCTCGCCCCCGGGCCGGTCAACGTCCGGCGGATCCTGGGCTACCTCGCCACCATCGCGGTGTTCTACCTCGGGGTCGGGCTGCTGCTGGTCTGGGGAGGCAGCAGGCTGGGCGACGCGCTGGGCGGCGCCCTGGACAACCGGGGCGTCCTCTGGGCACAACTCGTCCTGGGCGTGGGAATGCTGGCGCTCAGCTTCCGCTACGACGGCAAGCGGCGTCCCCGTACCGGTGGTGTGTTGCGCTGGCGGGACCGGGCCACCGCCGGAGATTCCTCGGCCCGCTGGTTGGTCGGGCTGGCGCTGCTCGCGGCGCTCGCCGAGGTGGCGACCATGCTTCCGTACCTCGGTGCGGTGGGTCTGTTGGCCACCTCGGGGGTGGGAGCGGCGAGCGTGGTGGCGCTGCTCACCGGGTACTGCCTGGTCATGGTGCTGCCGGCGGTGTTGTTGCTGGGTGCCAGGGTGGCCCGCCCGCGACTGGTCGAGCCGGTGCTGGCCCGCCTGAACACCTGGATCGTCACGAAGGCGGGCAGCGCGTTGGGCTGGATCCTCGGCATCGCCGGTATCCTGATCGCCCGTGATGCCGCCGCACGGCTGGCCCTGTTCGACCTGATCGACCGGATCGGTCGCTGACGGGCCGCTCGGGTCAGGCTGGCTGCTCCACTGTGATCCGGTGCGGCCCGGTGTAGACGTTCATGGTCCGTCCGCGCAGGAAGCCGACGAGTGTCATGCCCGCCTCGTCGGCCAGTTCGGCGGCGAGGGTGCTCGGGGCGGACACCGCGGCCAGCAGCGGCAACCCCGCCATCCACGCCTTCTGGGTCAGTTCGAAGCTCGCCCGCCCGGAGACCAGCAGCAGGTGCCCGGCGAGCGGCAGTCGGCGTTCCCGCACGGCCCAGCCGATCACCTTGTCCACGGCGTTGTGCCGGCCCACGTCCTCCCGGAGCACCACCAGCTCACCGTCGGGGGTGAACAGCCCCGCCGCGTGCAGCCCGCCGGTCCGATCGAAGCCGCGCTGGGCGGCGCGTAACCGGTCGGGCAGCTCGGCGAGCAGCGTGGCCGGCACGCTGAGCGGATCCGCCGCGACCGGGAAGAGCGACCGGGTGCGTACCGCGTCGATGCTGGCCTTGCCGCAGACCCCGCAGGAGCTGGTCGTGTAGAAGTTCCGGGACGGGTCGGTGGTCGGTTCCGGTACGCCGGGGGCGAGCACCACGTCCACCACGTTGTACGTGTTCGGCGTCTCCGCGCCGGCGCAGAGTTGCGCGGTCAACACGTCGTCGGTCGACCGGATCAGCCCCTCCGTCAGCAGGAACCCGATTGCCAGGTCCAGATCGTCGCCGGGAGTACGCATGGTGACGGCGAGCGGTTGGCGTCGGCCGGGGCCGGCCGCGCCGACCCGGATCTCCAGCGGCTCCTCCACGGCCAGCGTGTCCGGTCGGCGGACCGACCCGCGCCCGGCGGTCGCCGCGTCCAGGTCGATCCGGAGTACGCCCCGTCGATCAGTTGCCCGTCCCATCCCGCCATCCTCCACCCCCCGCCGGCACCCCCACCCCCATACCCACCTCCACGTGTTGATCATGAAGTTGTCCGCGCGTGTCGTCGGCGTGTCGACCGATAACTCCATGATCACCGGGGCGAGGGGCGGCACCGGGGCGAGGGGGTGGACCAGCAGGGTCGGAGGGGCCGGGGTGAGAGTCTTGATCGGGCCTGAGCGCGCGCGACCGAGCGCCGGCACGGCTACGGTGGCCGGGTGAGGACGTACGCCGCAGTGGTGCTCGCGGGTGGGGCCGCCCGACGGATGGGCGGGCTCGACAAGCCCGCGCTTCCGGTTGGTGGCCGGCCGATGCGTGACCGGGTGCTGGCCGCCGTCAGCGACGCGACGCCGCGGGTGCTGGTCGGTGCGGCCGACGCCGTGCCGGCGGGTGTGCGGGTCGTCCGTGAGGACCCGCCCGGCGGAGGTCCGGTCGCCGCGGCGGCGGCCGGCCTGGCGCTGCTGGATCCCGACGTCAGTGTGGTCGCGCTGCTCGCTGCCGACCTGCCGCTGCTCACCCGCGCCGCGATCGGTGAACTGCTGAAGCACCTCGACCGGAAGACCCCGGACACCGAACCGCCGGGTGGCGGTCTCGCTCCGGCGCGACCGGCCCGCAGTGGCCTCGACGGCGAGCGAGGGCCGGACGGGGCGTGCTTCGTGGACGGGGACGGGCGGCGGCAGTCGCTCTGCGGTGTCTGGCGGGTCGCCGCGCTGCGGGCGGCGGTGCACCGGTTGACGGTCGAGCGGGGCGGCAGCCTGTCCGGAGCGCCGGTCCGGGCGTTGCTGGCCGGTCTCGTCGTGCGGGAGGTGGCCTGGTCCGGCGAGGGCCCGCCGCCGTGGTTCGACTGCGACACTGACGAGGACGTACGCCGGGCGGAGGAGTGGGCGCGATGACGGTGATGGACGACTGGGTCACGGCGGTGTGCGCCGAGCTGGATCTGGACCCGGCCGCGGTGCCGGTGCCGGCGGTGCTGGACCTGGCCCGGGACGTCGCCCACCAGGTGTTGCGTCCGGGTGCGCCGGTCACCGCGTACCTCTTCGGGTTGGCGGTTGGCCGGGGCGCGGACCCGGCGGACGCCGCGGCCCGGCTCAGCGCGCTGGCGGGCGCCTGGCCGGTCGAGCTGGGCGCCGACCCCGCGGACCCGACGGCTTCCTGACCGCCGCTGTCCGATCCCGGTCCGGGCTGATTCGGCCAACAGGCGGCGTGGGTAGGGTGATCGTGACGGACGGAGGCGATCATGACGGCTGACCACCCCTCGGCGCCGCACGGTGAGCTGCCCGGTGCTTCGACTGAGCCGGCGGAATCGATCCTGCTCGACGAGCCCAGCACCACCGACCTGCGGGCGAAGGTGACCGAGGCGTGGCGGGAGTTCGCCCGCGCGCTCGCCGTACGGCTGCGGGAACTTCCCGTCGGCGCGCACCTCGACGTGACCCTGGACCCCACCGCCTCCGGCACCGGGGACGCCGTCTATTCGATAAGCGTCGACGTGGACGCGGACCGGGTGTTGTCCGCCCGCGCGGTCGGCAACGCCGCTCTGCCGGCGGGCTACCGACTGGACCGGGGCGCGGTGGCGGACATGGTCGCGCTCGGTTGGTCCCCGCCCGGGGTGGTCGCCGGCTCCGGCGGTTCCTTCGGGCTGAACGCCACGACGGCCGAGTCGACGCAGGTCGCCACGCTGCTCTCCCGCACGCTGCGGGACGTCTACGGTGCTCCGCACCCGGCGTTCCTCGTCTATCTGGTGCACGACGCCGAGGGCGAGCCGTTGGCCGTGGACGCGCTGGGCACCGCCCGTAGCGAGTTCGGTCCGGACGCCGACGTCGAGGCGGACCTGGAGGAGGCGCTGGCCGAGGCGGCCGCCGCGCAGGTCGAGCGGGACGACGTGCTCGACCTGGCCGACCGGGTCCGCACCGTGGTCTCCACCATGTTGAAGTCGGACACCGACCGGTTGCAGATCGACTCGGACGGCGACATCACCATCCGCGCCGGCTCGGCGATGGTCTTCGTGCGGGTGCGGGACAATCCGCCCCTGGTGGACGTCTTCTCCCCGGTGCTCACCGAGGTGGAACCGACCGAGCGGCTCTACGTCAAGCTCTCCGAACTGACGAACCGGATGCCGATCGGCCGCCTCTACTGCGCCGACGACACGGTGTGGGCGTCCATCCCGGTGTTCGGCCGCAACTTCCAGGCGACCCATCTGATGCTGGCCGTGCAGGTGATGACCGGTCTCGCCGACGAGTTGGACGACCGTCTGCACGGCGAGTTCGGCGGCAAGCGGTTCTTCGGTGAGGGTGACAAGCCGGTCCGGCGCGACGAGTCGGAGCACCGCACCGGCATGTACCTCTGATCCCGATCAGGCCACGTCCAGCAGGGTCTTGCCGACCGTCGCGCGCGCCTCGATGGCGGCGTGCGCGTCGGCGGCGCGTTCCAGTGGGAAACGCTGGCCGATGAGCGGTCGTACCTGGCCGGCCGCCGCGTCCGCCAGGGCCTGTTCGGTGTACGTCCGCAGCCGGGCCGGTGGCACGTCCGGGCGGACCAGGATGACCTGCCGTGCCGTGGCCGCCTCCGCCGAAACCGGGGACCACTCGCCGCTCGCCAGCCCGAAGCTGACCATCCGGCCGCCCGGGGGGAGCAGGTCGAAGGCGGCCCGGGCCACCGAACCACCGACCCCGTCGAACACCACGTCGACAGCGCCCACCGCAGCGCGGACCTGCTCGGCCCACTCCGGCAGCAGGTAGTCGACGGCCAGCTCGGCGCCCAGGCCGGGTAGCAGGTCCACCTTGCGTCGCCCACCGGCCGCGCCGATCACCCGGGCCCCGGCCCGGACCGCGAGCTGCACCAACAGGCTGCCGACGCCGCCGGCCGCGGCCTCCACCAGCACCCGGTCACCCGGGCGGACACCGACCGCCTCGATCAGCATGGTGGCGGTCCGCCCGTCGGCCAGGAGTGCCACCGCCTCGTCCAGAGCCAACCCGGCCGGTACCGCGATCGTCGCCGAGGCGTCCACTGCCGCGCGTTCGGCGTAACCGCCGGAACCTCCGGTGGCGGTGACCACCCGTTGCCCGGCCAGCGTCGGGTCGACGTCCGACCCGACAGCCGTGATCACTCCGCCGACGCCGTTGCCGGGGATCAGCGGTGGGGTGAGGCGGAACGGGCCGGGGTGACCGGCGCGCAGTTGCGTCTCGATGAAGGTGATGTTCGCGTGCGCGACGTCGATCAGCACCTGGCCGGGACCGGGAACCGGGTCGGGCGCGGGGCCGGGCACCAGCACCTCGGGCCCGCCGAACTCACGTAACCAGATCGCCCGCATGACAGCCCCCTCGGCCCCGATGGGCTGCCTCGCCCACTCGGGGCCAGTCCATCTCCTCAACCTGGGTTGAGGTCAAGAGGCGCCGGCGGACGGGCCGACGCCGGGCGATTCGACCAGCCGGGAGAGCACGATGGTGCTGCGGGTGGAGGTCACGAAGGACTCGGCACGCAGCCGCTCCAGTGCCGCCTCCAGGTGGGCGATGTCGGCGGCGCGCAGGTGCACGAGTGCGTCCGCCTCCCCGGAGACGGTGTACGCGCCGACCACCTCGGGGTGTCGGCGGGCGGCCACGCCGATCTGCGCCGGGGTGGTCCGCCCGGCGCAGAACAACTCGACGAAGGCCTCCGTGGTCCAGCCGACGGCGGCCGGATCAACGACGGCCGTGAATCCCCTGATCACACCGGTGGCGCGCAGTCGGTCGACGCGACGTTTGACCGCTGGGGCGGAGAGTGACACCCGGGCACCGATGTCGGCGTACGACGCACGGGCGTCCGCGACGAGTAACGCAATGATCCGCTGGTCTACCGCATCTATCTGCAACGTTCCGCCTCTGGGAAGCAACGCTTGTGGCTGTTTTCAAAGTTCCACGGTACCTACTCTTGGTGACCGTGAACCAGCAGCGTTTCCCGCGAAAGCGGACATATCTCATGTGCTCGCCGGAATACTTCGCGGTCGAGTACGCGATCAACCCGTGGATGGACGTGACCACCCCGGTCGACCGGGGCCTGGCCGTCAAGCAGTGGGACCGGCTGCGCGAGACGCTTGTCGGCCTCGGCCACGACGTGCACCTGCTCACCGCCGAGCAGGGCCTGCCCGACATGGTCTACGCCGCCAACGGCGGCTTCGTGGTGGACGGCAGCGTCTACGGCGCCCGGTTCAAGCACGAACAGCGGGCCGCCGAGGCCGTCGCCCACCACGCCTTCTACGAGGCGCAGGGCTGGCGGTTCATCGCACCCAGCGAGACAAACGAGGGTGAGGGCGACTTCGCGTACGTGCCGGAGGCGCACGGCGGGCTCATCCTGGCCGGGCACGGCTTCCGTACCGAGATTCCCGCCCACGCGGAGGCGCAGGAGGCGCTGGGTCGTCCGGTGGTGTCGCTGCGCCTGATCGACCCCCGTTTCTACCACCTGGACGTTGCGCTCGCGGCCATCGACGACGCGAACGTCGTCTACTTCCCGGGCGCGTTCTCCGCGGCCAGCCAGCGGGTGCTCACCCAGCTCTTCCCGGACGCGGTGATCGCCGACGACGAGGACGCGATGGCCTTCGGGCTCAACCTGGTCAGCGACGGCGCGAACGTGGTGCTCAACAGCGAGGCCACCCGGCTGGCCGGCAAGCTCAAGGCGGCCGGGTACACCCCGGTCCCGGTCGAGTTGGCCGAGCTGAAGAAGGGCGGCGGCAGCGTGAAGTGCTGCATCGCCGAGCTGCGGCACTGACCCGCGAACGTCTCGGGGCCGGTCTCCCACTGGGAGACCGGCCCCGAATCGTGCTCCGGGTGGGCGTTCAGCCCAGCGTGGCCAGCTCGTTGATCAGCACGTTCGACATGACCTGACCGTCGCGCTGCACCTCGCGCAGGTACCACTTCTGCTGCGGGGTACGCGGCTGGTTGAACTGCCAGATGCCGCGCGGGCTGTCGATCTGGCCGATCTTGCCCAGGGCCAGGTTGACCTGCTGCGGCGTGGGCTTCCCACCGGTCAGCTGGATGGCCTGGTCGAGCACCTGCGCCGCGTCGTACGACGCCATCGCGTACGTGGTGGGGGTGACCTGGTACTTCTTGCGGTACGCCGAGGCGAAGACCCGGTTCGACGTGTTGTTCAGGTCGGCCGAGTAGTTCAGCGCGGTCTGGATGCCCAGCGCGTTGTCCTTCAGGTTCTCCAGCACGGTGCCCTCGGTGAGGAAGCCGGGTGCGTAGATCGGCCCGGCGAACCTCTCGCGCAGCTGCTTGATGAACTCCACAGCTGCCGCTCCGGCGAAGAAGCAGAAGACCGCTGTGGGCTTCTTGGCCAGCGCCTTGGTGATGTCGGAGGCGTACGTCGTCTTGCCGGGGTTGGAGGTGGCGTTGGTGTAGGTCACCGGGTCGCCGATCCGCGGGTCGGTCGCGCCGAACTCCTGCCGGAAGCCGCGGACCACGTCGGGGCTGCCGACGTTCTCCGGCATGATGATCGCGATGCGGCCGTTCGCCGGCAGTTGGTCGCGCAGGTAGCGGCCCAGCGCCTTGCCAGCCTCGTCGAGCACGTACGAGGTCCGCCAGATGTAGAAGACGCTCTGCAGGCTGCTCGGTGAGGCGTTGGAGCCGATCAGCGGGACCCGGGCCTGCTCCACTGTGTCCCGGATGCCGACCATCACCGCCGAGTTGACCACGCCGGTGAGTGCCAGCACGCCCTGCTTGAGCAGGCCCTCGACGGCAGCCTTGCCCGTCTTCGCGGTGTCGCCCTCGTCGGCGGTCAGCAGCTCCACGGGGTGGCCGCCCAGCCGCTGGTCGTGAAGGTCGAGGAAGAGCTGGAAGCCATTGGTGATGTCGTCGCCGATGCTCTTGAAACCACCAGCCTGCGGCGTGATCAAACCGATCTTGATCGGGCCCCGGTTGGCGCTCGGATCGGCGTCACCGTCTGAGCCACACGCGGCGACGAACCCGGTGGTACCGAGCGCGGCCAACAGTTGGAGCGCCCGCCTGCGATTCATCTGCGACACCGAGTTCCTTCCAAGGATGCGTACAGGGCCGAACACCGCCCCACCGGCGTTCTACCTGGTCCGCGACGCTGCGTCAATGGCTAGTGATCATCGTGCAGGGACCGCAACACGGCGAGGACCTGAGGCCAGGCGACGGCCTCCGGGTCGATCAGCCCGAAATGCTCGCATCCAGGCAGTTCAACAAGGGAAATATCGGAACCAGTGACACGCGCCTCCGCGACGAAATCCCGGCTCATCTCGACCGGAACCTGGCGATCGTCCGAGCCATGGACGACTACTGTCCGTGCTCGTATCGGTACCAACATCCGTGGATCCGCGCTCGCGTACCGGTCGGGGAACTGCGCCGGGCCGCCGCCGAGCAGCGCGGCGACCGCGCCCGAGTCCAGATCCCGCCGGTACGCCTCGCCCAGATCGGCCACCGGGGCCAGGGCGAGCACCCCGCCCACCGTTGCCGGAGCGGTGGCCGCCACGTACAGCGCCAGGTGGCCGCCGGCGGAGTGCCCGACCAGGATCGGCGGGGCCAGGCTCACCCGGCCGGGCAGCGCCTCGGCCGCCAGCACCGGCAGCTCGGCCACCCCGGTCAACACGTCGGTCAGGGTGCCCGGCCAGCCACCCCCGGGCTGCCCGGTACGGCGGTATTCCAGCTGCGCCACCGGGTAGCCGTCAGCGGCGAGGGCCGCGGCCAACGGGCCGGTGTGCCGTCGGTCGTACTCGGCCCGCCAGAAGCCGCCGTGCAGGACGACGACCAGCGGCCGGGCCGGCCCGGCTCCCGCCGGGAGGCGCAGATCGGCCACCTGGTCCGGGTGGTCCCCGTACGCCACTGTCCGGTCGGGCTCGGGTGCGGGCCGGGTCAACACGGCGCGCGGGTCGACAGGCATGGCGCGACGGTAGCGCGCCCCGCCCGGGTGGTTCGGCCCCGGTAGTCGGTCCCGGCCGGCATGGTTCGCGCCCGCTGGGTAAAGATGGACCCCATGACCGAAGCGCGCTCCGCTGGACAGAACGACGAGCCCGGCCCCGACGACTCCGGCCACTCCGGCACCGTGGTGGTGGTTGGCCCGGACGGCCGGCCGATCGGCACGATGCAGACCGACGAGGGCCAAGGCGAGGACCCGACCCGCCTGGTCGAACAGCCGGCCAAGGTGATGCGGATCGGCAGCATGATCAAGCAGTTGCTGGAGGAGGTGAAGGCCGCACCTCTCGACGACGCCAGCCGCAACCGGATGCGGGAGATCCACGAGCGGTCGATCGTCGAGCTCAAGGAGGGCCTCGCCCCCGAGCTGCGCGACGAGCTGGAGCGCATCTCGTTGCCCTTCGCCGAGGACAAGGCCCCCAGCGAGGGCGAGCTGCGGATCGCGCACGCCCAGCTCGTCGGCTGGCTGGAGGGCCTGTTCCACGGCATCCAGGCGGCCCTGGTGGCCCAGCAGATGGCCGCCCGGGTGCAGCTGGAGCAGATGCGCGGCGGCCGGCAGGCACTGCCCAGCGGCCCCGGTGGGGTAGTCCCCGGGATGCCGGGCATCGGCCAGCCGGGCGGCGGCGAGGGTCACAACACCGGTCAGTACCTCTGACCTCAGTCCACCCCGAAGATCTTCTCCAGGTACGCCGCCACGCCGTCCTCGGTGTTCGCCGTCGTCACGTCGTCGGCGACCGCCAGGACGGCGCGGTGCGCGTTGGCCACCGCCACACCACGCCCGGCCCAGGTCAGCATCGGCACGTCGTTGGGCATGTCGCCGAAGGCCAGCACGTCCGCCGCGGCCACCCCGAGCTGGTCGCAGTACCAGGCCAGTCCCGCCGCCTTGGTCACCCCGGCCGCCGAGATCTCCACCAGCCCGGAGGACGACGAGTGCGTGGCCTCGGCCAACCCCGCCACCGCCGTGGCGATCAGCTCGGCGAAGGCATCCGGGTCCTGCTCGCCGGCTCGGGCGAGGAGCTTCACCGCCGGCACCGAGAGCAACTCCTCCGGCGTCTCGATCGGCCGAATGCCGTTGGCGTCGGCATCCCACCGCAGCGGGTAGTGCGCCTCGTGCCGCATCTCCCGGCTGTCCAGGATCTCCACGGCGAAGCTGATCCCGGGCACCTCGGCCCGTAGCCTCCGGGCCACCTCGGCCAGGTGGTGCGGGGCGAGCGGGTCAGCCCGCACCACCTCGTCCTCGAACGGGTCGTAGACCACGGCGCCGTTCGCGCAGACCGCCGGCAGCGGTCGGGCGAGCTGGTCGTACACCATCTTGAGCCAGCGGACCGGACGGCCGGTGACCAGGACGACCGGCGTGCCTCGCGCGGAGATCCGCGCGAGCAGGTCGGCGGTACGTGGGCTGACGGTGTGGTCGTCGCGGATCAGCGTGCCGTCGATGTCGGTGGCGATGAGGCGGGGTGTGTCTCCCATTACCGGGACAGTAGCCGGTCCAGATACACCGCCACCCCGTCGTCGTCGTTGCGCAAGGTCACCTCGTCGGCGGCGGCGCGCAGCGCGGGGTGTGCGTTGGCCACTGCCACCCGGGACCAACCGGCCCACTCGAACATCGGCAGGTCGTTGGGCATGTCACCGAAGACCAGCACATCGGCCGGGTCGACCCCGAGCGTCTGCGCCACCACGGTCAGCCCGGTCGCCTTGTCCACGCCGGGCGGGGAGATCTCGATGAAGCCGAGCCCGGCCTGGGTGAGCGTGGCGACCTGCGGCGAGACGATCCGGCGGGCCACCGCCAGCAGCTCGTCCACGTGATGGTCGGCGGTCCGGGCGAACGCCTTGATCACGTCGCAGGCGAGGCACTCGTCGCGAGTGCGCGCCTCGAAGCGGTCCTGGTAGGGCCAGCTCTCGTGGTAGTCGCCCCACAGCGGGGCGTCGTGCTCGTCGGACGCCTCGACCATCACGGTCAGCGGGCCGACCTCCGTCTCCAGGTCGGCGAGGAGTGGGGCCAGCACCTCGGCGGGCAGCCGCTCGTCGCGGAGCACCACCGGGCCGCTCGGGTCGCTCTGGTCGACCACCCGTCCGCCGCCGGCCATCACGAGGAAGTCGGCGGCACGGATGTCGTTGCGGGTCAACTCGGTCAACCGAGGGCCGCGTCCGGTTGCGCCGACCACCGGAATTCCGGCGGCGCGCACCCGGTCGAGCACCCCATGGGTGTACGCGGAGACGGTGTCATCGCTGCGGACCAGCGTCCCGTCGAGGTCGGTCGCGATCAACTTGGGCAGTCCCGGGCGGGTCATTGTTCCTCCTTCGCCCACCGCCGTCGCACCGCCAGGATCAGCGAAACCGAGTCCCAGAGTGACGGCGGGCAGCAACCGTACCTCGCGAAACGGGCCCCAACCATGGCTTCCAGGCGAATCGGACGCCAACCCCCAGCGCCCGTGAGGTGTCCCGCAGCGCCGCCCCCACCTCACCGCGCGATCTTGCACTTTCGGTTGCCGTTTCGCGTGCTTATGGGCCCTATGCCGGGACAGCAAACGCAAGATCGGCGCGGGGTGGGGGGTGCGGGGTGGGGTGGGGTGGGGGTTAGGGCTGGGGGTCGGGGCGGGCGAAGGGGGCGGCGGGGGTGACTGTCAGGTCGGCTGGGGCGGGGAGGCCGTCCTCGATCGGGTCGGGGTCACGGCGGCGGCGCCGGGGGCGCGGTGCTGGCGGGTCGGCGGGGCGGTCGTCGTCCGGCGGCCCGAACGCGTCGGGGGGTGCGGCGGGGGTCAGCCGCAGGGCGGCCGCGAACAGCACGCAGGCCACGAACGCCATCACCAGCCCACGGCCGTACTCGACCTGGAAGCCGTCCTGGGGCGAGTAGAAGAAGTTTCGCTGACCGGGGTTGTCGAGGCTGGCCGTGGCAGCCACCAGCAGCGCCAGCAGGGCACCGGCCACTGTGAGACCGGCCAGCCGGGCGTTCGGCCGCACGGCCGCCGTGCCGCGCAACGTCAGCGCCACGGTGCAGACGAGGGCAAGAAGCCCGACCAGGTAGCCGACCCCGAAGCCACCGACCTCGGACACCCCGGCGGGCACCTTGATCGTCGTGTTCCCCTCGGGCCCGCCGTTCGGCAGGTTCATCACCAGCCACTCACCGACGAGCGAGGCGATCGCGGCCACCGCGCCCAGACCGGCGAGCAGCAGGGGCAGACGAGGATCCTGCGTGAAGTCGGCCAGGGACCAGGCGAAGCGGCGTCGCGGGGCCGGCTCGTCGGCACCCCACTCGATCACCGCCGGGGCCTCGGATCGGTCGCCCTGCCGCGGGATCGGAAGCTCCTCGGACATCGGCCACCCTTCCGCCCTGTCACGGACCTGGGTCGCATCATGGCACAGCAAGCTGGTGGTGACAGGGATCGCAGGGCTGGCGAGCGCGCCGGTCTGTCGCTCGGCGGTCGCCTTTCCGCTAGCGTTTGCCCCATGCCTATCCGTACCGCTTCAGCACAATGGCAGGGCAATCTCACCGAGGGCGCGGGCACCATCCGCACCGGTAAGGGCGGCCTGTCCGGCAACTACTCCTTCAAGTCGCGCTTCGAGGAGGGTGAGGGCACCAACCCCGAGGAGCTGATCGCCGCCGCGCACGCCGGCTGCTTCTCGATGGCGTTCTCCAAGGCGCTTGCCGACGCGGGCTCGACGGCCACCTCGGTCGAGACCACCGCCAAGGTGCACCTGGACAAGACCGACGCCGGCATGACGGTCACCCGGATCGACCTGGAGACTGTCGGCCAGGTCCCGGGGATCGACGACGCGGAGTTCCAGAAGCTCGCCGAGGCCGCCAAGGCCAACTGCCCGATCTCTCGCCTGCTCTCGCCGGGTGCCGAGATCACCCTCAACGCCCGCCTGGCTGCCTGAGCCAACCGGCCCGCCCGTACGTCCACGGAAGGAGCCTCCGCCCGATCCAGGGTGGTCGCTTCTTCCGTGCATGTGCGGATGACGGCCACTGTCGTCCGGCAGGACCGGGCCGCGTGCCCCCGCGTCGGGCACAATGGGCGAGGTGCCGGTGGAGATGAGCCGTGAGCGCTTCGAGGAGTTGGTCGGCGAAGCCCTCGACGAGGTGCCCGAAGAACTACTCGGCCTGATGAACAACGTGGTGATCCTGGTCGAGGACGACCCGCCACCGGGAGAGGTCGACCTGCTCGGCCTCTACGAGGGGCATGCGCTCACCGAGCGCGGCTGGGACTACTCCGGTGTGCTGCCCGACCGGATCTTCATCTACCGCCGTCCGATCCTGCGGATCTGCGACAACGACGAGGACGTCATCGACGAGGTGGCGGTGACAGTGGTGCACGAGATCGCCCACCACTTCGGCATCGACGACGCGCGGTTGCACGCGCTCGGCTGGGGCTGAGCCCCGCCGCTCGACGCCCGCCCCCGCCGCTCGACGCCCGCCCCCGCCGCTCGACGCCCGCCCCCGCCGTTCGATCCGCCCGCGCCGCGCCGCCCGTCCGATGGCCGGTGCTTGCCGAGGTCGCCTACCGTCGGTGCAGCGAACGCGACCCTATTCAGGAGGCCCTTTCATGCGCAGCGAGCTGTTCTCCGCGGAGAATCTGGAGAAGGAGTCCGCGCAGCCCGGCATGCGGTTGCAGAACTCCAAGATGTTGAAGATCGAGCTCAACGGCGAGGCGATGGCCCGGGTCGGGTCGATGGTCGCCTACCAGGGCAATGTGCAGTTCCAGGCGTTGGGTTCCGGCGGGCTCGGCAAGTTCCTCAAGCAGAAGCTCACCGGCGAGGGCGTCCCGCTGATGAAGGTCACCGGGCAGGGTGACGTCTTCCTCGCCGAGCTGGCCAAGGACGTGCACATCATCGACCTGGAGCCGGGCGACTCCCTCTCCATCAACGGCAGCAGCGTGCTCGCCTTCGACTCCACCCTCCAGTACGACATCAGGATGGTCGGCGGCGCCGGGATGGCGTCCTCGTCCGGCCTCTTCAACTGTGTGTTCACCGGCTACGGGCGGATCGCCATCACCACCAGGGGCACCCCGGTCGTGCTGAACGTGGACGCTCCGACGTACGTCGACCCCCAGGCCGCGGTCTGCTGGTCGGCCAACCTCCAGACCGGCTACCACCGGGCCGAACAGCTCGGCCTCGGCACTCTGCTCGGGCGTCGCACCGGTGAGTCGTTCACCATGAGCTTCGCCGGTCAGGGCTTCGTCGTGGTGCAGCCGTCCGAGGAGCCGCCGATCATGGGCAGTGGCCAGCAGCAGCAGGAGGGCGGTCTGCTCGGCGGTCTGCTGAGCTGACCGGGAGTGGCGCTGGCCGCACCGGACCTGTCGGGCTGACCGCAGCGGCGCGGGCGCTCCCGTTCTCTTGGGGGCGCTCCGCGCCGGTCAGGTCAACTCACCGGTACGCAGGCGGGTCAGCCAGGCCACCGCGTCGGCGTAGTCGACGTCGGAGAGCCCCGCTGGCGCGGGCACCGGGCGTTCGCCCGCCTCGGCCCACCGGTGCCGGGGGTAGGACCCCAGGAAGCGGACGTCGGCACAGACCCTGCGGAGCCCCTGCAACGCCTCGCCCAGGCGTACGTCGGCCACGTGGCCGGTGCAGTCCAGGAAGAAGACGTAGCGGCCCAACGCCTCGCCGGTCGGCCGGGATTCGATCCGGGTCAGGTTGACCCCACGGACGGCCAACTCCATCAGCACGGACAGCAGCGCGCCGACGCGGTCGTGGGCGATGTAGACCGCGAGCGAGGTGAGGTCGTCACCGGTCGGCGGCGGTGGCGGCCCGGGGCGGGACACCAGCGCGAACCGGGTCACCGCGTCGGGGTGGTCGGCGATCTTGTCGGCGAGTGTGGTGAGTCGGTGCCGGGAGGCTCCGATCGGTGCGCAGATCGCCGCGTCGTACTCACCCGTGCCGGCGCCGGCGGCGGCCGCGCCGTTGGAGAGCACGTCGACCACCACGGCGTCGGGCAGGTGGTTGCGCAACCAGCCCCGGCACTGGGTGGACGCCTGTGGATGGGCCGCCACGGTGCGGATCGAGGTCAGCGGGGTGTCGGGCCGCGCGGCGAGTACGAACTCCACCGGCAGGATCACCTCCCGGGTGATCACCAGCGGCTCGCCCTCGGCCATCTCGTCCAGCGTGACGCCCACCGCGCCGCCGATCGAGTTCTCCAGTGGCACCAGCGCGGCGTCGGCGTCGCCGGCGCGGACGCTGTCCAGCGCCTCTCCGACGCTGCGGGCGGGCGTACGGGTGCCGCGCTCGGCGGCGGGTATGGAACGCAGGGCCTGCTCGGCGAAGGTGCCCTCCGGCCCGAGGAAGACGAAACGTGTCGGCGGTGTTCCCGGCATGCCGATCAGCCTACGCACCCGGCCCGTTGGCCGGGCCGGCGTCACAGGCGAGGGCGCGAATCCCGGCCGGGCTGGTGGCGCGTACCTCGATGGTGCAGACGTCCGTGCCGGCGGTGACCAGCACCGGGGAACCGGGCTCGCCCCGGGTGATCACCTGGAGTTCCTCGTGCCCGGTCACCGTCAGCACCGTGAACTGCCAGTCAGCGGCGCAGAGCGGCCCGGTGCGGACCTGGACCCGGACGTTCGCCGGCAGCACTCCGGCCCGGCCGCGCAACAGTTGCAGCACCCGCTGGCCGGTCGGCCCGTTGCGGCAGGCCGTCGCGACCAACCCGGCGTCCGGGGTGGGCGTGACCGTACCGGGAGACGGCGCGGTGGTGGGCGGGGTGGCCGGTGCGGTGCTCGGTCCGGACGGTGTCGGGGCTGCGGTGTGGGTGGGCACGCTGGTCGGCTCCCCCAGCCCGGGTGGGGCGCCGCAGCCGGCCAGCGCCGCGACGGCGAGCGCGATCGGCAGGACTCGGGCGAGGCTCCGCGCCGGAACGCGATCGGCTGCCCGGCCAGCAGCCGCCGGTGGGGGGTGGATCGTCGACCGCGGTGAGGGGGACGCGGGCGGGGGTGGGGTGAACGGCACGGGCCGATCCTCGGGACATCGGAGAATTCGTCGCGGCCGGGGTGGCCGAGCCCATCGTAGGGCGAGCGGCGGGTCGGGTGAAGGTCAGCCGGTGACGCGGTGCCCGGCGCGCTGGAGCGCGGCCGTGCCCTCGATCAAACGGACGGTAGGCACCAGCAGATAGTCGGTGTCGAACGTGGAGAAGGTGACGGCGCTGACCCGTGCCTCGGCGAGCGGGTCGACCAGCGCGGCAAGGCTGCCGGTGCCGGCCAGGGCCACCGGGGCGGTGACCCGTAGGCAACGCCAGGTCGTCTCCACCACGGCCTGTGCCGGCGCCCGCTCGGTCGGGCAGATCACGGAGATCCCGTCGGAGGTCCAGCTCACCGTCACCACGTCCGCGTCGCGCAGCCCGCTTGACAGCGCGTACGGCAGGGTGGTGCCGGGGGCGAGCCGGCACACAGCGTATTCCCCCGGCAGCAGGGCGATATCGAGCATGAGGGCACCCTACGGCCTTCGTGTGGACCCGCCCGGGCAACGCCGCGTGCGGCGAGGGACACACTGCGCCGCAGGTCAGACCTCGGAGAAGAAGGTGAGTGAGCCGGCCACGGTGCCGTCGGTGAGCACCGGGGTGGAGATCGCGTCTACTGTCGCGTCGGAGCTGTTCGCCGAGGCGGCCTGCACCCTGAGTAGCCCACGGGCGAGCCGGCCGGAGGAGAGCGCCAGCAGGGGCGGAATCTTGTCGATCTCGGCTTCGGTCAGCTCGCCCCGGTTGGCGGTGAAGTCGAGCAGGCGCAGCCCGCCATCGAGCAACGGTCGCCCGATCAGCCCGGCCGGCTCACCGAGACAGAGCAGCTCGCAACCGGCCGTGGAGATCGCCACCACCCGGGTGTCGGCGTCGATCAGCAGGCACGGCTCGTCCGCCCGGGAGACTGTCGACGACCATTGGCCGACGTTGTCGGACTCCGGCTCTGTCGAGGCCCGCGCCGCCGGCACGAACGCTTCCGAGAGCGAAAGTTCGACGTGGGCCACCGCGCCTCCTATGTGCACCGATCGACTGTCCACGCTAGCGGGTCGCCGACGGAATCACCGAGCGCACCGGGTCACCGGGGCGCGCAGCGTGAACCGAGGCGACCGGTGACGGCGCGGAGACCGGTGAGGTGAACGGGGGGACCGGAGCCGCGTGGCGTCGCCGGTGACGTTACCGGCGGTGGGCCGGCTTGTCAGCGGCCGTTCGGCCCTCGTCGTACCACCGGTAGTCGGCGGTTGGACGGTACGTGCCGTTCAGCCAGGTGCCCGGGTGCTGTGCGACCCGGGAAAGCTTCTCGGCTGTGGCCGGGCTGATCCGGCTGCCGCCGGCGACGAGCAGCCGGTCCAGTTCCCGGTGGGTGGCCATCAGACAGTCCTTCGGAAGGCCGTAGACGCTGATCACGCCCGAGCCGACGAAGGTCAGCACCGGCGTCACCGGAACGGGCAGCCCCACCGCCTCGGAGAGCGCCTTGCTGGCCCGCTTGGCGTCCCGGCGGGACTCGGCCACGTACGGAGGCCGCTTGCCGTTGATCTGCACCACGTCGCCGGCGACGAGCACCCTGGCTCGGCCGTGGTCGGCGATGGTCACGGCAAACAGGCCACTCGGCCCGATGGCGAGGAACCCGGCTCGTTCGTCCTGACCGCGGTCGAGGACGTCCGTCACGTCGGTGCGCGGCCACTCGATCACGTGCCAGGCAGGCCCGAGGTGGTCGAGTTGGCCCAACGCCCGTGCCCCGGCCGCCTCCAGGCGGCGTGCACCCCGCTCGGCCCGACGGCGGCGGGCCCACTCGAGCGGGGTCGGACGGACCGGTTCGAGAACCCCCGGCGCCTCGACGCGGGGGTGTGGCACCGCGACGGGCGGCAGTGCCCGAGCGGACGGTACGGCTCGTCGTGCGGGAAAGACAGTCATCGCGACCTCCGGCAAAAGGTCCCTCGAAGTTATGTCCTCACTACCCTACGTTGCCACTACCGGTGTTCTGCAAGCCGGAGCGCCGGAATGACTGTGGATGAATGCCATATTCATCCACAGTTCTTTTCTCGGATGCCGCTAAACCCTGCCCTACGCTGCGGGAGTGACCCACTACGTCGACAGTGAAGTCGGGCGGCTCGGCACCGTACTGCTGCACCGGCCCGGCCCCGAACTGGCCCGGCTCACCCCGCGCAACAACGACTCGCTCCTGTTCGACGCGATCCCCTGGGTGGGGCGCGCCCAGGAGGAGCACGACGCGTTCGCCGCCGCCCTGCGCGAGCGCGGCGTCGAGGTGCTCTACCTGGCCACCCTGCTGGCCGAGACGCTGGCCGTCGCGGACGCCCGGGCCGAACTCACCGAGCAGGTGCTGCGCTCCCGGCGGCTCGGCGACACGCTGCGCGCCCGTGTCGCCGACCACCTCTCCTACCTGGACCCGGCCGCGCTCGCCGACGTGCTCACCGCCGGGCTGGCCCACGAGGAGTTGCGGATCAGCTCCGAGCGACCGGGTGGGCTGGTCTACACGCTGATGGACCGACACGACTTCGTCATCGACCCGTTGCCCAACCTGCTCTTCACCCGCGACTCGTCGCTGTGGATCGGCGACCGGGTCGGTGTCACCAGCCTGGCCATGCCGGCCCGCCGCCGGGAGACCACACTGACCGACGCCATCTACCGCCACCACCCCCGGTTCGCCGGCACCGAGTTCGTCTACCGCCCCAGCCTGGAGCACCTGGAGGGCGGGGACGTGCTGCTGCTCGCGCCCGGGGTGCTGGCGGTCGGGGTGGGCGAGCGGACGACCCCGGCCGGCGCGGAACGCCTCGGTCGGCAGGTCTTCGCCGCCGGCCTGGCCCACACCATCCTGGTGGTGCCGATCGCCCAGAAGCGCGCCACCATGCACCTGGACACCGTGTGCACGATGGTCGACGTGGACGCCGTCCTGATGTACCCCAACATCGCGAGCACGCTGTCCGCGTACACGGTGATCGCCGGCGGGGACGGCGAGGACCCCCGGGTGGACGGGCCGGCGCCGTTCCTGCGGGCCGCCGCCGACGCGATGGACCTCGACCTGCTCCGGGTCATCGACACCGGGCTGGATCCGGTCACCGCGGAACGCGAGCAGTGGGACGACGGCAACAACACTCTCGCGCTGGCCCCCCGGCTCTGCGTCGGCTACGAGCGCAACACGGAGACCAACGCCCAACTGGAGCGGGCCGGCATCGAGGTGATCCCGATCGCCGGCTCCGAGTTGGGCTCCGGTCGGGGCGGGCCGCGCTGCATGTCCTGCCCGATCACCCGCGACCCGCTACCCGTCGCCGGCTGAGCACACGACCGGCCCGTCACCCCGCTGAGCGGTACGACCCCGGCTGAGCGAGACGCCGCCTGAGCTCGCCCGGCCGAGCGGAACGACGGCCCCGGCTCAGCGCAGGGTGAGCTGGCGGCCGAGCAGCCCCTGACGGGCCCGGCGGCCGGCGGCGTCGAGTGGGTCGGCGACGGTGAGCGCCTCGGCGTAGCGCTTGGCGAACTGCGCCACCGGCTCCTCCCACTCGGCGGCCGGGGTCTCCTCCGGCAGGTCCCAGACCGGCACGAGTCGACCGTGCGCGCGGAACATGCCGGCGAACTTGGTCTGCTCGCCGAGCGTCAGCGTGCCGGCCGCGCCGAGTCGGGCCAGCGCGTCCAGGGCGGCGTCCTCGTCGTCCGGCAGCACCCAGCGCACGTGGGCCTTCTCCGGGACCTGACACCAGTACGCGGCCTTCGCCGCGGTCAGCCGGACCGTCGGGTAGATGGCCGCGTTCGCCCGCTCCAGCGACGCCTGGACGGTCGGATCGTCGGCCGCTCCGGGGTCGAGCCAGAAGTCGAAACCGTCGTGCATGGTGATGTCCAGCGGACCGTCCACGAGGATGTCCTGCAGCCGCGGCCCGGGGCCGGGCAGTGGCGGCACTGCCACCTGGCCACCCGGCTCGGCACGCAGCGCGCTGAGCAACGCGTCGGCCAGGTCCCGCGACACGTCGCCGGACTGCTGGTGGCGCTGGAGACCGATCAGCACCCGGCCGTCCGGCTTGGTGATCGCCGGCGCGGCCATCGGCAGCACCGTGGCGAGCGTCGCCGCCCGGTCGCCGAATTCCTCGACCAGGGCGGGTGCCAGGCGCAGCGGGGCCGAGGCGGCGGGCACCAACTCGCGCAGCGCGATCCACTCGGACTCGTCGACCAGCCCGTCGAACGGACGCGGCACGAAGACGTCTCGCACCTTGTCGCGACGGGGGGTGGTGTCGGCGGCGGCGCGCTGGCTCTTTCGACGCTTACTCACGGCGTCACAGCCTAGAGCCCCGAGCGGCTCGCCGTGACCGGGACCCGCCCGAGCCGTCCTCAGCCCGCCGACACCAGGTCGGGTCGAGGTGTCGGCGCCGGGTCGAACTCCGCCCAGACGCGCTGGCCCATGCCGTCCCGCTCGACGCCCCAACGGGTGGCCAGGCCGGCGACGATGTGCAGCCCGCGCCCGTCCGCCGCGTCCGGGTTGGCCGTCCGGAGCCGCGGCCCGGTGCTCGCGCTGCCGCCGTCGGTGACCCGAAGCTGGATCAGTGCGCCCTCGGCCGAGGGCCGCAGCTGCCAGGCAACCCGGATCACGCCGCCGGGCAGCGGTCTGGCGTGCCGCACCGCGTTGCCCACCAGCTCCGCGAGCACCGCGATCAGGTCCGCGAGGAGCGTCGGGGGTACGACATCCGTCAGCTCGGCGGCGAGCCGGTGTCGGGCCAGCCGTGCCCCGCCCGGGTGGTGGGGAACCACCACGCACCAGGCTCGATCCCTCGTTGCCGCTGCCACCGTCGCCTCCACGTCGCGCCACCCCTGGTCAACCGCGTGGTAGCCGCACCTCTGCGACCGTACCGCCGCCGGTCCTCGGACGTAGGGATACCCATCCATTCTGCTGTTCAACGATCCGACGGACGAGATAGAGGCCGAGCCCGGCCCCCGGGTAGCCGCGACGGTCGCCGGACTCGCCCTGCCAGAACCGGTCGAACGCCCGTTCCACGTGCTCGGGTCGGATGCCGATGCCCTGGTCGCTGACCCGGAACGCCACCAGATGACCGTCGCCGGAGGCGGTGATCTCGATGGGAGAACCAGGTGCCGAGTATTTACCGGCGTTGGTCGTCAACTCGGTCAGCACGGTGGCCAGGCTGGGCCGGTGACCGAGCGCCTTGGGTAGATCGCTCGGGAGGCGGAGCACCAGCCGGCGGCGCAGCTCCGCCGGCAGGTCGACGACGGCGGAACGCAGCGCCTCGCCGAGGTCGAACGGGGTGGGAGGGTCGTCGCCCGGCCCTACCTCGGCCGCCGAGCTGAGCAGACGGTCGACCAGCCGGGCCAGCTCGTTGGCGCGTTGCCCGATCACCCGGGCCGCCTGCCGTCGGTCGACGTCGGTCAGCGACTCCCAGTGGTCGGTGAGGGTGTCCGCGTACCCCTTGATGACGGTGACCGGGGTGCGCAGCTCGTGGCTGGTCACCGCGACGAACAGCTCTCGGTCGTGGTCGCGGCGCTGCTGGTCGGTGATGTCGCGGAAGGTGACCACCCGTAACGTTCCCGGGCCGGGCAGGTCGCCGGAGGTGATCCGCAGCCAGCGGCCGTCCGGCATCCGGTGGTCCCGAACCTGCCCGGAGGGCGGCAGTGGGAACGGCAACGGGTGGCTCAGCGCCTGCTCGACCGTCCGGCCGGTGACCTGGGCGGCTGCCGGGTTCCAGAGCCGGACGTGCCCGTCCCGGTCGACGACGGCCAGCCCGTCGGCGAGGGCCGCCACCACCGGGCCGTCGCCGTGCACCGGCAGGCCACTCTGGTCGCCGTACATGTGCCCGACGCAGGAGGCGAGATAAGCGATCACCCCCTGCTGCTCGGCACCCGGCTCGTCGTCGCCCGGGTAGAGCGCGTGCAGGCTGCCGACGGTGTGCCCGCCGATCTCGGCCCGGGAGACGACCATCCGGCGCAGGCCGCTGCCGGCCAGTTCGCCGGCCAGCTTGCCGTTGAGGTCACTCACCCGCGCCTGGCGTACCCGTGGCCCGGAGAGCAGGCAGACGGTGTCCGGGTCGTCGACAGCCAGTGGTCGGCCGAGGGCCCACTCCGCCGCGCCGGTCGCGGCGATGACGCGACCGCCGGTCGGACCGAACTCGACGAACGCCATCCCGGTGGCGCCGAGCGCAGGCTGGGCCACCCGGAGCAGTTGGGTGAGGACCGGCAGGCCCGCGTCCCCAGAGTTGATCATCTCGATCACGACGGTGTGGCCGGCGAGGAGAGCGGGGAAATCGATACGCTCCGGCATGTGCCGAGTCTGCCCCGCCGACCGGGTTTTGGGCACCCCCGCCCGGTCGATGGGTCAGCGGTCCAGCCGGGCGAGGGCGTACGCGGGCCGGTCGGTGATGATCCCGTCCACGCCGGCGGCCAGCACCAGCTCCAGGTCGGTCGGCTCGTTGACCGTCCAGACGTACACCTGGTTGCCGGCCGCGCGCAGTGCGGGCAGCAGCTGCGGGCGGGCCCGGACCAGGCCGATGCCCGGCCCGGCGATCCGGGTGCCGAACGGCAGCCGACCCAACCGCAGCCAGCGCGGCAGCACTTCCAGCAACAGCACGGTGGGCAGCGTCGGGGCCAGCTCGCGCACCCGACGGACCGCCAGCGGGGAGAACGACATGACGGTGACCTGCACCGGGTCGTCCGGCGCGGGGTCGGCCAGCCCGTACCGGCGCAGCAGGCTGACCAGTCGCCGTTCCACGTTCGAGCCGTAGCGGGACGGGTGCTTCGTCTCCACCAGCAGTCGGACCGGTCGCCCGGCGGCGAGCACCGCGTCCAGGAGCCGGGCCAGGGTCAGCAGCCGGGTGTGCGACTCGTCCGGTGGCAGGTCGCCGATCGGGGCGCTGCCCGGGTGCCACGAGCCGAAGTCCAGGGCGTCCAGCTCGGCGAGCGTACGCGCGCTGACCAGACCGCGACCGTTGCTGGTGCGGTCGAGTCGTCGGTCGTGCACGCAGACCAGGTGCCCGTCCCGGGTCAGCCGGACGTCGCACTCCAGGCCGTCGGCGCCCTCGTCGAGGGCGCGCAGATACGCGGCGAGGGTGTGCTCGGGTAGGTCGAACGAGGCGCCGCGGTGCGCGAAGACCAGTGGCCCGCCCATTCCGCCGGCCTCAGATGACCTGGCCGGGCTGCCCGTTCGCGTCGACCACCGGTCGGCCGACCGCAGCCCACTGGCGCATCCCGCCGTCGGCGTTGCGTACCTGCTCCCAGCCGTTGTTGATCAGGTAGGCGACGACCTGGGCGGAACGTCCGCCGGAACGGCAGACGACAGCCACCTCCCGGTCGGTGGGCACCTCGGCCAGCCGGGCCGGCAGCTCCATCATCGGCAGGTGGTGGGCGGTGGGCGCGTGGCCGGCCGCCCACTCGTCGTCCTCCCGCACGTCCAGCAGGTAGGTCTCGTCGGCGATCTCGGTCACGGGCACGGTGGGAACCTGGGGTCCGAACACAGGAAGCAACACTAGATCCTCATGGGCCGGTTCGGCACCGACCGGGCCGTCGGCACCGTCACAACCGGGTCACCCAGCGAGGGTTGGCCTGCGCCCAGGCCGGCACCTCAGTGCCGCGGAGCGCCTCGAAGAGCCCGTTGCCGCCGTTGTCCAGCACCACGTACGAGACCTCGTCGATGGTCTGCGGCGAGGAGGGCACCTGGACGCCGCGCATCCCGTCGGGCGGCAGCGCGCGCAGCGCGAGGAGCAGGTCCTCCAGGGGTACGCCGTTGGTGTCGACGGTCAAGGAGCCGCCGACCGCCCGGAGCACCTGGTCCAGTTTGACGGGGTTGCTCCGCAGGTCCGCCCTGCCGGCGCTGTCCAACATCGCCCGGAGCAGCTGCTGCTGGTGGTGCTGCCGGTCGTAGTCACCGCCGGGCAGGTCGTAGCGCTGTCGGACGTAGTCCAGCGCCTGCGCGCCGTCCATCTGGTGGCAGCCGGTGGGGAAGACCCGGTTGGTGTGGATCGAGCGGACCTCGGTGTCCACGCACATCTCCACCCCGCCGAGCAGGTCGATGACCTTCCGGAAGCCGGAGAAGTCGATCAGCGCGGCGCCGTCGAACCGGATTCCGGTGAGCCGGTGCAGGGTGGCGGAGAGCAGTTGGGCGCCGGCCTGCCCGCCGCCGCCGTGCTCGTACGCGGCATTGATCTTGTCTTGACCGCCGCCGAAGCCGTTCGCAGGCGGGATGGCGACCAGCAGGTCACGCGGGATGGAGACCAGGTACGCCTCCCGCTGCCCGGCGGGGACGTGCACGATGAGGATGGTGTCGGAGCGTTGGTCGGGGCCGCTGTCGCCCGGGCGCCGGTCGGAGCCGACCAGGAGGTAGTTGAGCGGCCCGTCCAGGTCGGTGCGGTCGGTGCGGGCGTCGGCGTCGAGCAGTTGCTCCTTGGTCACCGTGCGGTCGTAGCGGTGGCTGAGCGTCTTGAGCCCGGCCACGGCGAGCCCCGCCAGTAGGACGAGAGCCAGGCCGATGCCGAGCAGGATCCGCGGCCAACGGGCGCGAGGCGACCGGGCGGACGGGGCCGTCCCGGCCCGGCCCGTTGCGTTCCGTCCCCACCTGGACGTGACCGCCTCCCCGCAGCCGATACGTGAAACCTGCTCACGTCAGGCTACGGGCGGTGAGGAGGTCGTCGCTGGCTTTCCGCGACTCCCGGCCCTCACTTGCGGGTGGAGATCACCTCGGGGTGGGTGAAGACGAATTCGGCGAGCTTGTCCTGCTTGACCGCCTGGAACATGGCCATCGTCTCTTCGCTCAAGCCCTCGGTGTTGTTGTCGTTGGCGTTGAAGGTGCCATTGTTGGTCTTGAGCATGGTCAGCTCGTTGCCGGTGACCCCGCGCATGGTGAAGATGAAGTCCTCGATCGGCACGCCGCCGGTGTCCAGCACGAACGCCTTGCCCGCCGCCTTGATCAGGTTGTTCATCTTGGCCGGGTTGGACAACATCCCGCCCTCGGTGGCCTTCTTCGCCATCGCCTTGATCAGCTGCTGCTGGTTGGCCTGCCGGTCGTAGTCGCCGTTCTTGAGGGACTTGCGCTGCCGGGAGTAGTCCAGCGCGGCCCAACCCTCCATCTCCTGGCAGCCCTTCTTGTGCACCACCGGGGTCCGCTGCTTGCCGGTCTTCTTGGCGTCCGCGTTCCACATCGGCTTGCCGTCGACGTACGACATGTGCAGCGACTTGACCTCCTGGCTGACGCAGATCCGCACCGTGCCCAGGGTGTCGATGACGTTCTTGAAGCCACCGAAGTTGATGATCGCCGCGCCGTCGAAGCTGATCCCGGTGAGGCGCTTGATCGTCTGGGCCATCAGCTGGGCGCCACCCTCCCAGCCGCCACCGTTGGCGGCACCGGCCTGGAACGCGGCGTTGATCTTTCCGGAGCCGCCGCCGTAGCCGCTCTTCTTGAACGCCGGGATCTGCGCCTCGGTGTCCCGCGGGATCGAGATCAGGTACGCCTGGTCGTGCGTGGCCGGAATGTGCAGGACGATGATGCTGTCGGAGCGGACGTCGTCGGCGGCCCAGCGCTCCCGCGCGTCCACGCCGAGCAGCAGCATGTCGATCGGGCCGTCCAGGCTCGCACCGCCCTCGGCGTCGGACTTGCCGGCGTCACCCAGCAGGTTGCCCTTCGCGATGCCGCCGGTCGCCTGCCCGATCAACGCCTTGCTGCCGACGATGGCCACCCCGCTGCTCAGCATCAGCACGGCACCGAAGACGACGGTCAGCCTGGCCCAGAGCGGGTCCTTGCGCTTGGTCCGCTTCTTCGACCCACCACCACCCGGGCGGTCGCCACCGCCACCACCGCCGCTGCCGGGCGGACGCGAGCCCGGCCCGCCGCCCGAGGGGCGTGCCTGCGCGGGTATGGCCGCAGCGACTCGACCGCTGGGGGCGGCGGACCCGGAGGAAGAAGGGCGACGACTGGCCTGAACCGGCATGCGTGCTCCAGCTCGTGATCAGGAGGGGGCGGCACCACTGTACGTACATCAAATCGACTTGGCGAGTTCATCCCGGGTCAATCCGGACGTCGAATTTCGCAGACTCAGTCGATCGTCGCTGCTCGATGACCCGAACGGCTGGTGCCAGCCGGGCCACGGTCAGCCGCCGTCGTTGCTCTTCGGCGGGTTCGCCTTGACCCAGTCGGCCATCGTGTCTCCGGACATGGCCTGGTACATCGCGAGCGCCTTCTCCCGGTCCGACACCACCACCGACTCGCCGTTGATGGTGTCGCTGCCCGAGTTCGGGCTGGTCACAAAGGTGAGGTTCTGGCCGCGCAGGTTACGGAACTGCAGCGCCATGTCTGTAACCGAGAAAGTCTGGTCGACGGTTACGGCCGCGGTCACCGACTTGAGGAAATCGTTGAGCTTCTTCGGGTTCGCCAGCGTGCCGGTGCTGGCCGCCTTGTCCATCAGTGCCCGAAGGAACTCCTGCTGGTGCCGCATCCGGGCGAAGTCCCCGTCCGGGAACTGCTTGCGTTGCCGGATCCAGTCCAGCGCCTCCGCGCCGTCCATGTGGTTGGTGCCCTTGGTGAAGGTCCGGTACGGCTTGTGGATCGAGGTGATGGTGCGCTCCACCTTCAGGTCCACCCCGCCGAGAGCGTCGGTGACCTCCTTGAAACCGCCGAAGTCGATAGCCATCACGTGGTCGATCCGAACGTCGGTGAAGCACTCCACGGTGCGTACCGCCAGCGGCAGCCCACCGAACGCGAACGCTGCGTTGATCTTCGCGCGCGAACCGGAGCCGCAGTCCGCGCCGGCGCTCTCCGGGATCGGCACGTACAGGTCCCGGGGGATGGAGACCAGGTAGGCCTCCTGGTGATCGGCCGGAATGTGCATGACGATGATCGTGTCGGCGCGCCACTGACTCTTGCTGTCGACCGGCGCGTCCGGGTCCCGTGAGTCGCTGCCGACCAGCAGGATGTTCAGCGCACCGTCGACGGTCTTGGCGGGCCGACCACCGGTGATCTCCGAGAACGGGTCGGTGCGGGCCAGGTCACTGTTGAGGTTGCGGGCGTACAACCAGGCGCCGACGCTGCCGAGCAGCGCCAGCACCAGCACCGCGGCCCCGGCCACCAGGGCGATCCGACCCCAACGCGGTCGCGGGCCGCGCCGCCCCGACCCGCCGGTGCCACCCGGCCCACCGGGCCCGGTGGGCCCCGCCGGGCCGCCGGACCGAGGCTGCTCCTCGTCGTACGACGGGTAGAAGCGCGCCTCGGTCGGACGGGCGCGCCCGGAGGCGCCCCGATCGGGGCCGGGCACCGATGCGCGCCCGGCGCTGCGGTGCAGGTACGGATGCGGGTCACCGGCTGACGAGGTCGCGGACATGTAACTCAGGGTACGTAGCGGGAGCCACTGCCGCCTTCAGGCGACACTCAGCGGCAGGCGGTACGCGAAGATCTGGTTACCCTAGCCGCGACCGGAAGTACTCGATCGTGCGTCGCAGGCCATCTTCGGGCGCGACCGACGGCTCGTATCCGAGCAGTTCACGAGCGAGCGTGAGATCCGGTCGACGCATCTCCGGGTCGTCCGAGCTGCGGGTGACATAGGTCACCTTCGAGGTGCTGTCGGAGAGCGACACGATCAACTCGGCGAGTTGCCGCATTGTCAGCTCGTGCTCGGTGCCGCAGTTGACCGGGCCCGTCTCGGTCGAGTCGAGCAGCAGCAGGATGCCGCGCACCAGATCCTCGACGAAGCAGATGGACCGGGTCTGGTTACCAGTGCCGTGCACGGTGATCGGCTCGCCACGCAGCGCCTGGGAGATGAAGGTGGGGATGGCGCGGCCGTCGTCCGGGCGCATCCGCGGGCCGTACGTGTTGAAGATCCGGACGATCGCCGCGTCGAGCCCCCGGTAGCGGTGGTACGCCATCGTCGCGGCCTCGGAGAAGCGCTTGGCCTCGTCGTAGACGCTGCGGACCCCGATCGGGTTGACGTTGCCCCAGTAGGTCTCCCGCTGCGGGTGTTCCTTCGGATCTCCGTACGCCTCGGAGGTGGAGGCCATCAGGAACCGGGCGCCGTCGGCGGCCGCGCGCTCCAGCAGGTGCAGGGTGCCGACCGAGCCGACCCGGAGGATCTCCACCGGCAACTGGGCGAAGTCGGTGGGGCTGGCCGGAGAGGCCATGTGCAGGATCGCGTCGAACCGCTCGGCCAGCGCCGGGTGGTGGGTCGGCAGACCGTCGGAGATGTCCGCCTCGACGAGGGTGAAGGTCGGCCGATCCAGCAGGTGGGCGACGTTCTCCTTGGAGCCGGTCACGAAGTTGTCCAGCGCCACCACCGTGCAGCCTCGGGCGATCAGGGCGTCCACCAGGTGTGACGGGACGAAGCCAGCTCCGCCGGTGACGAGGACGCGGTGATCGGAACCAAACCGCTCAGCAACCTTCATGCGGCTCAGCCTACCGACCGCCGAATTCGCGGAAGGGGTCCCCTGTTGACGTCGCACGTCAACAGGGAACCCCTCGACAGGTGCCGCGATCAGTGGGCGCCAGAGCCGGTCAGGGCGCGCACCTCCAGCTCCGCGTACTTGTCCTCGTCGTGCTCCTTGGAGATGACAGTGCCGATCCACCCGCAGAGGAAACCGAACGGGATGGAGAGGATGCCCGGGTTGGACAGCGGGAACCACTGCCAGTCGTGGTTCGGGAACATCGAGGTCGCCGCACCGGAGACCACCGGCGAGAAGAACACCAGCAGCACGGCCGAGAGCAGCCCGCCGTAGATCGCCCACACCGCGCCGGAGGTGTTGAACCGCCGCCAGAAGAGGCTGTAGAGGATCGCCGGCAGGTTGCCCGAGGCGGCGACCGCGAAGGCCAGCGCCACCAGGAACGCCACGTTGAGGTTCTGCGCGTAGATCGACAGGGCGATCGACACCGCGCCGATCCCCAGGGCGGAGATCCGGGCGACCCGCACCTCCTGCCGCTCCGACGCCTCACCCTTCTTCAGCACGTTCGCGTAGAAGTCGTGCGCCAGGCTGGACGACGAGGCCAGCGTCAACCCGGCGACCACCGCGAGGATGGTGGCGAAGGCGACCGCCGCGATGATCGCCAGCAGGGCTGCCCCGCCCAGTTCGCCGCCGAAGAAGTCGATGCCGAGCGCTTCGGCCAGCTGCGGCGCGGCGGTGTTGCCGGCCTTGTCCTGTGCCGTGATCGCCTGGCTGCCGACCAGCGCCGCCGCACCGAAGCCGAGGGCCAGGGTGAGCAGGTAGAAGGTGCCGATGATGCCGATCGCCCAGAGCACGCTCTTACGGGCCGCCTTCGCGGTCGGCACCGTGTAGAAGCGGATCAGGATGTGCGGCAGACCGGCGGTGCCGAGCACCAGGGCGATGCCCAGGGACAGCAGGTCGACCTTGTTGTAGAACGTCTGCGTCGAGTTGCCGGCGACCTCGACGCCGTACCGGAGCCCGGGTTCGAGGAACGCGCTGCCCTTGCCGGACGCGGCGGCCGCCTGGCCGAGCAGCTCCGACAGGTTGAAGTTGAACTTCGCCAGCACCAGGATCGTCATCAACAGCGCGCCGCCCATGAGCAGGAACGCCTTGACGATCTGCACGTAGGTGGTGCCCTTCATGCCACCCACTGTCACGTAGATGATCATCAGCGTGCCGACCATGATGATGGTGGCCACCTTCGCGGTGTCCGCGTCCATGCCGAGGAAGGTCGTCCCCGGCCGGATGCCGAGCAGCAGCGCGACCAGCGCGCCTGCGCCGACCATCTGGGCGAGCAGGTAGAAGATCGACACCGTGATGGTGGAGACCGCCGCCGCCGTACGCACCGGACGCTGACGCATCCGGAAGGCCAGCACGTCCGCCATCGTGTACCGGCCCGAGTTCCGCAGCAGCTCCGCGACCAGCAGCAGGGCCACCAGCCAGGCGACCAGGAAGCCGATCGAGTAGAGGAAGCCGTCGTAGCCGTAGAGCGCGATGATGCCGGCGATGCCGAGGAACGAGGCGGCCGACATGTAGTCGCCGCCGATCGCCATGCCGTTCTGGAAGCCGGAGAAGGACCGGCCGCCGGCGTAGAAGTCGGTCGCCGTCTTGGTCTGCCGGCTGGCCCAGATGGTGATGCCCAGGGTCACCGCCACGAAGACCAGGAACAGCGTGATGGTCAGGTTGCGGGCGGTGTGATCGCCCGCCTCAGCCGCGAGGAACGTCTCAACCGCGTGAACCGTCTTCACGGGTCACCTCCCCGATCTCGGCGCGGATCCGGTCCGCGATGGGGTCGATCTTCCGGTCCGCGTACCGGGAGTAGAGCCAGGCGATCAGGAACGTGGAGACGAACTGGAGCAGGCCGAAGACCAGTGCGACGTTGATGTTGCTGCCGAACAGCTTCGTGCCCATGAAGTCCCGGGCGTACGCGGAGAGAATGACGTAGAGCGCATACCACAGGAAGAACGCGACGGTCATCGGGAAGACGAAGCCGCGCAGCGCACGCCGCAGCCCGGCGAACTCGTCCGACCGTTGTACGGCCAGGTACTTGTCCGACTGGGAAGCGGCCGGAGCGGGTGTGTCCGTGGACATCTGTGGATCACCACCTTCACAGGCGTCAGAGGAGTTTCGCGCACCGTAAAGAGCGCACTCCCCGGCAGGGAAGGCTGAGATCGACGCCGGTCGGCGAGTGCGCCGAGCGGTTGGCTGGCTGCGCCAAGTGACTCAGGTCACTGCGATGATCGGTCGCCCGTGGCGAAGGGTCCGTTCAGGTCGGCAGCTCGTGGTAGCGACCTCGGTAGTGCAGCAGCGGGGTGGCCTCATCGGCCAGGTCGACCGCCTCGATCGTGGCCTCGACCAGCAGGCCCCAGCCGTACTCCCGGGCGGTGTCCAGCCGGCATCCGACCCAGCCGCCGGCGTCCGCCGGAAC
The DNA here is from genome assembly GCF_022230905.1 of Micromonospora salmantinae. Classification (NCBI taxonomy): domain Bacteria; kingdom Bacillati; phylum Actinomycetota; class Actinomycetes; order Micromonosporales; family Micromonosporaceae; genus Micromonospora; species Micromonospora salmantinae. The sequence continues at coordinate 186,336 of NZ_JAKKFG010000001.1, forward strand.
CGGCCCGTACGGCGTCTCGTTCCACGCGCCGGTGGCGAAGAGCCCGCCCGGGGCGGGGAAGAGGCCGGCGAACCGGTCGGCGAGCTGCCGGTGCGGCGGGCCGAGCGGTGTGACAGCGAACCGACCCGACTCCTCGACGGCCGCCCAGAGGTCGGACTCCGCATCGATCAGCCCGAGCAGCCGGTCCGGTTCCCCCTCAGCCACCAGGGTGGACGAGACGGTCAGCCCGGCCGGACCGGGCGCCGTCCAGAGGGTCACCGGTGCGGCGAGGCGACCACGCAGCCGGCGTACCGGCGACCGTTGCCCGGTCGGCACCGCGAACGGATCGGTGTGGTGGATCTCGGCACCCGGCTCATGATTCACGTGAAACATTGTGCCGCCCCGACCCCTCGCCCAACCAAGGAAGCGCTCGTGCAGATCGGCGGGTCGTCCGCCGAGCCGGGCGAGCTGATCACCGGCCTCCGCCATCATCGTGGCCAGGTAGACCAGCAGCCCCACGCGGTCGTCTCGGTACTCAGCGAGCAGTGCCAGCCGCGCCGGCTGACACGGCCAGTGCGCGCCGCAGCCCCGACACCGCCACAGCGGCCGCATCGGCACGTGTGGCCGGCTCACCAGCCGGGCCCGGTCTTCGCGATCGGCCGACCCCGTACGGTGGTCGAAGGGTCTCTCCGGTTTGAGCGATATACCTCTGAGGCATAAATATGACTCAGAGGTATATCGCTTGTGGTGGCGTGGCGCTCCCGGCCGGCGCAGCTCACCAGCGGCCACCGTTCGCGCGCCAGGTTTGCGCCGGGGTCAGCCAACCGGCCCGGCCTGGTCGCGGCAGGGCCACCGTCGGCCCGTTCGCCCACGCGGGTGGTTGATTCGGCGGGCCTACCGACCGCTCCGATCCGGTCGCGCCCGGCACGGCCTCCGGTGCCGCAACCTTCCTTCTCCGGTACGACCACCGCACCCCGTTCCCGCCACGGATGAACCCGAACAAGGCTGATCTCCTCCCAGTCGACGAGGGCCGCCCCGATCGGGGGATGACCGGGGCGGCCCGAACGCAGGACCCAGTCGCCGGGACGTCGCCTCCACCGGCCGGGCCGCGTGCTATCCACCCTGGACTGAGCGGCGCGGACAGGGGAGGATGCCAGGGCTTACTACACAGCGCAGTCACGTACTTACCGGAGAGGTAAGGATGAACGTCGAGATGTGGGTGCGGGCGTTGAAGGCCGCCCGAGCCGGTGCCGAGGTGTCCCAGGAGGCGCTGGCTACGCTGACCAAGTGGAGTCCATCCACGGTGGCCGCCATCGAGACCGGCCGACGTCGGCCGACAATGGAGTTCGCGGTCGCCGCCGACGAGGCCCTAGCCACCGGCGGCCTCCTCGCCGAACTGTTGCGGGCCGCCGATCGGCAGCGGCTACCGACCTGGTTCGTTCCGTGGCGCAACCATGAGGAGCAGGCGATCCGGCTCTGCGAGTTCGAGCCGTGCCTGATTCCGGGGCTCCTGCAAACCGAGGACTATGCCCGCGCGGTCATTTCCGCTGGTGGCCTGAATCCGATCAAGTTGGTGGACGAGTTGGTCACGGTCCGGATGGATCGACAGCAGTTGTGGCAGCGGGCAGAGTCGCCGCAATGTGTCTTCGTCCTGGACGAGACGGCTCTACGCCGCCCGATCGGCGGACCGGCGGTACTGGACGCGCAGCTTGCTCGGCTGATGGAATTCGCCGCCATGCCGAACGTCAGACTGCACGTCGTGCCCCTCGATGCCGGAGCCCATGTCGGACTGACAGGCGGATTTCTGCTCGCTGAGCTGCCCGACGGTGAACGGGTCACCTATGTCGAGGACGTGGCTCGCGGACATGTCATCGACGACCCGGACGTCGTGCGTCTGATTGGTCGGAAATGGGATAGCCTGCTGGGCGAGGCACTGTCCACAAGCGCCTCGCTGGATCTGATCCGGAAGCTGAAGGTGACGCCATGACCGTTCCTCAACCCCACTGGCGGACGTCGACCAGGTCCGGCGACACGGGTGGTGCCTGTGTCGAGGTGGCGGACAATCTGCCCGGCGTCGTTCTGGTCCGGGACAGCAAGGATCGCTCCGGCCCGACCCTCAGCTTCGCGCCGGCCGCTTGGCGTGGCTTCATCGCCGACGCTGCCCAGGATCCCAGCCGACGCGCTGACTAGCGGCGCGGGGTGACAGTGGCCAGCAGCTCCGGCTGGCGGCGGTCCAGCACGTCGCCGGCCAGGTACGCGCCCAGCAGCGCCGCGCCCAGCCCGTACGCGGCGCCGACCGGCAGGGCCAACCAGAGCCACGCGTCACCGAGCAGCGCGGCGGCCACCACCATCGGCACCGCGGCGACCACCGAGGCGAGCATGGCCAGCAGGGTGAGCAGCCCCTTCGCCAGGCCCGCACCGCTGTTCATGGCGAACGGGTTGCTCGTCTCCGGCAGTGAGTACGCCCCGAGCACCGAGATCAGACTGTTCACCGCCAGCCCGGCGCCGTAGGTGGCGACCAGACCGCCGATGGTGAGGCCGATCCACTCCGGTCGGCTGAGCAGAAACGACAACACCACAGCGACGACGCCCAACATCGGCAGCACGTACAGCGAGAAAGCCGTCATCCGGGCCCGCAACTCGACCCGGCCGGGCACCCCGGCCACCACGTTCGCCGCGTACGCGCTGCCGTCGAAGCCGAACTGGTTGGCCAGGGTGACGGCGGCGAGCACGCCCACGAGGACCATGGAGATGGTGACCACCACCGGTGAGCTGTCGCTGGCAGCCGCCGTGAACCCGGCGCCGTCATCGAACGCGAAGTCCCCGCCCGTAACGTTGATCAACACCGGTACGAAGATGCCGACCACCGCGATCGTGATCAGGTTGGCCCGGCGGCGCGCGTCCCGCCACCAGTAGCGGGCCTCCCGGGCGACCAGGGCACCGAACCGGTCCCGGCCGGCCCAGGCGGCGACCCGGGGAAACAGTTGGGCGACCGCGCCGCCGGTGACCCCGCGCCGCACCGGGGCCTTACCGGCGCTCGCCGCACCCACCATCGCCGACTCGATCGACCGGGACCACCAGGCCAGCAGGGCGCCGAGCGCCACCACGGTGATCAGCAACTTGACCGGCGCCGCCCACACCCGCCCCTGGGCCACGTCGATGCCGACGGTCCATGGAGCGCCCAACGGCGTCCAACCGATCACGGTCGCCACGCCGGCCAACCGGGTCCAGTCCGCCTCGCGCAGCGCGGCGAGGCCGAAGACCTGCAACGGGCCGAGCAGCGCGGCCGTCACCGCCAGCAGCACGGCCGCCAGGTCGCGGACCCGTCGGGACCGCAACATGGTCGCGAAGGCGCTGGTCACCGCCCGGCTGGCGGCCACACAGAGCAGCAACCCGGCGAGCACACCCACGACGGCGACCAACCCCGCCGACCAGCCACCCAACGACCATGAGGTCAGCACCAGCCCGAACGACGCGATGAGCACCGCCAGCACCGGCACGCTGATCAGGGCCGCCACGAACAGGCCGGTCACCAGTGTGCGCCGGGGCAGCGGCAGCAGCGCGAACCGGGCCGGGTCCAGTGTTTCGTCCACACCGAAGAAGACCAGCGGCAGAAACAGCCAACCCAGCACCAGCAGCCCGCCACCGGCCGCCGCGATCAGCACCGCGTACCGGCCGTTGCCGGTCAGGCCCGGCGCGGCGAAGAGGAAGAACCCGGCGGCGGCGAACCAGAGCCCGAGCAGCGCGCCACCGACGAACAGGGCGATCCGCCAGCCCTGACCCCGAAAGTTGTTGCCCATCACCCGCAGCTTGAGCCGCACGAAGTGGCGAGCGGAGACAGCGCGTACGGGCGCGGCGGGGGTGGCGTCCGCGCTCACTGGGAGAGCCACGACAGCTCCTCGCCGGTCGCGGTGCGCCCGCCGACCACCTCGACGAAGACCTGCTCCAACGAGCGCCCGCCGCGGACCTCGTCGATGGTCCCGACCCGCTTGATGGTGCCGCCGGCCAGGATCGCCACGTGCGAGCAGAGCCGCTCGACGACCTCCATGACGTGACTGGAGAAGACCACGGTGCCACCGCCGGCCGCGTACCGGGTGAGGATGTCTCGGATCAGTGCTGCGGAGACCGGGTCGACCGCCTCGAACGGCTCGTCCAACACCAGCACCCGGGGGCCGTGCAGCAGCGCGCAGGCCAGACCGATCTTCTTCTTCATGCCCGCCGAGTAGTCCACCACCAGCGTGCGACCGGCGTCGCCGAGCGCCAACACGTCCAGCAGCTCGGCTGCCCGCTGGTCGACCACCGCCGGGTCCATCCCCCGCAACAACCCGTTGTACGCCAGCAGCTCCGCGCCGGTGAGTCGGTCGAACAACCGGACCCCGTCGGGCATCACACCGAGCAGCCGCTTGGCGGTGACCGGGTCCTGCCAGACGTCGTGCCCGAGCACCCAGGCCGAGCCGGCGTCCGGTCGCAACAGCCCGACCGCCATCGACAGGGTGGTCGTCTTGCCGGCGCCGTTCGGGCCGAGCAGGCCGTAGAAGGAGCCGGCGGGGACGTCCAGGTCGACGCCGGCCACCGCGATCGTGCCGTCGAACCGTTTGGCCAGGCCACGCAGTGCGAGCGCGGGGTGCTCAACAGTCATGCGCCGACGTTATCCGTCGATCGCCAGTTCCGCCGTCCGGCGACGGGCGGACCCGCGATCATCCCCGAGGCGGACGATGAGTGCGCCGATCTTGCAGCTTCTGTTGTCGAGATGGGGTGTTATGAGCCTTGTGTCGGGACAGAAAGTGCAAGATCGCGAAACGAGCTCGGTGTCGTGTTCGGCAGCCTCGTTCCGGCCGACACCCACTCTCCGTGCGCCCTCTGATGCAACCGGCCGTCGTGCCGGCGGGTGACAGTGGCAGAAGCGACAACGGGGGAGGGGACGTTGGACAGAGACGACGGCTTCGAGGAGTTCTATCGAGCCACCAGACACCGGGTCGTCACCGTGCTGTACGCCCTCGGTGGCGACATCCATGAGGCGCAGGACGCCGCACAGGAGGCGTACGTGCGGGCCTGGCAGCGCTGGCAGCGCATCGGCGAGTACGACGATCCGGAGGCGTGGGTGCGCGGCGTGGGGCACCGCCTCCTCATCAACCGATGGCGCAAGATCCGCAACGGCATCCGCGCGAACCGGCGGCACGGCCCGGCCACTGCCGTGGGACCACCCTCGGAGAACACCGTCGCGCTGGTCGCGGCGTTACGTCGACTGCCGCTGGAACAACGCGAGGCGATCGTCCTGCACTATTTGGCGGACCTCTCGGTCGCTGACATCGCGACTCAGATCGGTGTACCGCTCGGCACCGTCAAGGCCCGGCTCTCCCGGGGCCGCCAGGCCATGGCCCCCATGCTCGGCACCACCCTCCCCGAGGAGGTCAGCAATGCCTGATCAGTTCTTCACCGACATCTACCGCGACACCGAGCACCTGAGCTGGGCCCCGACCGCACAGGTGCGGGAGCGCGGCCGGCGGCGGACCCGTCAGACGAGGATCGCGGCGGCGCTCGCCGCGGTGGTGGCGGTGGCCCTGGTGGCCACCGGCGCGGTGGCGCTGGCCGGTGGCCGGGAGGGCGCGCCGACGCCGGTGCTGCCGGCGACCGGATCACCCACCCCGACACCCACGCCGTCGGCCACCTCGGCGGCACCTCGGCCGTCGACGACCAGCACCACTCCCCCCGCACCGCCATCGAGCCCGTCACGTACCAGTGGTCGGCCGTCGGCCGGTTCCACCAACCCGGCGATTCCGGCCGCAGCCATGCTGCGGCTCGCGGATCTGCCCGCCGGCTTCACGATGGCAGAGGACGACATCGACGGCGACTGGAGCCTGGAGTCAGTGTCGATCTACTGTCGCGAAGCGCCGTCGGGGACGTCCACGGCCAGGCTCGCCCAGCGAACCGTGTCGTTCGACTCGCCGACCGACAGGATGATCCAACGCGTCGTCCGCTTCTCGATTCGCGATGCTGCCCGTGAGATGGACGCGGTCCGCGCACTTTTCACCGACTGCAAACCCAGGGGGGCGACCAGTTCGATGTCGGTCCTGGCCGATGGGCTGGGGGCCGGTGACGAGTCAGTGCTGGTGGGCTCGGACATCGAGGGCGTGCGGAGCCGCTGGCTCGTCGTGCGGCAGGGCGACCTGGTGGCACAGGTCGCGTTGGACATGGACACCACGCCGAAGGAGGCGCTGCGGTACGCCCGCCCGGTGGCGCAGCGGCTCTGCGCCGGCACTGACACCTGTTGACCAGGTCGCGAGCCCCGGAGTCACCTCTGCCATGGCGAAGGTGGGTCCGGGGCGAAGGCGATGGCGGTGATCGTGACCGAGCGCATCGCGGCAGCGGGGATCACTGCATCCGCAGGGCTTCCGGGGTGTGTAGGCGGAGCATGGTGGCGGCGACGTCGGCCGGGGCTCGCCGGCGGGTCGCCATCGACACGGCGACCATCACTGTGAAGGCCAGCGGCACCGTCCAGGCGGCCGGCTGCGCGATGAGCGTGGCCGGCCAGCCGGACAGCGGTGGGCCGAGCACTGTGACCAGCACCGCGCCGATCGCCGCGCCGCCGCCGGCCACCACGCCGGCGGTGGCGCCCACGTCGGTCAGCCCGCGCCACCAGATCCCGAGCACCAGCAGCGGGCAGAAGCTCGACGCGGCGACAGCGAAGGCCAGCCCGACGACCTGCGAGACGTCCAGCCCGGAGACGTGCAGCGCCAGCACCGCCGGCACACCACCGGCGATGACGGTGGCCAGCCGGAACCCGCGTACCGATCCCCGACCGAGCACGTCCGTCGAGATCACCCCGGCGACACTGGTCAGCAGGCCGGACGAGGTGGAGAGGAACGCCGCGAAGGCGCCCGCGGCGACCAGCGCGGCGAGGAGCCGCCCGGCCAGGCCGTCACCCAGGGCCGCTTCGGGTAGCAGCACCACCACCGCGTCGGTCTGGCCGCTGAGCAGCAACTGCGGGGTGTAGATCCGGCCGAGGACCCCGTACAGGGTGGGCAGCAGGTAGAACGCGCCGACCAACGCCAGCACGACCAGGGTGGTCCGACGGGCCGCCGCGCCGTCCGGATTGGTGTAGAAGCGCACCAGCACGTGCGGCAGGCCCATGGTGCCCAGGAAGGTGGCCAGGATCAGCGAGTACGTGGCGAACAGGCCCCGGTCGTCGTCACCGGCGGCGCTGGGCAGCAACCAGTCGTTGGCGTCGGTGGCCACCCCGGAGACGTCCGGCACCGGGTCACCGGCGGCGAACGTCAACTCGTCGCCGGGGCGTACCTCCCGGATGTCACCGTCGGGCAGGGTGAGGGTCGCGCGGTGCTCGACCACGACGGTGGTCGCGGCCCGGAACGTCGGCCCGTCGGGCGGGGTCACCGCCGGGCGGCCGTCGGCCTGCCACTGCAGGGCCAGGAAGATCACCGGTACGGCGAGAGCGGTCAGCTTGAGCCAGTACTGGAACGCCTGCACGAAGGTGATCGCGCGCATGCCGCCCAGCGCCACGTTCGCGGTGACCACGGCCGCCACCAGCAGGGCTCCGAGGGGGTACGGGGAGCCGGCCACCGTGGCCAGGGTCAGCCCGGCACCCTGGAGCTGCGGCACCAGGTACAGCCAACCGATGAAGATCACGAAGGCGGTGGCCAGGATGCGGAGTCGACGCGACCCCAGCCGCAGCTCGCAGAAGTCGGGCAGGGTGAACGCGCCGGAGCGGCGCAGTGGCGCGGCCACGAAGAGCAGCAGGGCCAGGTAGCCGGCGGCGAACCCGACCGGGTACCAGAGCACGTCCACGCCGTACTTGAGGACCAGCCCCGCGATGCCGAGGAAGCTCGCCGCCGACAGGTACTCCCCGCCGATGGCGGCGGCGTTCCAGGTCGGACTGATCGCCCTGGACGCCACCAGGAAGTCGGACGTGGTCCGGGCCATCCGCAGCCCGTAGAAGCCGATCCCGACGGTGACCAGGGTGACCGCGACGATGGCCGGGACCACGAAGTCGTTGCCCACTCAGCGCTCCGGCCGTTGCACCAGGTCGGTGAAGTCCTGCTCGTTGCGCTCGGCCAGCCGCACGTACGCCCAGCCCACCCCGATCAGGAACGGGAAGGAGGCCACCCCGAGCAGCAGCCACGGCAGGTTGACACCGGCGACTGTGGTCCGGCCGAGCGAGGGCGCGATCGCGAACAGCCAGGGCAGCCCGCCCAAACCGATGGCCACCACCAGGGACAGTCGCAACGCCAGCGCGAGTTGGGCCCGGACCAGGCCGCGGACCAGCGCCTCGCCGACCTGGGTCTGCTGGGCCAGCTCGGCGCGGGTCCGCTCGGCGCGGGTGTCCTGCCTGGTGATCTCGGCCAGCACGATCCGGGACCGCCGGGGCGGCGGTACCGCACCGCTCGACCCCACGTCGGGGAGTTGCTTGGCCACCCCGGCAGTCTCGCCCGCCGTACGCGATTGTCAAGCGTTCATGCTCACCAGCGTTGCAACCCGAGGCAGTCGGTCACGCCGGCGCTCACCGGGGTCGTGTCGAGAACCCGACGGGCGCGTTCCCGGCCGAGGTTCGCCGCCCAGAACCCGTCCCGGGGCAGCTCGGCGGCGATCTCCCCGAGTGCGCAGGAGCGCATCGGCTCGGGCAGCCGATCCAGGGCCGGTACGGCGTCTGCCGACAGCCCGGACAGGTAGCCGACGTCCAACCGGCCGGTCTCCAGGTACCTGTCGACGTTCCGTTCGGCGATCAGGCGATCCGGGTTGAGAAGTGCCAACCCGAGCAGCGCCAGCGCCGCGGTGCCCACCACCAACCGGGGGAGCCATTCGGCCCGCAACCGCACCACGGCAACCCCGACCAGGATGAAGAGCAGCCCGAGCCAGATTTCGACCGCCGACACCACGAGCCGCAGCCGGGTGGCACCGTACGCGTCGGCGTAGACCTGCATCCGGTAGAGCGCCGAGGCGACGATCACCAGACTGAGCGCGGCGAGCGTGCCGAGCAGTACGCGGACCAGCAGCCGGTCCCCCGGGGTGGCCTTCGGTGCCCGGCGGGCGGCGATCGCGATCACCAGCAGGGTGAGCGCGGTGACGGCGAGCAGTTGCCAGAACCCGCCGCGGGCGTACTGGGCGTAGGTGAGCCCGGCCGTCCGCAGCACGTGCCCCGCCCCGCCGAACAACACAGTCAGCTGGACCAGCACGAACGCGGCGAACAGGGCGTCGAGCAACACCAGCGGGAGGGTCCACTCCAGCCGGTGGGCCGGTCGTGACGGCGCCGGTCGCAGCCCCTCCAGGTCGGGTGGGCGGCTGACCAGGTACGCGGCACCAAGCAGACCGCCACCGATCAGCAGCAGGCGGAACGCCCAACCGATCACACCGGGCACCGAGATGTCGGGCAGCAATCCGGTGACCAGATCGGCGAAGACCGCGTCGGCGGAGGAGAAGAGCACCCCGAACAGCAGCAGCAGGCCGGCGGAGATCGCCAGGCTGGTGATGATGCGTCCGACCTCGATACCCGACCCGGTCGGACGGCCGCTGCGTAGACCGCGTACCGCCCACGGGAGCGCCCGTACCGTCGCGGCCGGCGGCAGCGTCGCGGCGACCAACATTCCGAGCGGGCTTCGCCCGCCGGTCACCGCGAGTGTCCCGGTCACCGCCGCTGCGAGCAGGCAGAGGGCGAAGAGCCAGCCGGCGGCCCGGACCGTGCCGACGGCGACCAACACCACCGTCGCGGCAGCCCAGACGACTTGCGCCACCCGCCCCGGTGCCCCCGTGGCACCGGGGCGGGCGGTGGCCGCCGCAGCTGTCGTGGCGGTCGGTGTCGCCGTCGCCGTCGCGGCGGTCGGCCTGGTGACGTCCGCAGCCGACGTCAACGTCCTGGAACGGACGACGCTGGCGGTGACGAGGGCGGCGGTGCCGGCGAGCGCGGCCACCAGCCAGCCGAGTCCGGGACGAACCATCGTGAGCGTCGAGGCGCCGACGACCGCCGCCGCCGTCAGCGCCGCCAGGACCAGCGGACCGGCCGGACCGGCCGGCCCCGGCCAGCGCCGCTCGATCAGCCCTGGTGGCCTGGCAAGGGTCGGGGCGGCCGGCCCGGGTCGGGGTTGAGCGGCGGCTGGTGGGCCAGCCGGGCCGGGTCGAACGGTCGGGGAGACCTGCGGTCCGCTCGGCCCGGTGGCCGGGAGAGGGGTGCTGCCGGGGCTGGTCATGCGGCCTCTTCTCGGTATGGCCCGTCGCACGGGATGGTGACCTGAATGCGGCAGCCGGGCCGGTCACCCCGGTCTGGTCCGGCGGGATCGAGGACACCGATCCGACCGCCGTGCAGTTCGACGACCCACCGGGCGATGGCCAGGCCGAGCCCGGTCCCCCCGCCGACCGACCGGTCGCCGCGGGTGAATCGCTCGAACACCCGGGAACGCTCGTCCGGCGGTATGCCCGGGCCCTCGTCGCTCACCTCGAAGCGGAGCTGGTCGCCGTGTTCCTCTGCGCACACCCGTACCGTGCCGCCGGGTGGGCTGTGTCGGGCCGCGTTGTCGAGGAGGTTCGCGAAGACCTGGTGCAGGCGCCACGGGTCCGCGTGGACCGTCAGCGGTGCCGGCAGGTCACGGAGCTGGAAGCGCACGTCCAGACCGGCGCCGGACGCGCTGGCCGTGGCGTGCTCCACCGCCTCGTCGAGGAAGTCCCCCACGTCGATGCGTACGCGCCGCAACGGCACCACCCCGGCGTCGAGTCGGGACAGGTCGAGCAGGTCGGCGACGAGGTGCCCGAGCCGTTCGGTCTGGGCCAACGCCGAACGCAGCGCCGCGGGTTCGGGATCGGCGACCCCGTCCACCATGTTCTCCAGCACGCCCTGCAGCGCGGTGATCGGCGTACGCAGCTCGTGCGAGACGTTGGCGATCAACTCGCGTCGGCGCTGGTCGGCGGCGTGCAGGTCCTCGGCCATCTTGTTGAACGCCTGGGCCAGCTCGCCGACCTCGTCGCGGGAGGTGGCGCGTACCCGACGGGTGTAGTCGCCGCGCGCCATCGCCCCGGCGGCCGCCGTCATGTCCCGCAACGGCGAGGTCATGCCGTGGGCGAGCACCTGCGAGGTGAGCAGGGCGACGGCGATCGCGGTGGCCGAGGTGATCGGCGGCGGCCAGCCGATGCCGTACGAGAAGTAGGCCAGCCCGGCCGCCCCGGAGGCGACCAGCAGCACACCCAGCTTCAGCTTGATCGAGCGCACCGGGTCCAGCGGTCGGGGCAGCAGCTCCAGCACCCGGTCCAGCCGGGTGAGCACTGTCGCCGTCATGACGGCAGCTCCAGGGCGTAGCCGACCCCGTGCACAGTGCGGATGAGGTCGGCACCCAGCTTGCGGCGCAGAGCCTTGATGTGGCTGTCCACGGTGCGGGTGCCGCTCCCGTCGCCCCATCCCCAGACCTCGGCGAGCAGCCGTTCCCGGGGGAGCACCGTGCGGGGCCGCCCCGCGAGGTGGACCAGCAGGTCGAACTCGGTCGGGGTGAGGTGCACGTCCGCGCCGGCCCGGCGGACCCGTCGCTCGGCCTCGTTGATCTCGATGTCGCCGAGGCGGATGGCGGGCCGCGCGGGAGTGGCGGCGGCCCGCTCCATGCGACGCAGCAGGACGTGCACCCGGGCGGTGAGTTCCCGCATCGAGAACGGCTTGGTGAGGTAGTCGTCCGCGCCGACCGCCAGCCCCACGAGCAGGTCGGTCTCGTCGTCCCGGGCGGTGAGCATCAGCACCGGCACCGGCCGGTCGGCCTGGATCCGGCGGCACACCTCCAGACCGTCGAAGCCCGGCAGCATCACGTCGAGGACGACGAGATCCGGCTGTCCGGCGTGGAACTGGGCGACAGCGCTGGGCCCGTCCGCCGCGATCTCCACAGTGAAACCCTCGGCCCGTAGTCGGGCGGCGATGGACTCGGCGATGGTCCGTTCGTCCTCGACCACCAGTACCCGGCGTGCGCTCATGGGTCCTGACTGTAGGGAGCGGCCGTGGAGATCAGTGGTTTGCGTTGTGAATAACCTGTGGAGAACCGGTCACGGCTGTGGATAACTCGGGGATCATGCCGGCTGGCGTGTGGGAACTCCGGAGGCTCGTTGTGGACAACCGACCGAGCTTGCGGAGAGTCGGGCCATCCGGGCCGGTGGGATGGCCCGACTTTCCGGAACCCGAGTCGATCATCGATGGCCTGCGGTCACTCCAGGCCGACGCGCTCCGGCCGGGCCGAGGCGGAGCCGAGCCAGGTGTGCGGGTTGCCGTACCAGCACCAGCCCAGCTTGGGTGCGCCCTGGCTGATCCACAGCGCCGGCACCCGCTTGTCGCCGCACCGGGAGCCGACCAGCGAGAAGCACCGGTTGCTGGCCAGCGCGGTCGGGTGCAGCGTGATGAAGGCGAGCCCCTCGTCGATGCTCAGCGGCAACCGGCCCTGAGCGGTGATCCCCTCCATGGCAGTGGCCGGGGCCAGATTGCGGAACTCCTCGCCCCGGTCGACGTCGAAGAGCAGGTACGCCGGACCGGCGGGCACCTCCAGCTCCTTGATCGGATCGAAGCGGGGCAGGTCGTCGTCGGCGTAGTTCCGGTCGATGACCCCGGGCTTGCTCTTGCCGGCCAGGGTGGTCAGCTCCACCCGTTCCGGCACACCGATCAGGTCCCGGGTGGTGACCAGCAGGAACGGCACCCGGGCGTCGGTGGGGGCGGGCAGCCCGGCGGTGCCCTCGACCGCAGTGGCCCGCAGTGGCGCGACCAGGTCGCGGAAGGCGCTCTCGGTCAGCCCGGCGAGGGCGGGGTAGCCGAGCTGCACCAGTCGGTCGAGTTGGCTGTCGAACTCGGATTCGGCGTCGAACGGGGTCTCGGTCACGGCAGGCCTCCCGGAAGTCGTACGGACTAGCGTACAACGTACGGTAGGGCTGCTTCCATTCCCGGCTCAGCGACTCCAATCCTGCTTCGCGGCCCTGACCAGCTTGTCCTTCAGCTCCCGGGTGTGCCGCCGGCTCACCGGCAGCTCGGTCGAGTCGATCACCACCACGTAGCCGGAGTTGACCAGCCGCAACTCCGCGATCAACTTCAACTGCACCAGGTACGACCTGTGCACCCTGACGAAACCGGCATCGGCCCAGCGCTCCGCCAGCGTGGCCAGCGAGACCCGCACCAGGTGCGACCCCTCCGCGGTGTGCAACCGGGCGTAGTCGCCCTGCGCCTCCACCCAGCGCACCGCCGATCGGGGCAGCATCCGGGTGGTGCCGGCCAACTCGATGGGGATGGTCGGGTCCTCCTCTGCGCGGGCCAGCGCCGCCGGGTGCGACGGCACCACCCGCGAGCCGATCACCCGGCGCAGCGACTCGGCCAGCCGATCGGCGCGCACCGGTTTCCGCACGTAGTCGGTGGCGCCCAGATCGAAGGCGTCCACCGCGCCGTCGTCGTACGCGGTGACGAACACGATCGCCGGTGGCCGGGCGAAGCGGCGCAGCACCCGGGCCAACTCCATGCCGTCCAGGCCGGGCATCCGGATGTCCAGGAAGACCACGTCCACGTCGCCGTCGCGCAGCAGCCGCAGCGCCTCGGTGGCATCGCCAGCCGTGTGCAGCCGGGCCACCCGGGGGTCGGCCCGCAGGTGGTACGCCAGTTCGTCGAGCGCGGGCGGCTCGTCGTCCACCGCGAGGACGCGCAGGAAACCGGACGCGTTCACCCCACCCGTCCCGGTCCGCTCGCTCACGACCCTGCCCGCACGCCGGGGTGGAACTTCGGCACCCGCATGCTCACCTTCGTGCCCGAGCCCAACCCGGTCTCCACGACCAGGCCGAACCGGTCCCCGAAGACCGAGCGCAACCGCTCGTCGACGTTGGAGAGGCCGACGTGCTGGCCCGTGTCGTCGCCCGGGTCGCCGGTGCCGCGGGCCAGCTCGGCGATGCCGGCGGTCAGCGTGGTCGGATCCATTCCCACTCCGTCGTCCTCCACCGTGATGTGGCATTCGGCCCCCGCGTCCCGGGCCTCGATGCTCACCATGCCCGTGCCCGGCTTGCGGGACAACCCGTGGCGAACCGCGTTCTCCACCAACGGCTGGAGGCAGAGGAACGGCAGCGTCACCGGCAGCACCTCCGGGGCGATCTGCAACCGCACCTGCAGCCGGTCGCCGAACCGGGCCCGCTCGATGGTCAGGTAGCGGTCGATCGACCGCAGCTCCTCGGCCAGCGTGGTGAACTCCCCGTGCGCCCGGAACGAGTACCTGGTGAACTCCGCGAACTCCAGGATCAGCTCCCGGGCCCGCTCCGGGTCGGTGCGTACGAACGAACCGATCGCGGTCAGCGCGTTGTAGATGAAGTGCGGGCTGATCTGCGCCCGCAACGCACGGATCTCGGCGCGGGCCAGCCGCTCCCGCGACGAGTCCAGCTCGGCCAGGGCGAGCTGGTTGCCGGCCCAGTGCGCCGTCTCGAGGGTGGCCTGCACCAACCCCGGAGGCGGCGGGCTGTCGGCGACCGCCACCAGCGCGCCCACCACCCGGCCGTCCGCCCCCAGCAGCGGCGCGACCACCGCCCCGCGGACCGGGCAGTCGACCCGGTCGCAGTGCAGTTCCTGCTCACCAAGCACCGTCGAGCGGCCGCTGTCCACCGTCCGCTGGGCCGCCACGAGCAGTTGCTCTCCGTGGTGCGTGCCGCGCCCGTCGAGGGCCAGCAGCCGGTCGGCGTCGGTGAGCGCCAGCCCGACCGCGCCCACCAGCGCCCGCAGATGCCGTACGGCCTTCGCCGCGCCCGCCTCGCTCAACCCCGCTCGCAGCGGCTCGGCGGCCAGGCCGGCGGTGTGCAGCACCTCGTAGGTGGCCCGCTGGGTGGCGGTCGCGATGCCACGGCGGGCCCGCAGCCGCAGCACCGCCAGCAGGGCTGCGGTCAGCGCGGTGACGAGTGAGACGACGCCGACCACGGCGGAGAGGTTGGCAGCCACGCAGCGATCCTCGCCCCTGCGAGCCGGCGCGCCAACCCTCTAGTACGCGCCCTTTCGGGCGAGCACCACCCCGACGGTGCGCCACAGGATGCTCAGGTCGTACGCGAGCGACCAGTTGTCGACGTAGTAGAGGTCCAGTCGGACCGACTCGTCCCAGGACAGGTCGGAGCGCCCGGAGACCTGCCACAGCCCGGTCATGCCGGGGCGAACCAGCAGTCGGCGCCGCACGTCACCCAGGAAGTCACCGTCGTCGGCCGGCAGCGGGCGGGGCCCGACCAGCGACATCTCGCCCCACAGCACGTTTATCAGCTGCGGCAGCTCGTCCAGCGACGTGGCCCGCAGGAAGCGACCGACCGGGAAGACCCGAGGGTCCTCCTTCATCTTGAACAGCATGCCGTCGGTCTCGTTCCGATCGACCAGGCTGGCCAGCCGGTCCTCGGCGTTGACGTACATGGTCCGGAACTTCCACACCCGGAACGTGCGCCCCTCGTGCCCCACCCGGGGCTGCCGGAAGAAGACCGGCCCGGGGTCGGAGATCCGGATCGCCACGCCGATGGCCAGGAAGAGCGGGATCAGCAGCAGCAGGCCGAGACCGGCGGCGACCCGGTCCATCAGGTTCTTGGCCAGCAGCGCCGGCCCGGAGAGGGTCGGCTCCTCGACGTGCAGCAGCGGCAGACCCTCGATCGGCCGGATGTGCACCCGAGGGCCGGCGATGTCGGTGAGCTGCGGGGCGACCACCAGGTCGACGCCGGAGCCCTCCAGCTGCCAGGCCAGCCGGCGCAACTCGCCCGGCTCCGCGCTGGCCGACCCGCAGACGGCGATGGTGTCCCCACCGACCTCACGGACCAGGGCCAGGACGTCACGTCCGGCGTACACCGGAACCGGGGTCGGCATGCCTCGGGCCGCCGCGTACCCGTCGGTGATGTGGATGGCGACGGGCATCAGCCCGGCGGCCGGGCTGCGGGTGACCGCCGCGTAGACCTCCAGGCACTCGGGCAGGGTGCCGACCAGCACCATCCGGTGCGCGGCCTGGCCGGCCCGCCGCCGGATGTAGTGCAGCGCCCACCGGGCCACGAAACGGCCCCACAGGATCAACAGCGTCGCGCCGACCAGCGCCGTGCCCACGGTGAACCGGGAGAGCTGGGTGACGGTGGAGAAGGCGAGGAAGGAGACGCTCGCGGCCACCGTTACCGACGCCCGGATCACCCGCTTGAACTCGTCCGGACCGAGCCCCAGGTAGCGCCGGTCGTAGGCCCGGTTGCTCCAGAGGATCACCACCCAGCCGAGCGGCAGCAGCAGGTAGGAGACGGTGTGGAACCACGTCGGGTCCTGCTGGGTGCCGGAGAACCCGGAGGCGGCCTGGTCGAACAGTTGGATCGCGATCCAACTGGCGAACGCCGCCGCGCCGAAGTCGAGCAGCAGCAGGATCGCGATGTAGGGGCGGTGCCAGCGGGAGACACGGCGTCGCGCCCTCGTCCAAGCCGACCGAGGTACGCCGTTGTGGGACGGCGGCGTCGGCGGCTGGATCTCGAAGCTGTCGACGTGCCGCACGAGTCTGCTCCGGCCTTCGTTGGTTACCGGGCGCTGGAGGCTTGCCGTCACCTCACCCATGTCCTCCCGCATGACACGGGCCGCTCACTCGGCGTGAAGGCCCGGGTCGCCCACCGTCCCAGTCTCCCACGCGGCCTCCGACCGATCGTCGCCCCAAAGGAGATTGGCGACCGACGGTGCTGGCAGGATCTGGCCGGCTCCGCACCATTTCAGAAGCCGGGGACCGGGCCACTATACCGATGGATGCGCGCGTGGCGAGAAGGGCGGACCGGAGCTTCCGCTCAGGGAGGGCGATTCCGCTCCGTAGCCCTGAAGTGCAATTACTCACCGTACGAGGCGGGACAACCGACGGTCAGCGAGCGGCTTGCCGCCGGTCTGGCAGGTGGGGCAGTACTGGAGGCTGGAGTCGGCGAACGACACCTCGCGCACGGCGTCCCCGCACACCGGGCAGGGCAGCCCGGTGCGCGCGTGCACCTTCAGGCCGGAGCGCTTCTCGCCCTTCAGTTCCGCGGCCCGCTGACCGAGGGACCGCTCGACCGCATCGCCGAGGACCTGTCGGGTGGCGGCGTGCAGGGTGGCGATCTGGGCGTCGGTGAGCCGATCGGTGATCGCGAACGGAGACAGCTTCGCGGCGTGCAGGATCTCGTCGGAGTACGCGTTGCCCACCCCGGACAGCACCGACTGGTCGGTCAGCACCCCCTTGACCTGCCCCCGCCTGCTCCGCAGCCGCTCGCCGAAGAGGGGCAGATCCGCGGCGAGCGCGTCCGGGCCCAGCTTGGCCACCCCGGGGACCGTCGCGAGGTCGGTGACCAGATAGGCAGCCAGCTTCTTCTGGGTGCCGGCCTCGGTGAGGTCGAAGCCGGAACCGTCATCCAGGCGTACCCGCACCGCGATCGGGCCCTTGCCCGGACGCAGTGGGGTGGTGGCGGGGAACGCCTCTCGGTAGTGCAGCCAGCCCGCTCGCGCCAAATGCACCACCAGGTGCAGGCCGCCCTCGAAGAGGACGTCGAGGAACTTTCCGTGCCGACTGGCGTCGACCACCGCCCGGCCGGCGACCTCGGACGGCGCCGGCTCGTACGTCTTCAGGGCGCTGATCGCGGCGATCTCCAGCCGATCGACGCGCCGCCCCACCGCGCGCTGACGCAGGTAACCCGCGAGCGCCTCAACCTCCGGTAGTTCGGGCACGACACAACGGTAGCCTTCTTTCCCGTGAGAATCGTGGTGGCACACAACCGGTACCGGGAAGCCCAGCCTTCCGGTGAGAACACGATCGTCGACTCGGAGATCGCGCAGCTCACCGCCGCTGGCGTCGAGGTGCTGCCCTTCATTCGCAGTTCGGACGAGATCCCGTCGATGTCGAAGGCGGCGAAGGCGCTGCTGCCGATCTCGCCGATCTGGGCGCCGCGCGCCCAACACGACCTCAGCCGGCTGCTCACCGAGCACCGACCGGACGTTCTGCACCTGCACAACCCGTACCCTCTGATCTCGCCCTGGGTGGTGCGGACCGCGCACCGGCACGGCGTGCCGGTGGTGCAGACGGTGCACAACTACCGGCAGGTCTGCTCGTCGGGGATCTACTTCCGCGACGGCGTGATCTGTCAGGACTGCAAGGGTCGGGCGTTGGGTGTGCCAGCGATCAAGCACCGCTGCTACCGGGACTCGGCGGTGCAGAGCGCGCTGATGGCGACCACCCTGGCCGTGCACCGGGGCACCTGGCGCTCGGTCGACCGGTACATCGCGCTCACCTCGGCGATCGCCGATCACCTCCGCGACTACGGCATTCCGGACGAACGCATCGTGGTGAAGCCGAACTCCGTACCCGACCCGGGTCGGCCGGCACCGCTGGGTGACGGGTTCCTCTACATGGCGCGGCTCTCTCCGGAGAAGGGCGTCGACCTGCTGCTGGACGCCTGGCGCCGGCACCCGGTGGGTTCGTTGGGCACGCTGCGGGTGGCCGGCGACGGCGAGCTGCGCCACCTCGTGGAGGCAGCCGCCGCCGAGCGACCCGACGTGGTCTACCTCGGTCAGCTCGACCGGGCCGGCGTGCAGGCCGCAGTCGAGGCGAGCGCTGTGGTTATCGCCGCCGCGATGTGGCACGACGTGCTGCCCACCGTGATCATCGAGGCGTTGGCGAACGGCCGACCGGTGCTCGGTACGGCGCTGGGCGGCATTCCGTACCTGGTGGGGGCCGACGCCCCGCACGAGCCCGCCGGCACCGGGCCCGCCGAGATCGCCTCCGCGGTCGCCGGGGGCGGCGGCGGGTCAGCCATGCCGGCGGGGATCGGTCTGGGCGAGGCCGGTTGGGTGGTCGCCCCGGAGCCGGCCGCGCTCGCGGCCGCCCTGCCGGTCGCCCGCGCCGGAGCGTCCGGGCTGGCCCTGGCCGCCCGCGCCCGCTACGAGCGCACCTTCCACCCCGACGTGGTCACCAAGCAGCTCATCGACATCTACGCGGGCCTGGCCCGAACCCCCAACCACGTCTGAACACCACCCAGGCGGCCCGCGCCGCCAAGCCCCACCCCGCCGATCTTGCAGTTTCGGTCGTCGATATCGGTGGGATGCCCCATGTGTCGCGACAGCAATTGCAAGATCGCGGAGTGGGGACTGGTTGGTCAGCGCAGGGAGGCGCGGGCGGAGAAGGCGATGCTCGCCAGCAGGAAGCCGCCGTTGACGATCGTGAAGGCGACCATCACCCAGAGGACCAGCGCCGGGGCCACGGCGAGCACCACGGCGGCCACGAAGACCACAGCGCCGTAGTCGCGGACCAGCTTCACCAGGCGCACCGGCAACGAGGTCGAGGTGACCATGCTGGCCGCGTTCGGGCCAGCCTGCATCACCGACGTCACCAGGTTGACCATCCAGGTGCCCGCGAAGGTCGCCACGAGCCAGGTCGGCGTGGACGGCTCCTGCGCCACGGCGGTGGCGGCCAGTGCTGCCACCAGGGCGATCTGCGCGGCCACGTCGCAGAGCACGTCGACACGCGCGCCGGCCGCGCTGCCCTGGCCGGTCACCCGGGCCAGCTGCCCGTCCGCGCAGTCCAGGGAGTACGCCACCTGCCAGCCGATGAGGGCGAGCAGACCGACCACCCAGGCCGGTACGTCCCCGGCGGCGACCGGGCCGGCGAGCGCCACCACGGTGACCGAGGTGGCCAGCCCGAGCACCAGGTTGGTGATTGTCAACGCTGTCGGTCGCAGCCCGAGCCGCTGGGCGACGAGCGCGAAGACGGCCCCCAGCCACTGGCTGATCGCCTCGCTGAACAGGCCGCCGCCCCGGTTCACCCGGTGGAAGTCGGCGACGGTGGGACGGGGGTCAGCCAAGCTGGTCGCGGATTGCACCGGCGTAGTCTGCCAGCCGTTCCCGGGTCTCGGTAGGCGACAGTGCCAGGTGTTCGAGGATGGTGTACCGGTCCGGCCGGGTACGCGGCGCGAACTGGACCGCCTCGATGAACTGGTCGTCGGTGAGCGCCACCTCGGAGGGGAGCCGGGGCAGGCCGTGCCGGGTGAGGCAGGCCGACATCTCCCGGAAGCGGCGGAGATCTCCGCGCAGCCAGGTGCAGAACAGCGCACCCAGCCCGGCCAGCTCGCCGTGCGAGGCGGTCCCCGGGAAGAGCGAGTCGACAGCGTGCATGATCTCGTGGCAGCCGCCGCTGCACGGACGGCTGGTGCCGTCGACAGCCATCGCCAGGCCGCTGGAGATCAACGCCTCGGCGAGGACGATCACGAAGGCGTCGTCGCTCATGTCGCCCGGGTGGTTGAGCACCGCTTCGGCGCCCGCCCGCGAGAGCGACGCGGCCAGCCCGTCGACCGGCTCACCGCGTACCTGTCGGGACAGCTCCCAGTCGGCCAGCGCGCTGATGTTGCTGATCACGTCGCCGATGCCCGCCCGGTTGTGCCGGTCCGGGCCGCTCTCCACGAAGTCCAGGTCGACGATCACCCCGATCGGGATGTGTACGCCGTAGGAGCCCTTGATCCCGTCGGTGATCAGGCTGGCCACCGGGGAGGCGATCCCGTCGTTGGCGAGGCTGGTCGCCACCGACACCATCGGCAGCCCTCGGCGGGTCGCCGCGTACTTGGCCACGTCGATGGTCTTGCCGCCACCGATGCCGACCACCGCGTCGTAGGACCGGGCGCGAAGTTTGCCGCCCAGGTCGTCGGCGGCGTCCAGCGTCCCGCCGGAGACGGTGAACACGTCCGCCGAGCGCAGCGACGGTCGGATCAGCTCCGCGATCTGGGCACCCTGACCCGGGCCGACCACCACCGCGACGTCGCCCCCGGAGGAGATCCGCCCGTCGGCCAGGATCGCGCCCAGGTCGGCGACCGCCCCGCGTCGCACGTCGATGTGCAGCGGGGTGAGGACGCTCCGAGCTAGTAGCGGCACGCGATCTCCCGCGCGCGGGCCAGGTCGGCGTGGTTGTCGACCTCGACCCACGGGACGTCACCGATCGGCGCCGCCCGCACCTCCCCGCCCCGGTCGGAGAACTCCTGGTAGCCGTCCTCGTAGTAGAGGTTCGGGTCCCGTCGCCAGGTCGCCTCCAGCGCGTCGGCGAGGGCGTCGGCGACCTGCGGCTCGATCAGCGTCGCGCCGATGTACTCCCCGTACGCCTCGCCCGGGTCCATGATCTTGGTGATCCGGGTGAGCTGGCCGGCGGCGTCGAAGGTGGTCTTCATCTCCTCCTCGGCCAGCGGCTTGAGGGTGTCCACGGCCAGCAGGATGCCCGGGCCACGCTCGGCGAGCAGGGTCTTCTCCACGCTCACCGGGTGCACGGTGTCCCCGTTGACCAGCAGCACGCCGCGCGCGAAGTACTCCCGGGCGAGCCAGAGCGAGTAGGCGTTGTTCCACTCCTCGGCCTTGTCGTTGTGCACCAGGGTGAGCGTGACCCCGTACCGCTTCTCCAGCTCGGCCTGCCGCTCGCGGACCGCGTCCGCCGCGTAGCCGACGACGATCACGATGTCGGTGAGCCCTACCTCGGCGAGGTTGCCCAGCGCGATGTCCAGGATCGTCGTCTCGCCGTCCACCGGCACCAAAGCCTTGGGCAGGGTGTCGGTGTACGGGCGCAGCCGTCGTCCCGCTCCGGCCGCGAGCACCATTCCGATCATCGCGACATCCTCCCTAGTCCTGCTCCCGTCACCGGTGGAGGATAGCGCCGGCCGGGTGCGCCGCTCCGGCCAACCGGGTCAGCCGGGCAATGCCGCCAGGTCGGCGAGCATGGCCAGGCGCTCCTCCGAGCTGAGCACGGCGTACGGGCCGCCGGCCCGCCGGTCGGTCTCCAGTTCGATGGCGAGCCGCTCGGGACCGGCCGGCAGGGCGGCGATGCTCGACGCGGTGTGCCCGGCGGCGGTCCACGCGGCGGCGTGCGCGTCGGCCCGGTGGTGTCGCAGCGTGCTGAGCCGGTTGAGCAGCAGCACACCCGACGGGGTGCCGTCCGGCTCGTACGGGGGCGCCAGCGCGGCGAAGGCCGAGGCGGCCGGGTTCGCCTCCTCGTCGGCCAGCACCAGGGCGTACGACAGCAGTCGGCCGAGCATGGCCACCAGCCGGGCCATCCGGTCGTCGTGGCCGGCCCACAACTCCTCGGTGACCTCGGCGTGCACCTGGTACAGCTCGGTGAGGAAGGCGGCGCCCCGCTCGGTGGCGGACAGGGCGCCGTCCGGGCCGCGGTAGATCATTCCGTGGGCCACCTGCTTGTCCACTGTCCGCCGGCAGGCGACCGGGTCCTGGTAGCGGGTGATCGCCGCGAACCCGGGCCCGTCGACTGTGCCACCGGGTGCGGCCAGCCGGGTGCGCAGGTCGACCAGGAAGCCGGTGGCGGTGATTCCGCCGTAGCGCTGGGACAACTCGGCGCCACCACCGTCCCGGCCGGCCAGGATGCCGGCACGGAAGGTCCGGTCCACGGCCGGCGCGAGCAGCCCGGCGATCCGGTGGGGCGCCAGTTCGACGGTGTTCACAGACCGATCGACCGCAGGACGGCGAAGCCCTCCTCCGCGATCCGCCGGATCAGCCCGTCGTTGACGTCGCGGTGCTCGTCGAGCACTGTCATCTCGTGCTCGGCCAGCCAGCGGTACTCGGTGTGCTTGCCGGCCTCCAGCATCGGGCGGTCGAGGTCACCGTCGACGCGGACCAGGAAGTCGTACTCGGTCCGGGCCAGGCCGTCGTCGCCGACGTAGCTGTACTCGCCCACCTGACCCAGGACGTGGGAGAGGACCCAGCCGGTCTCCTCGGTGATCTCCCGGCGCAGTGCCTCGTCGATGTCCTCGCCCGGCTCCAGGTGGCCACCGACGATGTCCCAACAGTTGGGAAACAGGCGTCGGTGTGGTGAGCGGCGCTGAAAGAAGATGCGGCCGTCATGGTCGACGATCAGCGCGCCGGCGCAGCGCAGGGGCTCGGTGGACACCATCCGACAGTAGCCAGCGTCCGCAGCTTGTGCGATGCCGCTCTTGTCCCGGAAACATCCACCGACCACCATGTCCGTACCGAATGCCACCGTCCCAAAGGGGTGATGTGTGATGCAGGTACGGGATGCGATGTCCAGCCAGGTCCTCGTCGTCGGTCCGGAGCACACGCTCCGCCAGGCGGCCCGGATGATGTCGGCCCGCGGTGTCGGGTCGGCGGTCGTGATCGACCCGGATTCCGAGGGCGTGGGGATCATGACCGAACGTGACGTGTTAAAGGCCATCGGCGCCGGCCTGGACTGCGACGTGGAACGCACCGGCGCCCACCTGACCTGGGACGTGGTCTACGCGGGGCCGGAGTGGACGGTGACCGAGGCCGCCGCCGCGATGGCCCGGGGCGGATTCCGGCACCTGGTGGTGCTGGACGGCCGGGAGGTGGCCGGCGTGATCTCCGTCCGGGACATCATGCGGGTCTGGTCGGAGAGCCAGGCGGTCGCCACGACCTGACCGACTGTGGTGTGCGGGGCCGGATCGATGGGTAGACATCCCCTGCGGGCGCGGAGATGCCGTGGCCCGCGGGGGAGGTCCCGATGCGCGACGCGGAGCGGCTGGTCGAGCAGCAGTACGCCATGCTCCTGCGTCGGGACGTGGCCCGGCTGCCGGATCTCTACGCCCCGGAGGCGTTCTACGCCATGCCGGGCGTGACGGTCCGTCCGATCGAGCTGCCCGCGCTGCTGCGCACCTGGACCGGCGCCTTCGGAGATCTGCGGGTCGACCCGATGGGCGTGGTCCGCACCGGCGGTGGCGCCGCGGTCGAGCTGCGGCTGACCGGCACCCACACCGGCACCCTGCATTCGCCGTACGGCACCGTAGCGCCCACCGGCCGGCTGGTGAGCTGGGAGGTGGCCGACGTGGTCCGGGCCCGCAAGGGTCGGATCACCGCCTGGCGCTCCTACTTCGACTGGAGTCAGCTCCTCGACGCGCTCGGCGTGCAGTTGGAGGGACTTTCCCGGGCCGCGCAGCGCGACGCGCTCGCACTTCCGGTCTGATCTGCCGCCGACCGGTGGAGTGGGGTCACCCGACCCGGTGGCTCAGGATGCGGACATCGCCGTGCCGACCGCGCGTCCCCCGCCGCCGCCCGTACGCTCAACATCCATGACCGCCGAGCAGTTGATCTCCTTTGCCCGTGGGGCTCCCTCGCTGGACATCGTCGATGTCGAGGGGCTCAAGGCCGCCGCCGTCCGCGCCTTCGACGCCGATCCCGCAGGGGTGACGGCGTACGGCACCTCCGTCGGGTACCTTCCGCTGCGAAAGTGGATCGCCGAGAAGCACGGGGTCGAGGCCGACCAGGTGCTGGTCACCAATGGGTCGCTTCAGGCCGACGCGTTCCTCTTCGACCACCTGGTCCGCCCCGGCGACGCGGTGGTGGTGGAGCGCCCGACGTACGACCGGACGCTGCTCAACCTCCAGCGGATGGGGAGTGAGCTGCACAGCATCGCCGTCCAGCCGGATGGCCTGGACACTGCCGAGCTGCGCAAGCTGCTGGAGTCCGGTGTCCGCCCCCGGCTCGCGCACGTCATCCCGAACTACCAGAACCCGGCCGGTATGACGCTGTCCCTGGAGAAGCGCCGGGAGTTGCTCGACCTGGCCGCCGAGTACGAGTTCACGATCTTCGAGGACGACCCGTACGCGGACATCCGCTTCCGTGGCGAGGCGCTGCCGTCGATGCTCTCGCTGGACACCCGCAACGTGGTGGTGCACGCGTCGAGCTTCACCAAGACGGTCTGCCCGGGTGTGCGGGTCGGTTACCTGGTCGGCCCGGCCGACCTGATCGCCTCCATCGCGAAGAACGCGACAAGCCTTTACATCTCCCCCGGGATGGTGTCCCAGGCGATCGTGCACCAGTTCTGCGTCTCCGGTGACATCGACCGCTCGATCGAGACGGTCCGGGCAGCGCTGGGCGAGCGGGCCCAGGTGCTCGCCGAGTCGTTGCGCCGGCACCTGCCGCAGGCGCGGTTCGTGGAGCCCGACGGCGGCTACTTCCTCTGGGTGGAGTTCCCGGAGGACGTGCTGGTCGACCGGCTCGCCCCGGCGGCGGCCGAGCGCGGGGTCGCCGTGGTCAAGGGCAGTGACTTCGTGTTGGACGGCGGGCGGCACGCTCTCCGACTGGCCTTCTCGGCGGTGACCGCCGACAAGATCGACGAGGGTGTCCGGCGGCTCGCGGCGGCAGTCGAGGCCGTCCGCAGCTGACTTAAGTGTCGGGTTCCTGACAGAACGACGATGCCGGCCGTCCCGGGGCTCCCCTCGGGCGGCCGGCTGGCCCACAATGCTGCGAGCGTCACCCCGCCAGCTGCGCCCGGCCTCCGGGCCGGCCCCGCCGGGTTGACGCGGCAGCACAACCTCCCGCCCCCACAGGTGCCGGGTGGGCCGTGTCGTCCCCCGCACACCCCCCGATGCGGCCCGGCCCGCCCGGCGCCGCCCCCACGCGACCGCCGTCACACCGGTCCTCGACCGCGATCGGCGTAGCCTGCAAGCCGCAGCTGAGCGCGGGAGGTGACGCGATGACGGATCGGACAGAGCGGGACCGGACGGCACCGTCGACCACCGGTCGGGTGCTGCGACCTCGGGCGTGGCCCTCCCCGGTCCGGGCGATGACCCGGATTCTCAACGCCGACGGCTCGCCGCCCGTTCCGGCCCCGACGGGCAGTGGCACCGGCCGCAGCGCCGTGGTCGACTGCGCGCTCTACGTCGACGGCAAGCGGCAGCCCGGCGACTGGGACTACGCGGATGCACTGGCGGCGGCCCGCCGTGAGGAGCACGGCTTCGTCTGGATCGGTCTGCACCAGCCGGAGCTGGCCGAGATGACCGCCATCGCGGAGACCTACGGCCTGCACGAGCTGGCGGTCGAGGACGCGGTCAAGGCCGAGCAGCGTCCCAAGCTGGAGCGGTTCGGCGACGTCGTCTTCCTGGTGCTGCGCACCGCCCGCTACTGCGAGCACACCGAGCTGACCGAGAACTCCGAGGTGGTGGAGACCGGGCAGGTGATGCTCTTCATCGGCCCGAACTTCGTGATCAGCGTCCGGCACGGCGACGCCTGCCGGCTCGCCCCGATCCGCGCCGACCTGGAGACCAAGCAGGAGTTGCTGCTGCACGGCCCGTGGGCTGTGGCGTACGGGGTGACCGACCGGGTGGTCGACCTCTATCTGGAGGTGGCCGACCAGATCGAGGACGACCTGGACATGCTGGAGGCCGAGGTCTTCGACCGCCACGGCCACGGGCGGGTTCAGCGGATCTACCAGATGAAGCGGGAACTGGTCGAGTTCAAGCGGGCGGTGGTGCCGTTGCAACGGCCGCTGATGACGCTGACCTCCCAGGTCAACCGGGACGTTCCCAAGGAGATCCGCAAATACTTCCGGGACGTGCAGGACCACCTGAGCCGCACCGTGGAGCAGGTGAACTCCTACGACGACCTGCTGAACTCCATCCTTCAGGCGCGGCTGGCCCAGGTCACCGTCGACCAGAACAACGACATGCGCAAGATCGCTGCCTGGGCCGGTATCGCCGCGGTCTGGACCGCCATCGCCGGCATCTATGGGATGAACTTCGACAATATGCCCGAGCTGAAGATGACGTACGGCTATCCGGTGGTGTTGGCCCTGATGCTCGGTGTCTCGCTGGCCCTCTACCGCTGGTTCCGCCGCAACGGCTGGCTCTGATCTTGCGGTAGCGCCGCTCTTGCGGTAGCGCCGCTCACGCGGAAGCGCCGCTCAGGCGGAAGCGCCGACGAGTGGGTGGACCCACTCGCCGGCGCCCGATGCGCTGCTGTTGACCTCAGCGGCGGCCGTTGGTGCGGGCCGTGTCCTTGCCCAGCGCCTTGGTGAGGTCGTCGGTCGGCCGACCGGAGACGTCGGTGGCGCCCTCGGCGACCGACGGGACCTTGTCGGTCGGGCGGACACCGGTCTGCTTGGCCGGGGCGGTGGTGCTGGCGCTGGAGCCGCCGGCCACCGCCGAGCTGCCCGCGCCGGTCATCCCCGCCGCGCCGGAAATCGCGGACCCGTCGGACCCCCGTGCTGCGGACGGCGTACGCACCTCGATCGAGTCGACCTCGTCGCGCATCGGCTCCAGGGTGCTGCGGGTCGGGTCGTACTCGGCCCACTCCTGCTGCTCCCGGCGGCGACGCAGCGCGACCGCGCCGGCCAGGCCGGCGATGGCACCCGCCGCCAACAGGCCGGTCATCATCGAGCCGCGACGACGCGGCTGCTTCTTCTTACCGGTGATCCGCATGGTCTTCGACTTGGCCTTCCTGGTCAGCGGCCCTGCCTGTGCGGCGCCGTCACGAGCAGCCGCCGCCAGCGGTGCCAGCGTGGTGAGAGTCGTCCCCCAGCCGGTCGACGCGCGGTCCCGTACCTTCGCGGCGGTCGGTTCGACGTAACCCCGGGCCATCTGGACCCGCGGGCCGACGGTCGCGCCGGCGCCCTTCGCGGCGTGGTTGGCTGCCAGCATCAGGTGGCTGATGCTCTGGTTCAGCTCGGCCCTTGCCAGCTGCCCCTGGGACTTGCGCCGCCCGAATCCAAACACGGTCCTACCTCCTGGGAGTTGTTCCTTCGTCATCCTCCACCTTCGGATGCCTCCGCGATGCCAGATCGGGCACATGGGAGGATCCGCATGGAACTGACCAACGAGTGAGGAGTACCCGTGGCCGAGGCTGTCTACGCCACCCTGCACACCAACGCTGGCCCGATCCGGCTGGAGCTCTTCCCCAACCACGCGCCGAAGACCGTCCGCAACTTCGTCGACCTGGCCGAGGGCAACCGTGAGTACACCGACCCGCGCACCGGTCAGCCGGGCAGTGGTCCGTACTACGACGGGACCATCTCGCACCGGGTGATCAGCGGTTTCATGGTCCAGATGGGCGACCCGACCGGCACCGGCCGGGGCGGACCGGGCTACAAGTTCGCCGACGAGTTCCACCCGGAGCTGCGATTCGACCGTCCGTACCTGCTGGCGATGGCGAACGCCGGACCGGGCACCAACGGTTCGCAGTTCTTCATCACCGTGTCCCCGACGCCGCACCTCAACAACCGGCACACCATCTTCGGACAGGTCGCCGACGAGGAGTCGGTGAAGATCGTGGATTCGATCGCGAACACCCCGACCGGTCCGAGCGACCGTCCGCTCCAGGACGTCGTCATCGAGCGGGTCGAGATTGAGCGGTCTGCTTCCTGAGCGACTGGCGAGGTACCTTTGCTCGCATGATTGAGCGCTCCGGAGCACGGCCGGTGCCGGTGGACCGTGTGGTGTTGGACGGAGGGTCGGCCCGGTGAGCGAGTCTCCGCCGACCACCCCCGTCTGCTACCGGCACCCCGGCCGGGAGACCTACGTCCGGTGCTCCCGCTGTGACCGGCCGATCTGCCCGGACTGCATGCGGGATGCCTCGGTCGGGCACCAGTGCCCGGAGTGCGTCAACGAGGGGCGTCGCAGTGTCCGGCCGGCGCGTACCGCCTTCGGCGGCGGTACGGCCGGCCGGCACGGCTATGTCACCAAGGCCCTGATCGCCGTGAACGTGCTGCTCCTGCTGCTCTCCATCGCCTCCGCCCGGGGCGGGGACGCGGCGGTCGGCGGCTCCGGCTTCGGCGGCCTGATGGGTGGCAGCACGCCGCTGACCGAGTGGGGTGCGGTGCTCGGCCGGGCCTACCTCTCCGACTACACGCTCGGCGGGATCGCCGAGGGCCAGTGGTACCGGCTGGTCACGGCGATGTTCCTGCACTACGGCGTGCTCCACCTGCTGCTCAACATGTGGGCGCTGTGGGTGCTCGGCCGGTCGCTGGAGGCCAACCTCGGGCGGGTGCGGTTCGCCGCGCTCTACCTGATCGCGGGCCTCGGCGGCAACGTGGCCGCCTACCTGTTCAGCAGCCCGAGGGCGGCCACCGTCGGCGCGTCGACCGCCGTGTTCGGTCTCTTCGCCGCGCTGATCATCATCGAGCGCAAGCTGGGCCGGGACATCTCACGGATCATCCCGATCCTGGTGATCAACCTGGTGTTCACACTCGCCGTGCCGGGCATCTCGATCCCCGGGCACCTGGGCGGGCTGGTGGTCGGCGCGTTGATGGCGTTGGTGCTCGCGTACGCGCCGCGTGGTCGGCGCACGCTGGTGCAGGTCACCGGTGGGGCGCTGATCCTGCTGATCCTGCTCGCGCTGGTGCTCTTCCGGACCGCCGCACTGCTCACCTGACAGGGCGGGCGGCGTGCAGTGCGGCGGCCACCTCTTCCGGGGTGGCCCCGAGGTCGTACCGGCCGAACAGATGCAGCGAGTTGCCCGCGTCGATCTCCAGGGTCTCGCTGGTCAGCCCGAGTCGGGGCCGCCGGTCGACGGCGATCGCCTCGACCGCAGACCAGGGCAGCAGCCGCCGGCCGGCGAAGCCGTGGATGACGGTGAGCCCGGCCGGGTCCACCGCCAACCGGACCGGCGCGACCAGGTCACGTACCGCCCAGCCGGCCAGCGCGGCGGCGGCCAGGACGGCCAATGCCAGGCGGACAGTGTCGCCGTCGGCGAAGAGCAGCCCGAGCGCGACGAGCAGGACAGCGCCGGCCAGCTTCGCCGACGGCAGGCTCGACGGCACCCGCCACTGCTGTGCAGGGGAGGTCTCATTCACCCGCCCAGCATGCCAGCGGCCGTCGGATTCCGGCACCTCGTGCGGGTGTGGCCCGACGACCGGTCGATGGACGACGTAGGATCGGGGCAGCCCAAGTTACCGGGGAGTAAACATGAGTGACGCGGTCATCGTCGGCGCGGTACGTACCCCGGTCGGGCGGCGCAAGGGCAGCCTCGCCGGCGTCCACCCGGTCGACCTCTCGGCGCACGTGCTGCGCGCCCTCGCCGAGCGCACCGGGCTCGACCCGGCCCAGGTCGACGACGTCTTCTGGGGCTGCGTGTCCCAGGTCGGCGAGCAGTCGTGGAACATCGCCCGCAACGGCGTGCTCGCCGCCGGCTGGCCCGAGACGGTGCCCGGCACCACGCTGGACCGGCAGTGCGGCTCCAGTCAGCAGGCCCTGCACTTCGCCGCCGCGACGGTGCTCTCCGGTCAGGCCGACCTGGTGGTCGCCGGCGGCGTCGAGTCGATGACCAGGGTGCCGATGGGCTCGAGCGTGGCCGGCGGCATGCCGTTCAGTGACCAGCTACGCGCCCGTTACCGGGGCGTCGAGGGCTTCGCCGACGACGCGCCGCTGCCGTTCAACCAGGGGGTCGGGGCCGAGCTGATCGCCCAACGGTGGCGCCTCTCGCGTACCCAACTGGACGAGTTCGCGCTGGCCAGCCACGAGAAGGCAGCCGCCGCGCAGGACGCCGGCGCGTTCGACCCGGAGCTGACCCCGGTGCCGCTCGCCGACGGTGGCAAGTTTGCCGCCGACGAGGGCATCCGTCGGGAGACCTCCCTGGAGAAGCTGGGTGAGCTGGCCACCCCGTTCCGCGCCGACGGCGTGGTGACCGCCGGTTCCGCGTCCCAGATCTCCGACGGCGCCGCGGCCCTCGCGGTGACCACCTCCGACTGGGCCAGCCGACACGGCCTGCGCCCGCTGGCCCGGATCCACACCGCCGTGGTCGCCGCCGACGACCCGGTCGCCATGCTCACCGCGCCCATCCCGGCCACCGCGAAGGCGCTGCGCCGCGCGGGGCTGGGCATCGAGGAGATCGGGGTGTACGAGGTGAACGAGGCGTTCGCCCCGGTGCCGCTGGCCTGGTTGGCGGAGACCGAGGCGGACCCGGAGCGGCTCAACCCGCGCGGCGGGGCGATCGCCCTCGGCCACCCGCTCGGCGGCTCCGGTGCCCGGATCATGACCACCATGCTTCAGCACATGCGGGACAACGGCATCCGCTACGGCCTGCAGACCATGTGCGAGGGCGGCGGGATGGCCAACGCCACCATCGTCGAGCTGATCTGAGGACACCGCCGCCCGCCGGTCACCGCCGTTGGGGCCCGGATGCTGGTGGGGGCGCGAGCCGGGCGTTGGGCATGTGCACGACCCGGAGGAACGCGGGCAGCCGCCACGGCCTCGGCCCGCCGATGACGACGTCGCGCCGCAGCACCGCCTGCGCGATGCTGATCCGGCCGAACATCATCAGGTTGAACCGGGCGGGGCGGAACGTCACGCTCGCGTCGAACGGGGCGTCGGGTGGCGCGATCCACACCCGGCGGTCGCCCAGGGTCAGCGTCGTCGTCGGCGCGTACCGCGAGCGGAACTGCACCGACACGTGGTGCCGGGGCATCGGCAGCTCGGTGTTGAGCAGCACCCCGTACGTGTCGCGCAGCATGTCGAACATGAACAGGTCCCAGTAGAGCGCGGCGTGCTCGTCCGGCATCGGCCACGGCCGGCGGAGCGCCCGCGCGATGTCCCAGCCGTGCACGAGCAGCTCGTTGGTCAGGTGGGCGAACAGTCCGCCGACCGTCACCCTCGCGTTGCCCAGCCAACTCACCGTCGAGCGCGGATCGGCCGACGTCGTCAGGAGGCGGCCGACCAAGTTGTTCAGCTGCGTCAGCAGCACCTCCGGGTCGCGCTCGGTGAAGTGGGCGAGCACCTGGGTGTTGACGTCGGCCACCGTGTCCACATTCGTGCTGGCCAGCATGTCCTCCAGCCCCGGCACCCGGATGGGGACCTCGGTGCCGTCCAGCCTCGACACGTACAGCATCGCGATCGACACCACGTGCGCGAGGGTGTCGGCCACTGTCCAGTCGGCAGTCGCCATGACGTCGGGTGAGGGCGCGGCGGCCACCAAATCGGTGAACCGGTCGGTGGCCGTTCGCAGTGCCGTGTTGGCCACACTCCACCGGTCCTGATCCGCCCCGCCAGTCACACGAACAGCATCGAGCATCCAGCGCGCCGAAACATCTTCGAATGTGCCATTCTTCGGCAGCGGC
This sequence comes from Micromonospora salmantinae, assembly GCF_022230905.1. Classification (NCBI taxonomy): domain Bacteria; kingdom Bacillati; phylum Actinomycetota; class Actinomycetes; order Micromonosporales; family Micromonosporaceae; genus Micromonospora; species Micromonospora salmantinae. The sequence goes on from NZ_JAKKFG010000001.1 coordinate 218,081, forward strand.
AGCGGCAGCGGCAGCGGCAGGACCGCGTCAGTGGTTATAGAACATGGTGGGGAACCAGCCGAAGCCGAAGATCGAGGGCACCCGGACGTCCCAGTACACGACCGTGAAGACGCCCAGGGCGATGAGCAGCGCGCCGCTGATCACCATGCTGCGTCGTACGTCGGCGGCGAGCCAGCTGATGAACCGGCCGCGGGTGAGCATGATCAGCAACGCGAACAGCGCGGTGACCACGACGATGTTGCCGAGGGACTGCAGCACGAACGCGGCCGAACCGTACAGTGGGTTGCCGCTGTCGACCGCCCAGTGGAACAGCTTGTTGAACAACGGGTACGGCCGGCCGATGAGGAAGCCGCCGATGAGCGCGCCGAGGGTGATCACCCGTGCGACCGGCCGGTCGGCGAACACGTCCGGCACCGCCCGGATCGCGGCCAGCCCGAGATAGATGAGGGCCAGCCCGATGACGCCGAACACCACCGACGACTGGATGATGCGTACCGGCACCCCACCGGCGGTGTCGGTGGACAGCTGGGGGAGCCGGTCACCCAGCAGGACCCCGACGAACCCGTACACCGCGGCGACGGCGACCATGCCCAGGGTGAGGTAGCCGACCGGCCGCAGCAGCAGCCGGAGCCGGTCACCGTTGGCGGAGCTTGCCGCGCCGAGCGGCCCGATGGACGCGAGCATCGCGATGTTGCACGCGGTGAACGTGCCGGCGAGGCCGGACACGAATGCGAACACCAGGCCGGCGGCGGTACCGGAGATCGCCGTCGCCTTCGCATCGTGACCGAGGATCCCGCTGGCGACGCTGTCACCGATGACCGAGTCGACGAACTCGTAAGACCAGAGCACCGCCAGTAGGACCCCGGCCGCCACGCTGACCGCGATGATGACGCCGTTGCGTGGTGGACGATCGGCGACGGAGGGGCGCGCGACGTTTCGAGGGGCTGTGGTTGGCGTTCCCGTCATAGCTCTACTCCCCGAGCCGATTCGAGCACTAATTACTGTGCGCAGCGATGATTTCGCTCGGAGCTTCCTCGGCGCATCTCCCAGGGTGCGCAGTCGGCAGATGTCACGGCCTCCGGTGGGACGTCGTGCCGTGCCGGCGGCGGTGGAATAAGCGGTCCCCAACTTCGGGAAGACGGCCTAGGGTGCCAGCGTGACGACGATCGAGCGTGCTCCGGACTGGTCCGACGAGCAGTGGCAGACGCAGGCCCGGTCCTGGGTCGACGAGCAGTTGACTCGCGCGGGTCGGCGAGTGACCGGGCCGGTGGAGCCGCGGATCCGCCCGTGGTCGTTGGTGTGGCGGGTGCCGACCGACGATGGTCCGGTCTGGTTCAAGGCCAACAATCCGGGCACGATGCACGAGGCCGCCCTGATCGCGACGCTGGCCCGGCTCGCGCCCGAGCGGGTGCTGACCCCGATCGCGGTGGACCCTGAACGGGGCTGGTCGTTGCTGCCCGACGGCGGCGAGTCACTGCGCGACCTGCTGGCCCGCGACCCGGACCTGACGCACTGGGAGCGGGCGCTGCCCGGGTACGCCGCCCTCCAGTTGGCCACCGCGGCGCAGGCCGACGAGCTGGTCACCTCCGGCGTACCGGACCATCGGCCCGAGGTGCTCGCCGACCTGTTCGTCGAGCTGCTCGACGACCGCGCGTCGCTGTTGATCGGCGCGGAGAAGGGGCCCAACCCCGAGGTGTACGACCGGCTGCGGGCGGAGGTGCCGTCGTACGCCGAGCGGTGCCGTCGGCTCGCCGACCTCGGCATTCCGGCGACCGTGCAACACGACGACCTGCACGACGGCAACGTCTTCGCCGGCGCGGACGGGTACCGGTACTTCGACTGGGGCGACGCCTCGGTGGCGCACCCGTTCGGCACGCTGCTGGTGACCCTGCGCTCCATCGGGCACGCCGGGAAGCTCGCCGCCGCCGACGCCCGACTGGTGCGGTTGCGTGACGCGTACCTGGAGGCGTGGACCGACCGGTACGACCGGCGGACGCTCGTGGAGGCCGCCGACCTCGCGATCGCCCTGGGGCCGGTGAGCCGGTCACTCTCCTGGCGTCGGGCACTGGACACTCCCGAGGAGTCCCGCGCCGAGTACGCCGACGCGGTCCCGGGCTGGCTGGAGGAGCTGTTCGCCGCCAGTCCACTTCAGCCGAACTCCTGACCATGATCCGTCCGAGTCGGAAGTCGGACAGGCAGTGCGACAGGCAGCGTGGAACTTCCAAAAATCCCGCGTGACCCACATCACCCTGCTGGGGACGTCGTTGGGCAGGTCATGGACGTCTTCTCCCGAACGTTCCTCCCGGCCGCCGCCGAGGCTGGCCTGGCCGTGCAGACGGTGAGCCGGCACATGCCGGTCTTCCGGCGCTGCGTCGGCTCCGGTGACGCCACCATCCTGATCACCCGTTGCAGCCGCCCCGACCGCCCGGTCACCGGCGACTACCTGTTGCTACTCACCCACCGTCGGCTGGTGGTGACCCAGCAGACCCGCCTCCTGCACCGACTGCGCCTGCATCTCAACACCGAGTTGCGCGAGCTGAGCAACGTCACCTGGAGCCCGGACCCGCGGCTGCAGTCGGTGGAGATGGCGGCCACCGCGATCGACGGGATCCGTGAGCGGTTCCTGATCCGGACCAGTCACCCGAAGCAGGTCTGGCAGCTCGACGCGTTGCTCAACCAGGCGTTCCGGACCCGCCTGCGGCCGCCCGGCGCCCGGGTCGTCGCCAGCATCGGTGACGCACCGGCCGCCGCCCGGCCCGGGATGTTCGCTCCGTCCTGGTGAGCTGACCCCGACCGGGCGTCGCCCGGCCTTTACCGAACTCGAACACACACAGATCGCGCCGAGCCTTCGCAGTCGGCAATCATGGGCCGGTGACAGTCGAACCACCGCATCGCGGGCTCGTCCTCGTCGTGGAGGACGAGCCGGCCATCGCCGACCTGGTCCGGCTCTACCTGACCCGGGACGGGTTCGGCGTCCACCTGGAGCGTGACGGCGCGGCTGGTCTGAGCGCGGCCCGCCGGTTGCGTCCGGTGGCCTGCGTCCTGGACATCGCGCTGCCGGGTCTGCCCGGCACCGAGATCTGCCGCCGGCTGCGCGAGGCCGGCGACTGGACCCCGGTCATCTTCCTCACCGCCCGCGACGACGAGGTGGACCGGATCGTCGGCCTGGAGTTGGGCGCCGACGACTACGTCACCAAGCCGTTCAGCCCCCGGGAGCTGGTTGCCCGGGTCCGCGCGGTGCTGCGCCGATCCGCGGGCGGCCCGGAGGGCGCGGACCGGCCACGTGTCGTCGGCCCGGTGATGCTCGACCCGGCCCGCCGCACGGTCACCGCCGCCGGTGCCCCGGTGCAGCTCACCTCCACCGAGTTCGACCTGCTGGCTCACCTGATGGCCCGGCCCGGCCGGGTCTTCACCCGGGAGGAGTTGCTGGCCGGAGTCTGGGGCTACGCGGCGCACGCCGGCACCCGGACGGTGGACGTGCACGTCGCCCAGGTGCGGGCGAAGCTCGGCCGGGCGAGTGTGATCCGGACCCATCGCGGCGTCGGGTACGCGGTCGATGCCTGACCACCCCGGGCACGTCGAGTCGCCGACCATGGCCCTGCCGGTGGTCGGCGCCACCCCACCCACCGCACCCCGACGAGGCCGACTCGGCCGTACGCTGACCGCCCGCGCGGTGCTCGTCACCTGCGCGGTGGCGCTGGTGTCGGTGCTGGTCACCGCCATCGTCGCGGTGCCGTTGGCGATCCGTGGCGCGGAGCGGAGCGAGCAGGAAGCGCTCGCCGCCCAGGCCCGACTCGCCGCCGAGGTGCTGCGGACCCGCCTCGACCGGGGTCGCGGAGCCGACGAGGAACGGCTCATCCAGCAACTGCGCGCCCAGGGCATCGACGCGTACCTCATCCGCCGCGGGGCGGTGGACCGGGGGGGCCTGCCACCGCGGGTGGTGCAGCGGATCGGGCAGGGCCGCAACGTGTCGGCCCGCCGCTCGGTCAACGGTGAGCGGGCCCTGGTCGAGGGTCGGGCCCTGCCCGGCGGCAACGGGGTGGTGCTCTCCCGTCCGCTGGCCAACGGGCTGTGGGCACGGGTGCTGCTCAGTCTGTGGTTGCCGCTGCTGGCCGGGTTGACCGCCGGCGTGGTGGCCGGGCTGCTGCTGGCCCGTCGGTTGGCCCGGCCGATCCGTGTCGCGGCCACCGCCGCCGCCCGGCTGCGCGCCGGTGACCGTGCCGTCCGGGTGCCGGTCGAGTCGCCGGACGAGGTCGCCGACCTGGCCGAGGCGTTGAACGGTCTGGCTGCCGCGCTGGCCACCAGCGAGGGCCGACAGCGGGAGTTCCTGCTCTCCGTCTCGCACGAGCTGCGCACCCCGCTGACAGCGATCCGGGGGTACGCCGAGGCGCTCGCCGACGGGGTGCTCGGTGCCGACGACACGGTGGACACCGGTCGGACGATGCTGGCCGAGGCCCAACACCTGGACCGGCTGATCGGCGACCTGTTGGCACTGGCCCGGCTGGAGGCCGCCGACTTTCCCCTCGAACCGGTGCCGGTGGACCTGACCCAACTGGCAGTGGATGCGGAGCCGACCTGGTCCGGTCGGTGCGCGGCGGTGGGCGTGTCGTTCCGGGTGGAGACGCCCGGTCAGCCGGTGCCCGCGTACACCGATCCGGGGCGGATCCGGCAGGTGCTGGACGGGCTGCTGGAGAACGCGCTGCGGGTCGTACCCCCGGGGGCGCCGGTGGTGCTCGCGGTCCGGCCGGCCGGCGCGGACCCGGCGCACGGCGGCGTGTTGGAGGTTCGCGACGGCGGGCCCGGCTTCACCGACGACGACCTGGCGGTGGCCTTCGAACGCGGTGCGCTGCACGAGCGTTACCGGGGGGTGCGCAAGGTGGGCAGCGGCCTGGGGTTGGCGCTGGCCGCCGGGCTGGTCCGCCGGTTGGGCGGGGAGATCGCCGCGGGGCACGCGCCGGAGGGCGGCGCCGCCTTCGCCGTCCGGTTGCCCGGTGATCCTTACCTGACCCGAACATCGGCCTGACGCTCCGCTCGTCGTTCCCGGGAAGGCTGAGGGCTCCACGGACGAGAGGGAGAGTCATGCCACGTTGGGGTATCGCCACCGGCACCACGGCACTGCTCGCGGCGGTCGCGCTCGGCGTCAGCGGCTGCGGCGCGGCCGAGGTGGCCAGCCAACCCGCCCGGGATGTCGCCGTCGACGTCGCCGCCGCCATGGGGGTCGAGGGTCAGGCGCTGGCCGCGATGGGCTTCGACGCCGACGACCTGGATGTGCGAACCGTCGCCGCGCCGGCCACGCCGACGCCGGGTGCGTCCCCCAGCGCGCAGGAGAAGGCCCGGGAGAAGCGCGGTGAGGAGTGGCGCAAGCGCCGCCAGGCCCGCGTGCTGCTGCGCAAGAACACCCTGCACGGTGAGGCGGTGGTGAAGACGAAGGACGGCGGTACGCAGACCGTCGCCGTGCAGCGCGGCGAGGTGACAGCGATCGACGGGGACTCGATGACCGTCAAGTCCACCGACGGCTTCACCATGACCTGGACCTTCGGCGACGACCTGCGGGTGGTCGAGCGGCGGGCCACAGTGCAGCCGAGCGAGATAACTGTCGGCGCGACGCTCGGCGTCGCCGGCGCGAAGAACGGCGAGAAGGGCGTGGCCCGGCTCGTCCTCGTTCCCCGCGCCAAGTGAGCGAAGGGGCCCTGGCCGAGGCCAGGGCCCCTTCCCTCGTCAGTAGACGCGGGAGCCGATGAAGTCGTCGTGACCGTAGCCGACCGGGTTGGCGGCGGTACGGGCCTCGAACGACCACTGCTGCCGGGTGCTGCTGGAGCAGTTCGCCAACCGCAGGCGAGAGCTGCCCAGCAGCGGGTTGTCGAACGCCACGCAGAGGTTGTTGGCGCTCGCCGGCCTGATCTGGTTACCCACGAAGACGAACTGCTGCGCGCCGGTGCCGTTGCAGTCGTAGATGTTGACAGCGGTGCCGGCGGTCATCGAGCTGTTGGCGACGTCCAGGCAACGGTCGTGGGACAGCTCCGAGTGCAGCGACCGCCGGGCCGAGTCGTACCAGAAGCCCTGGTTGCGCCCACCGTGGCAGGAGTACGGCTGCTGCGCGGTGCCGTTGCGGGAGTCGTACCCCTTGCCGTCGACACAGGTGCCGGTGGCCAGGTTGCGCAGTTGCTTGAAGTCCAGCAGACCCGGGTAGAGCACGCCACCGCCGGTGCTGGCCGGGTCGACGCAGCTGGCCCGCGTCTGCCCGGAGTTCCAGAACTGGGTGATGCACTGGGCGAACATGCCGTGCCCACGGGCGTTGGGGTGGAACGACTGTCGGGCGGCGTTCTCGTTCCAGATGCCGACCTCGATGTAGAGGCCACGGACCGAGGTGTTGTCGGTGCACACCTCGTGCCCGTGGAAGAGCCGGCTGGCGTCCAGGTAGCGGGTGCCGGTGTTCGCCGCGGCCGAGCGCAGCGCCGACTCGAACATCGGCACCGCCTTGTTCCGGGCGAACGCCGCGTCGGCCAGGTAGAGCAGGCAACCGCCGGAGTACCAGCCGGGGAAGTTGGGGTTGTCCTCCACGTCCGGGCTGCCGGGGCTCGGGTACGACATCAGCACCAGCTCGTAGTCCGACCGCAGGTAGCCGGCGTTGGTCATGGTCTGCCGGATGTCGGTCAGCGCCGACTCCACTGCCTGCCGGCTGCCGTCGGTGCGGATCGTCCACTGGTCGGTGTAGGTGGGGTAGCAGGCGCCCTGGAAGAAGACCCGGCGGACGGCGCAGTCGGTGGCGACCGGACCGAACTGGATGGTGCCGTCACCGTTCGCGCCGACCACCACCCAGATCAGCTTCACGTGCGTGTTGCGCGCCTTGATGCCCAGGTAGTCGCCCTGGTTCAGCTCGTTGTGCTGGGTCGGGCCGCCGGCGATCAGGTTCCAGGGGGTGGCACCGGAGCAGGCGATGTTGTACTGCGCGTCCGACGTGATGCCGGTGCGGAAGACCGCCTGGTCGTACGAGCGGTCGCACCAGTTGCCGTCCTGGTGGGTGCCGGGGACGTAGTTGCCGACCCCCTCACCGGAGATCTCGCTGTCACCCATGGTGATCAACGCGGTACGCCGTTGCTCGATCGGGCGGATCGCCGGGCTGCCGTAGAGGGCGGTCGCCTCGGCGGCCCGGATGGCTTCGAGGTTGGCGGGCAGTGGTTGGACGGTTGGTCGGTCGGCGGCGGTGGCGGGGGTGGCCGGTCCGGCGAGCATCGGTAGGACGAGAGCGGCGACGGCGACGGCGACGGTGATGGCCCGTCGTCGGGTCGCGCGTTCGGGCCTGGCGGGGATTGCAGGCATCGACGCACTCCTTTCGGCTCAATCGCGGGACGTCGATTGAGTTACCAGACGGTAACGTGCGGATCAACAGATGTGAATGCGCTTCAGATCCTTGCGCGCGGGCTGCAGAACCGCCCGGATCGGACTATCCGGGCCCGCGCGCCAGCGCCACGGCGGCGCCGAGCCGACTTCTGGTGCAGCGGCCGGGCGGCGGTGCGGCCGACTTCTGGTTCAGCGGCCCGGCGGCAGGGCGTAGCCGACGTAGCCGCGGAACTCCAGCCGCCAGCCGGCCGGGACGAGTTTGGCGCAGGCCGCCTCGGTGCCGGTGCAGACGATCGCGTCGACCGAGGAGGGGTCGGCCGGCGGTCGTTCCGGCAACACGGACTGCAACGCCACCAGGTCCGGTGAGCCGCCGTCGGGCTGCCGCAGCAGCAGCCACCACGGGTACTCCCAGTTGTCGTTCTGCTGCACCAGACCGATCCGTCGCGCACCGCTGTCCTGGACCGCGGTCGCCGCCCAGCGGAACTCGTCGGCCCACTGGGGGCGGCGCAGGAACCGGGTGTCCCAGTCCGAGGTGGTGAAGACCGAGCCGGCGCCGACCAGCCGGCGCGGGAAGCCGTACGACAGCGCGAGCACTCCGGCCAGCGCCGAGGTGGCCAGCACGGTGAGGGCCGCCACTGTGGCAACCGAACGACGCCCACCCGCGCGGTTGCGCAGGAGAGCGTCCAGCCAGAGGCCGGCGAGGGGCACGGCGAGCACCACGGCGTAGAGCAGCAGCCGGTTGCCCCACGGCTGCCACTTGATCATCGCGGTGTGCAGCAGCACGGCGGTCAGCACCACCACGGCGTACGCCCGCAGCGACCCGGCCCGCTCGGGGGCGATCCGCCGTGGTCGGGCGAGCGCGATCACCGCACCGATCACCGCCAACGCCCCGGCCAGCGGAAACGCCACCCGGTCCTCGTCCGGATACCAGGCCGGCTCCGGGAACAGCTCCCGCCCGAAGGTGATCGCGCGGTCCTGCGGGTCGACCCCGATCGCCTCGGCGCCGCTGATGATCACCTCGGCCCCGGCCCGACGCAGCGGCGCCAGCGGCGTGTCGAACGCGGTGTGCCCGATCCGCAGCGCGTTGACCACTATCGACGCCGGGTCGTGCCGCTCCATCGGGATGGACTCGCGCAGCCGGGGCGGCCCCAGCGGGTGCCCGAACTCGGCGGTCACCCGGGCCAGGAACGGGCCGACCACCACGGCAGCGACCACCAGGATCAGCACCGAACCGCCGACGGTGCGGGCCAGCCCGCCGACCGGCCAGGAACGCCGACCCCCACCGGGTGTCGCCGGGCCAGCCGGTGCCGATCGATCGGTCCGGGCCAGCCTCAACTGGGCCAGTCCCCAGAGCACCAGCAGCGGGCCGACCGCGATCAGGCCGCTGGTCTTGGTCACCGCGGTCAGCCCGGTCGCCGCCCCCAGCCCGAGCAACGTGCCCCAGCCGGTCCGTCGACTCAGCCCGTCCAGCGCCAGGGTCGCCGCGCAGGCCACCCACGCCGCGCAGATCAGGTCGGTCTGCGTGCTGGTCGCCTGGAGCACCACCATCGGCGTGGTCGCCAGCACGAACGCGGTGAGCAACTGGGCCCGCCGGCCGCCGCCGAGCTGTGCGGTGATCCGTGCGGCCACCAGGAGGCAGACCACCCCGGCCGCCCACTGCACCAGGTTGTGCAGGTGGTCCCCGCCGGTGAGCAGGCGCAGGTGCAGCAGCAGGTACTCGGCTCCGGGCGGGATGGTCACCTGCCGGTGGATGGCGGTCGGCCAGAAGTCCAGGTCGCCCTGGGCCACCCAGTGCTCCACCTTCGGCAGGTGGTACGTCTGCGAGTCGAAGTTGTTCGGCTCGGCCAGCAGCGCGACCAGCAGCTCCACCAGGACCAGCCCGCCCACAGTGCCGGCGAGGAGCCGCTCACCCGGTCGGGCCGCCCGCCACGCGTCGACCGCTACGGCACGAAGGTCAGCGAACCCCCGACCAGCCTGTGTCGGCGCGGGGCCGGGCTCACCGCGCTCGGCGGCCGGGGCGGACACGTCAGGTCCGCCACCGGACACCACCGCGCCGACCGGCACCGGCTGCGGTGCGGTGCTGACTGCCGGCGCAGCGCTGACCGGCACCGGTGCGGCGGCGGCCGGCCGCCCGAGGCGGGTCGCCCGTCGCCAGCGCAGACCGGCCGCCGCCGCGGCCGCGACCAGGAAGAGCAGCCAGGCGACTGTGAACGCGCCTCGGGTCAGCGCGTGCGACGCGCCGAGCACCTCGACGACGAGCACCGCGTACGCCCCGCTGAGCAGGACGGCGCGGACCACGGCGAGCCGCAGCGGTGCCACCGCGCCAGCCTCGCGTGGCATCGCCGCGACGATGAGCAGGAGCACCGCAGCGACAGGAATCACCGCGAGCAGGGAGCCGGCAGCCGACATGGCGGAAGTAAACACCATTGATCTGAGGCCGCCGCGCGGACTGCCCAGCGGTAGCGGTACGCGGTAAACAAACCAACCAGGCTAGGCTATGGCCGACGTGTTGCCGCCACCGTGGAGATCCCCGTGAAGCTCTCGATCCTCATGCCGGTCTACAACGAGGAAGAACGCATCGCGGATGCCCTCAAGCAGGCATTGGCGGTGGACTATCCCTGTGAGATCGAATTGGTAGTCGTCGACGACGGCAGCCGCGACGGCACCGGCGAGGTCCTCGGTCGCGCCGACGACGCGCGCCTGCGGGTCATCACCCACCAGCGCAACGCCGGCAAGGGTGCCGCCATCAAGACGGCGGTCGACAGCGCCGAGGGTGACTACATGGTCATCCTCGACGCCGACCTGGAGTACGACCCGCAGGACATCCCCAAGCTGCTCGACCCGGTGCTCGACGGTCGGGCCAAGGTGGTCTACGGCAATCGCACCTTCGGCAGCCACAGCGCCTACAGCTTCTGGTACGTGATGGGCAACAAGGGCGTCACGATGGCGGCCAACGTGCTGTTCAACTCGTACATCGGCGACCTGGAGACCTGCTTCAAGCTGATGCCGGTGGCGCTCTACCGGTCGCTCGAGGTGCGCTCGCGCGGCTTCGGCATGGAGGCCGAGGTGACCGGCAAGCTGCTGCGTCGCCGGATCCGGCCGTACGAGGTGCCGATCAGCTACCGGGCACGCGGCCGGGAAGAGGGCAAGAAGATCACCTGGAAGGACGGCGTCGAGGCGATCTGGATCCTCGGGCGCGAGCGCGCTCGCCGCCGCCCCGCCGTCTCAGCCGCCAACTGACCCCAGGAACGCGCTGATCGACCGCCGCAGGCCGTCGGCGTCCAGACCATGCCACCGGGCGTGGTCGGCCGGATCGCCGTACCGTCGCAGGTCGGTCTGACCCACCCCGAGGGCGAGCAGCCGGTGCGGTACGTCCGCCAGGGCCCGGCTGACGAGCGCGCTCGACGTCCCCCCCAGGTACGGCTCGACCAGCACCACATCGGTGTTGGCGAGCGCCCGCAGCCCGGGCGTGTCGAGTGGCCGGGGCGTGTGGGTGTACGCCACTGTCACGTCCATTCCCTCGGTCGCCGCCAGAGTGGGGTCGAGCATCGGTCCGACCGCCACCACGAGCGGCGCGTTCGTCAGGCCCCGCCGAAGCACCCGTAGCCGTGTGGCGTCCGGGTACGCCTCGGCGTTGCGCTGCTCGGAGAGCCGCAGGTAGACCGGATCGTCGCTGGTCGCGGCGTTGCGCAGCAGCGGCGCCACCTCGTCCGGGTGGCCGGGCACCCGAACCGTCCAGCCGTCACCGAGCGAGTCGAAGAGCGCCACGTCCCCGGGTGACTGGTGGGTGCGGCCCTCAGCCGACCCGTCGTACGACGCGCCGATGCTGACCAGGACGGCGCCCACGCCCTGGTGGTCCAGATCCAACTTGATCTGCTCGTACGCCCGGTCCACCAGGAACGTCGCGTACGAGTGCGCGATCGGACGCAGCCCGGTCAGGGCGAGCCCGCCGGCCACACCGATCATCAGTTGCTCCCGGATCCCGACGTTGAGCACCCGGTCCGGGTGGCGGTGGCCGGCTGCGGCGAACTGGCTCGCCGAGATGTCGGCCAGCACCAGTGCGGTGCGCGGATCCTCGTCGAGAAGCGCTGTGGTGGTGTCGATGAAGGCGGTACGCATGTCCGTCATCCCTTGCTCTCGATGCGGGCGACCACCAGGTGCGGGTGTCGTGGTCGGTGCCCGGTCAGCGCCGCGTACAGGGCTTCGTGGTTGCGGCCGTTGACGGTGTCGGCGGTCCAACCGTTGACGGTGAACCGGCTGGCGATGCCACCGGCCCATCCGTGGCTGGCCGACGAGTTGTCGACCACGACCGCGGTGAGGCTGTCCAGGCCGGTCGCTCCCGCGTACGCGATCGCCTCGTGGTTGGATCCCTCGTCCAGTTCGGCGTCGCCGAGCAGCACGTACACCCGGGGGTTGAGCAGCCCCTGGGCGCGCAGGCCGAGCGCGGTGCCGACGGCCAGCCCGAGCCCGTGCCCGAGGGAGCCGGAGCCGATCTCGACCCCCGGCACCAGGAGTCGGTCCGGGTGGTGGCCGAGCCGGCTCTCCGAGCCGGCCAGGTCGTCGAGCCAGGCGTCCGGAATGAAGCCGTGGGCGGCGAGCACCGCGTAGTAGGCGGCCGGCCCGTGGCCCTTGGAGAGCAGGAACCGGTCCCGCTCCGGGTCGTCGGCGGTGTCGGGGGTGACCCGCAGCACCCGGTCGTAGAGCACCTGGAGCACGTCGACGGTGGAGTGCGCGCTCGGCGCGTGCTTCTCGTCGCCGGTCAGTCGTCGGATCAGGCCGGGCAGGCGGGCGCTGCTGTCGGTGGGCAGTGTGGTGGTCATGCCACTACTGTGTGAGTTGAAGTGCACTTCAACTCAAGGACCTGGTGATGCCGGATCTATTGACGATCGGTGAGCTGTCCGCCCGCTCCGGGGTGGCACCGTCGGCGTTGCGCTACTACGAGCGACTCGGGCTGATTCGCGCCGACCGCACCGGCGGCAACCAGCGCCGCTACGCCCGTGCCGAGCTGCGGCGGGTCGCCTTCATCCGGATCTCCCAGCAGGTCGGCGTCTCGCTCGACGAGATCCGGGAGGCGCTCGACTCGCTCCCCGAGGCCCGCACCCCGAGCCCGCAGGACTGGGCGCGGCTGTCGGCGAGCTGGCGCAGCCGCCTGGACGAGCGGATCCGGCTGCTCACCAAGCTCCGCGACGACCTGGACGGCTGCATCGGCTGCGGCTGCCTGTCCCTGCAGCGCTGCACGCTCAACAACCCCGAGGACACCCTGGCCGGCGAGGGCCCGGGCGCCCGGCTGGTGCTGCCCCGACCGACCGACGACCCGACCCTGGCAGGCTCGCTCAGCTGACGGCCGACCCTCCGCCCGGCGGGCGGGTGAGCAGCACCTTGCCGAAGTGGTCATTGGACTCGACGAGCCGGTGCGCCTGCGCCGCCTCGGTCATCGGCAGCCGCCGGTCCACGATCGGCCGGATCCGGCCCGCCTCGACCAACGGCCACACCTCGTCCCGTACGCCCTGGACGATCTCCGCCTTCTCGGCGAGCGGACGGGACCGTAGCGACGTCGCGGTGACGCTGGCCCGCTTGGCCAGCAGCGCGCCGAGATCCAACTCGGCCTTGCGCCCACCCTGCATCCCGATCACCACGAGCCGACCGCCGGTGGCCAGCGCGGACACGTTCCGCCCCAGGTAGGACCCACCCATGATGTCGAGGATGACGTCCACGCCGCGCCCGTCGGTGACCCGCCGGACCTCCTCGACGAAGTCCTGCTCCCGGTAGTCGATGATGTGTGCCGCGCCCAGCTCACGCAGCCGGTCGTGCTTGGCCTCCCGCGCGGTGGTGAGCACTGTCACGCCGAGGGCCGCCCCGAGCTGAATGGCGAAGGTGCCGATCCCGCTGCCGCCGCCGTGCACCAGCAGCGTGTCGCCCGCGCCGAGCCGCGCCACCTGGACCAGGTTCGACCAGACCGTGCAGGCCACCTCGGGCAGCGCCGCCGCGTCGACCGGGTCGCAGGCGGGCACCGGCAGCAACTGCCCGGCGGGAACGGCGACCCGCTCCGCGTACCCGCCGCCGGCCAGCAGCGCGCAGACCTGCTGCCCGACCGCCCACCCGGCGACCTGCGCGCCAACCTCCGTGATCACCCCAGAGCATTCCAACCCGGGGTACGCGGGCGCACCCGGCGGCGGCGGGTAGTGCCCCTGCCGTTGCAGCAGGTCAGCGCGGTTGACCCCGCTGGCCCGCACATCCACGATGACCTCGTCCGGGCCCGGCTCCGGGTCGGGCACCTCGGCCCAGACCAGCGCGTCAGGTCCACCGGGCTGGGGAATCGTGATGGCTCGCATGGGCCCAGTCTTCCCGATCTTCCCGGGTGCCGCAGGCGCACCGTCCAGCCCACAGTGGACGCAGCAGACCGGCTGGCCGGCGCACCGGGGAGGGACGCCGGGCCGCCCGGAGCGAGCCGTGGCAGACTATGCGTGGCCGTACGCCCACGGGTGGCGGCCCAGGAGGGTTCGCCTAGTGGCCGATGGCGCTGGTCTTGAAAACCGGTAAGGCAGCGATGTCTTCGTGGGTTCGAATCCCACACCCTCCGCCTCCTTGATCCACTCGACTTTTCGGACGTCGGGGTGTTCGGGCCACGCGGATACCGCGATTTCCTGAATGCCGAGTGGATCTGGCGCGGTCAGCCTTCGTCGGCGGTAGCGCGCCTGGTCCACGCCTCGTAGCTGAGCAGCACGGCGAGGAACGCGGTGAGCAGGCCGAGCGCGGCCAGGCCGGGCAGGTGACGGCCGACGGGGAGTAACAGCAGCGCCACGACGGGAGCGACGAGTTGCCCCGGTCGCACGCACCGGACGCTGAGACTCAGGAACGTCGCCCGGCCCGCGAGGAACAGGGCGGTCCCGCCGAACAACGCGACGGTCGGCATCCAGTCCGAGATGCCGTGGGACTCCTCATGTGCCAGGCCGGCCAGCACCTGCTCGACTCCCAGTGCCACGTAGATGGTCCCGGCGAGTACCGGGAAGTGGGCAACGCTGTAGGCATTCGCACCGACGTGGGCGCGCCGTAGCCCGGACTCCGTCGTCAGCGCGTGCCTGGAGGTTGCCGCGCTCGCGGAGTAGAGCCAGTACAGGCACACGGTGACGGAGAGGGTGAGGAGCGCGGCCAGCAGGATCGGTCCACGGATCCGCTGAGTCCCGATGCCGGCGGCGACCGAGATCAGGGACTCCCCGAGCGCAATGATCACCACGAGGCTGTGCCGCTCGGCGAAGTGGCCGGGGCTGCGTACGGGCCAACCGCTCAGCATCGAGGAGACCACCCCGCCGCCCATGTCGATGGTGAGGGCCAGCGCCCAGAGCAGGATCTGTGCGGTGCCGCCGAACACGGCGCCGAGGACGAGCGGAATCCAGGACAGCGCGGTGGAGAGGGTGTAGAGGCGAATGGTCCTGCGCACCTGCCGGTTGCCCGCTGCCACCCAGCGGAAGAGAACCAGATCGACAACTCGAAGCACGATGTACGCCAGCACCAGGATCAGCCGGGACCCCGTCGTACCTGGTCCGGTCCCCCAGGCGTCGGGGATGACGAGAGCGACGAGGAAGACGGCCGCCATCGCGACGGTGACACCGGCACGGATCAGCCCGACGTCGATCCGGACGTGGTTGCCCAGCCAGGAGTAGACCAGCCAGGAGATCCAGAGCAGCAGGAGTACGAGGAATCCCTGCATCAAGGTCACCGGCGCGGGCCGCTGGCTCATGAACGTGGTGACCCGGATCAGGCCGAAGACGAAGACCAGGTCAAAGAAGACCTCGAACAGAATGGGTCGATGAGTCTCCGGGGTCGCCATCGGTCGTGCCCCAAAAGTCCGCCCCATCAGGTCATCTTCACCGGTTGCACCGAGGCGGTCCGGCACCCCGCTTCGCGGTCACTCCGGCGGGTCGGTGGCCCGCCGCTCCCGGCGGATCGTCTCCTCGGCCAGTCGCTCGACACCGCGTCGGCGTTCGTCGGCGATGGCTCGCTCGTCCCGGCGGCGGAACGCGGTGAAGACGGCCACCACGAAGTCCCGCCAGATGCCGGCCACGATGTCCCCCTGCGGAACGCTGCCCGAACTCAAACGTAGCTCTGCGAAACCACACTGGGTCAGCGCGTGCTTCCGGTCGTCGGGAGGGCCGCGGCGGGGTAAGAAGGGGCTGGTATCTCCGCACATCGGAAGGACGCGTCCCCATGACCCTGGAACGACCGATCGCCCCGGACCCGTACGAGCTGCTGCCGACGGTGCCCTCGTTCACGCTGATGAGCGACGACGTGCAGAACGGCGAGCCGATGGACGCCCGGCACGCGCATGGCAGCACCGGGGGTGACAACGTCTCGCCGCAGCTGACCTGGTCGGATTTCCCCGCCGAGACGAAGAGCTTCACGGTGACCTGCTACGACCCGGACGCGCCGACGGGCAGCGGCTTCTGGCACTGGGTGCTGGTGAACGTGCCGGTCAACGTCACCCAGTTGCCCACCGGGGCTGGTGGTGCGGCGGGCACCGACCTCGGCGGGGCGTTCTCGGTCCGCAACGACTACGGCGAGCAGGGCTACGGCGGGGCGGCTCCGCCGCCCGGCGACCGCCCGCACCGGTACGTCTTCGCGGTGCACGCCTTGGACGTCGACCGCCTGGACCTGACTCCGGACGCCAGCCCCGCCTACGTCGGCTTCAACCTGACGTTCCACACCCTCGCGAGAGCGGTAATCCGCCCCACGTACCAGATCAAGGACTAACCCCGCCCCCAGCTCCCGCGATCTTGCACTTTCTGTCCCGACATCCCTGACATAAAGGGCGTAAGGACGACAGAAAGTGCAAGATCGCCGGGGCCGGGGCCGGGGCCGGGGCCGGGGCCGGGGCCGGGGCCGGGGTCAGGCTGGGACGCGGGCTACGGCGAAGACGGACTGGCCGAACGGCGGCAGGACGAGCTGCTCGGCGGCCTTGGTTGCGGGCAGGACGAGGGTGTCGTACACCTTGACCATCGGGCCTTCCTTCGGCATCAGCCGGAAGACCTTGGTGGCCATGAAGTAGCCGATCAGCCCGAGCGCGTTGGCGTAGTGCATCTTCTCGATGGTCAGACCGGCGTCCGTCATCGCCGCCCCGAGCGTCTTCTTCGTGTAGCGGCGGACGTGCCCGGTGGCGATGTCGGCCGGGCCCATCGCGAACTGGAACGCGGGCACGATGATGATCACGGCGCCGCCGGGGCGGACCAGGTCGCGCATGCTCTCCAGCGCGCCCACGTGGTCCTCGATGTGCTCCAGGACGTTGTACGAGACGGCCGCGCTGTAGTCGCCCCGGTCGTTGTGCGGCAGCAGCATCTGCCGGACGTCGACGTTCGGACGGTCGGCGAGGCGCTCCTTGAGCTGCACCAGCCGGGCCGGGTCGGCCTCGGTGGCGGTGAACCGCGGCAGCCGCTCGGACCATTCCAGCGCGTAGTCACCGAGACCGCTGCCGATCTCGATCGGGTCGTCGCCGAGGTACGGCACGGCCAGTTCGATGAACCAGCGACGGTGGTTGACAGCGGTTGCCAGGCCTTCCAGCACCTCGGACTGCACGCGCTGATCCCCAGTGATTTCTGCCATGCGTCGATTCCTCACGATATGAACTCGACCCGTGCCTGGACCGACAGAGTGAATCATCCGCTGGGACGGCGAAAGAATCGGGGCATCGGGGTGGCCGAATTGTGGTCGGGGGGTGGGTTCGTGATCGGCGGTCGGCGAACCCGGCACATAGTACGGCAGTACCCCGAAACATGTCACGGCGGCGCCATGCGCTGACTACCCTATGAATTGTCATGACTACTCCTGAACCGGACGTGCCCAGCGACGGCGGCGGCCCGGCCGCCGTGCCGTCGGCGGAGGGGGCCTCCGCTGCCGTTCGGCCTTCCCGCAGGGGGATGTGGGCCGATCTGGCCGCCGTGCTGAGCTTCGTGGTGCTCGGCTTCTGGGTCACCTGTCGACTCTGGCTGGACCCGCGCAGCGGTGTGCGGGACAACCAGTCCGATCAGTCGCAGTTCGAATGGATGATGGCCCACGGTGCGCGAGTAGTCACGCACTTTGCGTATCCGTTCCATTCCAATCAGATGAACGTCCCCGACGGCGTCAATCTGATGGCCAATACGTCCGTATTATCCATTTCATTGCCAATGACGCCGATCACCCTGCTGTTCGGGCCGCGGGCGTCATTTCTGATCTTTCTCACCGCCGGCATGATTGCCACCGCCACTGCCTGGTATTTCCTGCTCTCCCGGGTCCTGATCGGCAGCCGAGGGCCGGCGTGGCTGGGCGCCGGCTTCTGCGCGTTCGCGCCGGCCATGGTGTCGCACGCCAATGGGCACCCGAACATCGTGTCGCAGTTCGTCGTCCCGTTGATCATCTGGCGCACGCTACGACTCGGTGAACCCGGCCGCTGGCTGCGCAACGGGGTCCTCCTCGCGCTGGTCATCGTCTGGCAGGCGTTCCTCAACCTGGAGATCCTGCTGATGACCGCGATCGGGCTCGGCGTGATCGTCGGCGTGCTCGCCCTCGGCCGCGCGGAGCTACGGTCGCGGGCCCGATCCTTCCTCGCCGGGCTGGCCGTCGCCGCCGTGGTCGCCCTGCTCCTGCTCGCGTACCCCCTGTACGTGCAGTTCTTCGGACCGGACGCGTACTCCGGGCTGTCCCGCCTGATCCGCGGCTACTCCAGCGACGTGGCCTCTTTCGTCGCGTACTCCCGGGAATCACTGGCCGGCAGCGCGCGTACCGCCGCGGGCCTGGCCAAGAACCCGACCGAGGAGAACAGCTTCTTCGGTTGGGCGCTGGTGGTGTTGGTGATCGCCCTGGTCTGGTGGCTGCGCCGCTCGATCGTGGTGCTCGCGCTGGCCGCGCTCGGGTTGCTCTTCGCGGTGCTGTCGCTGGGTCGGGAGGTCCGCTTCGACAACCGGGGTACGGGTGTGCCGGGCCCCTGGGCGGCGCTGGAGAACCTGCCCATCCTGCACTCGGTGGTGCCGACACGCTGGGCGTTGGCGATCACCCCGATCATCGGGCTGCTGCTCGCCTACGGCGCCGAACGTGCCCGCGAGTTGGCCGACGCGCACCCGGCCGCTCGCGGGCAGGTCCGCTTCGTCACCGCCACCGTGCTCACGATGGCCCTGTTGCCGATCGTCCCCACCCCGCTGCCCGTGGCCCGCCTCGACCCGGTCCCCAGCTTCGTGACGAGTGGGGCCTGGCGGCCGTACGTGACCGGTGGGCGCAGTGTGGTGACCCTGCCGTTGCCGGACACCACCTACGCCGAGCCGCTGCGCTGGTCCGCCGCGACCCGGCTGGACATGCCGCTGGCCCGTGGCTACTTCCTCGGCCCGGACACCCGCCCGAACGCCGATCCGCCGAAGGTTGCGTTGTTCGGTGCGACTCCCCGCCCCACCAGCAGCTTCTTCGGCACCATCCGGCGCACCGGGGCGGTGCCGCCGATCACCCCGCAGACCCGGGTCCGAGCGGTCGACGACCTGCGCTACTGGCGGGCCGGGGTGGTCATCCTCGGGCCACACGAGCACGAGGCCGCGCTGCGCCGGGGCATGACCGAGCTGACCGGGATCCAACCGGTCTTCACCGGCGGCGTGTGGGTGTGGGATGTCCGGTCGTTGACCGACTGAGCAGTGCGGCCCAGCCTGACCTAGGCGAAACAGGCCCTACCGGACGCAGCAGCCCTGGCAGACCTTCGGGCGGGGCAGAGTGAAGGCGAGACAGCAGGTGCGGCGCTGCACTGTCGGCTCACCGGTCGGCCCCGGCACCAGTTCGATCAGGTCGGCCAGGTCGAGTGCGCCGAGCAGTGTGTCGATGCTCTGCACCGTGGAGCCGGGCAGGGCGTCCGCGGCCCGCAGGATGCCGTGCGCGATGCCGGAGGCGACCGAGCCGAGCAGCGTCCGGGTGCCCACCCGGACCTCGGACTGGATCGCCGTGATGAGCGGTGCCAGGTGCGCGTCGAGCAGGGACGCGCGCAGCGCGGCCAGCAGCTCCGCCTCGTCGGCGACGACCCGCACCTCCGGCAGGCCGGCGAGCGCCAGCGGGTCGTTCGGCAGCACCGCCACTTTCGTGCCCCGGCGCATGCCCATGGTGAGCAGCTGCCGATGGTCCTCGAAGTGGATCAGCAGGTCGGCCGGATCGAGCAGTGGCACCCGTCGGGCGGAGGCCCAGCCGAGCACGACCGGCAGCGCTGCCCAGTAACTGTAGGACTTCCAGGCCAACGCCGCGCAGGCGTGCGGGGTGCCGCCCCAGCGGACGGCGGCGCCGTTCAACAGCTCCGGCAGTCGGCTGCCGTCGATCAGGGTGGTGGCGGGCGCCCAGCCGAGCTCGTCGTCGACCAGCAGGCCCCGGGTGAGGCCGGGGAGGTCGTCGGTGCCGAACATGGCCCGGAGCGCCGCGGTGACGGGGGCGAGCGGCGTGGTGGCGGTATCCCGCCGTGGCATCACCGCTGTCACCTGAGTCGTCCCCTGTCTGTGTGACCGAGGAGTGCGCCCCGGCGGACGAACCAGTGCCGTCCTGAGCTAAGGCTAGCCTAACCAACCCCCTGACCGTAAGGGAAGCCTCACCTTGGTCACATCCCGGACGCCCAGGTCACCCCGTATCCGACGGGAGTAGTGCTTCGCGTACTACCCGGAGTCAGTGCTGGGAAACGCCGCCGCACAATCGACGGCCATCGGTTAATTGTCAAGCGGTGTGTCGAAAACATGCCACTTGCGTGTGTGGTCGCGTACGGAACGTGAAACTTATAGCCCCGGCCACGAGGAAGCTCATGACGACCTCACCCCTCGAACGGGCTGCCGACTCCTTCGCGGCCGAACTCGCCCGGCAACGGACCGGGCGCGGGCTGTCCAAGAAGCAACTGGCCGTCCTGATGGGGTTCGACCCGTCCTACGTGAGCCACGTCGAGGGGCGGCGGCACCGGCCGACCGAGGACTTCGCCCGCCGCGCGGAGGCCGTCCTGGAGGCAAGCGGCGCGATCTGGCAGCGCTTCCGGGAGTACGACGACCTACGGCACGCCCGGGCCGGTCAGCCGAACCGCGAGCCGTACCTGCCAGGCCAGTGGCTGCCACCCGGCACCGGCCTGGTCGTGGAACGGGAGCTGGCCACCCTCACCCACGCCGACGAGGGCTACCGGTGCGTCATCCACCGTGAGCTGTACAACGCCGGCACCGAACCGGTCACCCGCTACCTGGTCCGGGTCGCCGTCGACCGCTACCCGAACGACCCCGGCCGCTCCAACCGGCACCACCGGGAGCACCCCCTCACCTTCGCCGAACTGCAGATACAGGCCCGCCGAGACGACGGCGGCGGAGACCCGGAGCCGATGCACTGGCGCGCCAAGCACGATCGCGACGCGTTCAAGGAGATCTGGCTGCTCTTCGAGAACGGGGAGCGACGCTTCCCCCTCTACCCGGGCGACCGGGCCACCATCGAGTACGCGTACAGCGTCGGGCACGAGAAGTGGGGCCCCTGGTTCCAGCGAGCCGTCCGACTGCCCACCCGGCAGCTCGCCGTACGCCTGGACCTGCCTGCGGCCCTCGACCCGCAGGTCTGGGGCGTGGAGACCTCGCTCAGCGCGGAGGAGGGCCCGCTGCGGACGGCGCCGCAGCGTCACGACGAGGGCGATCGGGTGATCTACGACTGGCAGACCGACGACCCCCCGTTGAATGCCCGCTACCGGATGCAGTGGCGGTTCCGTGCCCGTCCGGACACCGAACCGGACGTCGGCCCCGGCGGCGCCCGGGTCCGACCCAGCGACCGGATGCGCGGCCTCGGGATCGTGCAACGCGGGGACGACCTGCTCCGCCAGCGGGCCCGCCCGTTCGACCTGCCCGGCGAGGAACACGTCGCCCGGGACGTGGTCGACCGGCTCACCATGGCCCTGGCCCGGCTCGACGAGCTGCACCCGTTCAGCAAGGGAGTGGGCGTCGCGGCACCGCAGTTCGGCATCGGCCGCGCCGCGGCCGTGGTACGGCCCCCCGACCGGTCGGCGGAGCCGGTCGTGCTGCTCAACCCCCGGGTGGTCGACGCCGACCCGGAGACCGACGAGCAGTACGAGGGCTGCCTCTCCTTCTTCGACCACCGAGGTCTGGTGCCCCGGCCGCTGCGACTGGACGTGGAACACGCCCAGTGGGACGGCAGCCGGATCATCACGTCGTTCGAATTCGGCATGGCCCGGCTGGTCGCACATGAGATCGACCACCTGGAGGGCCGGCTCTACGTCGACCGGATGGCACCCGGTGTGCCGTTGGTGCCGGTGGAGGAGTACCGCGAGAGCGGGCACCCCTGGCGCTACTGACCAAGAAAGGGACCGGGGCGCGTGCCCCAGGGGGCAGGGGCACGCGCCCCGGTGTGGGGGGAGGAACGTCTAGAGGTCACCGAAGGTGTCGTAGCGGATGTGCGGCGGCGGCACGTTGTCCGCGGCGAGCACCCGCAGGGTGGACCGGACCATCCGGGCGGCACCGGAGACGAAGCAGTCGTGCGTGGTCCACGGGCCGTACCGGGCCACGACCTCCGGGATCTCGCCCTGCTCGCCGTCGAAGTCCGGGTCCTCACTGCACGCCGCGGTGACCGACAACCACGGGTGTACGGCCACCAACTCCTGCAACCCGTCCAGGCCGTACAGGTCGCCCGCCTGCCGTGCGCCGTAGAAGACGTGCACCCACCGGGTCCGGTTGAAGGTGGCCAACTCCTCCACCAGCGCCTTGATCGGCGCCAGCCCGACGCCGCCGGCCACGCAGAGGATGTCCCGTTCCGAGGCGCGGTCCAGGGTCATCGACCCCATCGGCGCCGCCAGGCGGAGCAGGTCACCCGGCCGCACCCGCCGCACCAGGGCGCCGGACACCCAGCCGGCCCCCGGAGACCGCACGTGGAACTCCAGCACGTTGTCGTCGTTCGGGGCGTTCGCCACCGAGTAGTTACGCCACACCCGGGGGTGGTAGCGCGGCACCTCCAGGCTCACGTACTGCCCCGCCTGCCAGCGCAGCGGATGCTGCAACGCCCGGCAGGTCAGCACGGCGGTGTCCGGGCCGTACCGCTCGTGGGTCAGCACCTCGGCGTGCCAGAACGGCGGGTCGTCGTCGGAGGCGGCGCCGGCCACCATCAGGGCGGCGATCGCCGCGTACGCCTCCCGCCACGCCTGGTCGTACTCCAGGTTCCAGCCGTCGCCGGCGGTGCTGCGCAGCGCGTCCAGAAGTGCGACGCCCATCGTGGCGTAGTGCCGCTCGTCGACGTGGTACTTGCGGTGGTCGCGGCCCAGCGCCCGGAGGAACTCGTCGAAGCTCTCCGGGTCGTCCACAGTGTGGATCGCCGTGATGATCGCTTCGAGTAGACGGTCGCCCTGGCCGGTCATCTGCACCGGGAACAGTTGCCGCAGGGCGGGGTCGAGCAGGAACAGCCGAGCGTAGAAGTGACCGCTCAACCGGACCCGGTCGTCCTCGACCAGGGTCCAGCTCTCCTTCAGCAACCGCGCGAGGTTGTCCACGGACGCTCCTTCTCCAGACGGCAACGGATCGGGCGCCCATAGAATCTCCACGGAGCGTGTCGACTGGTCGCACAGAATGTGCGATCGGCTCATGGTGGCCGGTCGGCCATGTCACGGGTGCCGCACGTCGGGCAGAGTGGTGCGGTGACCGTTGAGCTGACCCGCCCGGTGTCCCGCCGACTGCTGGGCACCGAGACGCTGCTGGTCCTCGGCCTCTCCCTCGGCCAGTCCGCGATCTACGCGGTGGTCTCGATCATCGCGAAGTTGACCGCCGACGGTCCGCTCTCCAAGCAGACCGCCTCGCTGAACACCTCGGCGTCGGCCCGCCCCTGGCTGGATCTCACGTACCAGCTGCTCGGCATCGTGTTCGCGCTGCTGCCGGTGCTGCTCGCCGTACACCTGCTCAGCCGTGACCCCGGCGACCCGGCGCGGACCCTCGGCCTGGACGCCCGGCGGCCCGGTCAGGACGTGGCGCGCGGCGCCGGGCTGGCGGCGCTCATCGGGCTACCCGGGCTGGCGCTGTTCTGGGTGGCGGCCCATCTGGGCCTCAACGCCACGCTGGTGCCGGCCGCGCTGCCGGACGTCTGGTGGACGGTTCCGGTGCTGATTCTCGCCGCCGTGCAGAACGCCGTGCTGGAAGAGGTGATCGTGGTCGGTTACCTGGTCACCCGGCTGCGTCAGCTCCAGTGGCGGCTGGCCGCGATCATCGCGGCCAGCGCGCTGCTGCGCGGCTCGTACCACCTCTACCAAGGCTTCGGCGCGTTCGTCGGCAACGCGATCATGGGCGTCGTGTTCAGCCTCTTCTACCTGCGCACCCGGCGGGTGATGCCGCTGATCATCGCGCACACCCTGCTCGACGTGTTCGCCTTCGTCGGCTACGCGCTGCTGCCCCGGGAATGGTTCGACTGGCTCTGACCCGTCAGCGCCGGTCGGGTCGGTAGGCGGCCACCGTTCGGGCCGCGAGCCGGTCGGCCGCCGCCGCGTCGCCCAACGCCGCCGTGAGCACCGCCGCGCCCGGCAGCAACCGGGCCACCAGCCGCAACGCCACCCAACCACCGGCCTGCGCCGTGAGCGGCGCGGCCAACCGCCAAGCCGCCTCCGCCGCCCGCGGCCACGCCCCCTCGACCGGGTCACCCGGCGACTCGGCGGCGGCCAGGGCCGCCGCCGCGCTCGCCCGATCCGGGTGCACCTGGGTCAGCACCAACAGGTCGACGGCCCGGTCAGGATGCGTCGGATCCTTGCCGTACGCCGCGGCCAGGTGCAGCACCAGCTCCGAGTGCGTCCACAGCACCGCCGCCAACTCGGCCAGCGGCGCGAAGAAGCCGGCCAGCGCGGCGGTCGCCCCACCCGCACCCGCCGAGCGGACGAACCGCCGGGCCGCCAACCGGGCCAGGCCGTCCGCCGAGGCGTCCGGATACCGGTCGCGCAACCCAGCGGCCCACCCCGCCGCGCCGGGCCCGAACGTCCGCACCGCAGCCAGAGCCAACAGCTCCGGTGCGAAGCCAGGGTGGTCGAGCACGCGCGCGGCGACCGCGCGCAGCTCCGATTCCGGGGTACGCCCCAGAGCCGGCTCAACCTGCCGCGCGGCGGGGGCTGCCGAGGCCAACTGCTCGGTGCGCGCCGTCTGCGGCCCGACCACGGGTTCGGGGGCGGGCTTTGTCGGCGGGGTGCTCTTTGTCGGCGTGGTGCTCTTTCGTGGGGTGGCCGCGCGCTTGGTGGTCTTTGCGGCTCTGGCCGGGGCCGTTGGCGTGATGGTGCTCGCCTCGCCGGTGTTGCTCGCGGCTGTGGTGGTCTGCGGTTCGGTAGTGCTTGCGGCTTCGGTGCTGCTCGCGGCCTTGGTGGGTTGTGCGGCGCGCTTGCGGGGTGCCGGCGTGGCGGGGGTCACCTCGGCCGGCGTGTCGGCTGCCTGCCGAGGGGCAGCCCTGCGAACAGAGGCGGTCCGAGCCTTCGGCGGTGTCGATGCGAGGCCGGTTGCTGGGCTCGGTTGGTCGCCGGTCGGCTGCTCCGCGTGCTCCGGCTGCTCCGCGATCGCCTCGGCGGTCAGCTCGGTCGGTGCGCGTCGAGGCTGTCGAGGCAGGGGGCGATCCGGCTCCGGTGGCTGGAAGAGCACCGCCGGGGCAGCCTTGGCCCGTCGAGGGGGACGCTGGCTCGCTGAGTCGGCTGCCGGCGGTGCCGGCGCCTCAGCCGGCTCCACCGTCTCGGTGGGCTCCTCGGCCACGATCGGCGGCCTGAAGGTGGCCCGTGGGGAGCGCCGACGCGCTCGTTCAGCAGGCTCTCGACGGGTCGACTCGCTGGGCGGCTGCTCCTGCATATCGATGGAGCGTAGTCCCGATCACGCCGGCGCACAGCGTGGAAACACGGACGGCGGCGGGTCGCGGTGGGCGTACCCCGGAAGTCGTTTTGCTCCCGGTGGGTGGTGACCTGTATCCTCGGGCGCGGTGGTCTGAGGATCACCGGGGAGACTTCGCCTAGTCTGGTCTATGGCGCCGCACTGCTAATGCGGTTGGGGTCTTAAAGCCCCTCCCGGGTTCGAATCCCGGAGTCTCCGCGCGAAAGCCGGGTGTGTACACTGGCTGAGCACAAGCGCCCGTAGCTCAATGGATAGAGCATCTGACTACGGATCAGAAGGTTAGGGGTTCGAGTCCCTTCGGGCGCACAGCAGTTGAACAGGGAAAATGCCCTCCTGGTCATCGACAACCGTCGACCAGGGGGGCTTTTTTCGCGCGCCCATGGGCGCGCGCTCGCGCGCTGGCGCTGCTTGATCGTGACGGTCAGTAGCGGAAGAAGCTAGCCCGAACGTTGACGCCTGTGGCCACTGGCTCGCGATCGCCACCCTGACCGCCGTCATTGTCGGCGCCGCTGTCGACCCTGGCCCGGTGCCTCAACCCGCCCACCCCCGCGCAGGTGCGTTGCCGTCTCCGCGGCACAGTCCGGTCACGCAGGTGCCTCTTTGACCGGCTCGGGGATTACCGCCGGTTGCGCGAGGGCCGGGAGGTTGAGTTGGTAGACGTTGCGGAACCGGCGGAAGTCGAAGCTGTCGGTGGCGACGAGCTGCCGGCGTCGGACGCTGATCAGGCCGGCGTGCTGGAGTTCGCGGATGCCGCGGGTGCGGGTCTCTTCGGAGAGCAGGAACGCCTTGGTGGCGTAGTCGGGGGCGATCCAGACCTCTTCGGTGTCGGGGTCCTTCGCGCCGACCTGGACGCGCAGGATGATCAGCATGGCCAAGGCGGCGGGGCTGAGCACGGCCATCCAGCCGGAGGTCCACAGCGTCGGCGGGAGCTGGATGTAACGGTGGATCTGCGCCGCCTCCGGCTTCTTCTGCTTCAGCCGGTTGTAGGCGGAGCCGGGGGTCTCGTAGGGCTTGCCGTCACCGGTGTCGCTGCGCAGCCGGACGATATTCGGGGCGCCGGCGCGGTTGGTGACCTCGATGAAGTTGTTCTTCTCCAGCCAGCGCACCGCGTCGGCCACACGTCGGGCTCCGCTGGCATCGGGCTCGTCCAGGTCGAGCAGCTCGGCCCAGGCGCGGGCGGGGTACACCAGCTCGTGCGGGGGCGCCGCGCCGAGCCAGAGGTAGGACAGGTACAGCCGGAGCCGGACACTGCCGCCTCGGCCGCCGCGGAGGAGGCGGGCCAGCGGGGTGGGCTGGGTCGAGTTGTCCGGCCGCTCCGCGAACGCCCGGCGCAGCGGCAGGGACCGGTTGTGATTGCGCTTGGCGACGTTCTCCGCCGCGGTGAGGGCGATCGGGCGCGGTCGCCGGTAGGTGAACTGGTCAAAGAGGCGCTGGTACCCGTCACCGGACGAAACACGTGACGCTTGCGCAGGGGCGAACGGCTGTTCACCGTTATTCAGCGACATAAAGTGTTCTCCTATAGTGCCCGGTAACAGTGGCAGGCTCACCCCTACGCTAGCGCAAGGGTGACCCTGGGTCTAGTCCGATGCTACCCCCGCGCAAGCGCGGTCTGATCGGGGTTTTAAGGGTATCCCTGGTGATGAATCGGCTGCTATGGTGGTTTCAGCCCGGACGGAGGGCTGCAAGAGCAGGGGGAGCGTGGCCCTGCCGATGCAGGTCGAAGCGAGGGTGAGTTGGCGGCGGTGAGTCGGATCGTTCCTCCCAGCGACAGGCTTTCCGGCACCAGGCAGGTAGGACCGCACGAGGTAGTCCTCTCCGGCTATCCACCTGGCACCAAGCCCGCTGACGATCAACGGCGAGGTGTCCCTCTCAAGGGACACCTCGCCGTTGCCGTATCGCGCCCGGGCCCGCTCGCAACTCCTACACCGCGTCCAGCACCCGGGGCATGAGCTGGTCAGCCTGGGGCGGAGCGGTGGCGCGGCGCCCGGAGGAACGAAGAGGCGCGCTGACTCAGCGGCGATAACACCGGGAGGCTGGGTGGCTAAGCCTTGGCGGTGCCCGGCCGGCGGCGTCGCCACCATTTCGGTGACGGCGGCGGTTCGGGCAGGGCTTGGCTCAGGTTCGGCGGGTCCGGCGACCATGGCGGAATAGGGTCAGAGGTGGGTTCGGCGCCAAGGATCGCAGTACGCACGGCGGACCGCTGGCCGAAGGCGCGAGGACCGGCTTTGGAGCGATGCAGGACTCGGTTCGCGACGCTGCGTGCTGCCGCCGATGGTTGAGCCTGCTGGTGGACGTTGTGCGCTACGCAGGCAGATCGAGCGCTCCAGCGCCACCGCTCGACGTAGCGGACGGCGAGGGTTGACCGGACGGGCGGGACCCGCGTGGCCGGCTATGCCGCCTACGACGCGCACGTGGACTTGCATACTGCTGTCGCTACTCCAGCCAACCGGCCGGAAGAGTCGTTTCCTGTGACGGCCGGTTGACCTCGGGCAACAAATCGTCCCCAGTGTGACGAGACGTATTTACTCAGCGACCTGGCTGTGATGTGCTGCCACGACAACGGTCCCGGCGCGGCTTATCCAGGAGCTCGTGTGAGTGGTTCAAGTAGCGTGTTCGATGCTTCAGCCTCGGCTATCGGCTATCTTTACCAGCTGCGATATGCCCTCCTGGCCGGGCTCAATGAGTTCGGGGCTGACGCGAGCTGGAGTGTGTCGGTTGAGGTGGTAGACGACGTGGAAATCGTCGCCGCCAGCGGAAGCAGACGTTGGCAACTGAAGCATCGAGCCAGCGGCACCCGGCTCACGGACGGCAGCACCGATCTGTGGAAGACGCTACGGATTTGGAGCGAGGCGATCAGGGACGGATCGCTGGACCCCGCCCGTACCCGACTCCTGCTGCTGACAACCTCGGATGTGCCCGTCGAATCGGTGGCCCATTACCTACAGTCAGGTCCGGGCCGGGATGTCAAGAGGGCACGTGAACTGCTTGAAGCGGCGGCCGCAAGATCGGCGTCGGATGCCAAGAGAAAGAGCATCGAGGCCTACCGTGGACTGAAGGACGGTCAACGAGAGGCGATGCTTGCGGCCATCACCGTCCTCGGCGATGGTCCCACCATTGAGGACGTCTACCGAGACCTCCTTCAGGTCTGCCACTTCGCTGTCGGCAAGCAGGCGGCCGAATCGCTACTCAACCGCCTCGAAGGCTGGTTCATTCAGCGGTGCATCGAGACCATGCGGGTCGAGGCTGCGCTGCCGATCCCGGGTAGCGAGATCGATGAAAAGTTCAGCGAGCTGCGCGACCAGTTCCGGCCCTACAACCTCCCGATCGACGAGGACATCGCCGAAATGACGGCGACCCGAGAGGAGTACGGCGAACGCGCGTTCATCCGACAGCTCGACTTGATCGGAATAGGCAACCGCCGGATCGAACTCGCGGTGCGTGACTACCTGCGCGCGTCCACCCAACGCTCACGCTGGTCGCGTGAAAATCTGCTTCTTCCCGGCGAGATCGGAACCTACGAGCGGCGGCTGCGCGAGGAGTGGGAGACGCACTTCGCCGTCATGCAGGACGAGCTTGGTGAGGAAGCGGCGGAAGAAACGAAAATCGCGGCGGCGAGACGGATCTACGGTTGGGTGGAGACCGAGTTCCGGAGGAACATCCGACCCGAGTGCCATGACCCCTTTATCTGCAAGGGGTCTTTCCACATCCTCGCGGACGACCAGCGTGTGGGATGGCACCCGGACTTCGAGGTGCGTCTTCTGGCCATCCTGGAGCCTGTCGGTGGTGTGAATGCCGGCGCTTGACCTTCTGAGTCGGGAAGAGCGAAACCTCCACAATCCTGCGTTCGCCGGACTCCTGGTCGCCCGCGCCGTGCAGGGGCATGAGCAAGAGAACGGCCCAGGCTGTCACGTCCTCCTCGCCATCTTGGCTCCCGTCATGGCCCTCACCGCCCCCGTGCGAGCCGTGCTGCCGAAAAGCATCTCCTCGACGACGGTCAACTGGATCGAGCGTGAATCGGCAGCCCGGGTTCACCTTCGACAGGCCGCGCCGTTCCTCGGCCCGCTCGTGAGGGAAGGGCTCCTGCTTAGCTTGCGGGCCGGCTTGCTGGTGTTGGAGGAACAACACCTCGTCCGATCGACCCAGCGAGTCCCCAAGAGGATCACCGGTGACACCCCGGAAGTTGCCCAGATCCAGAGGGCCAGCTTGTTCCTTGGCCGGTGGCTTTCCAGGGCCGGCGACCTTCCGACGATCTTCACACTTCTTGGAGTCCGTCCTTGAGCTTCCAGATCAGGCATGTCGTCGTGTACGGCCGCGGCGAACGCGTCCGCAAGGTGACCTTTGAGCTCGGACAGCTCAACATCATCACCGGTTCCTCACGCAGGGGTAAGAGCGCGATCCTGACGATCATCGACTACTGCCTCGGTAGCGGTGGGTATCCGGTCAAGGCGGGGGTGACGAGGGACAACTCCAGAGGGTTCGGTCTCATGATCGTGAGTGGTGATCGGACGATGTACATCGCCCGGCCAGCGCCGGAGCGCCTACACAAAACCGCCGATCGCATGTACGTCAGCGTCGTCTCCGATCCAGAATCGATACCAGCATTCGACGAACTCGAGTTCAACACGAACGTCGACACGGCCAAGCAGATCATCGGAGATTTGTGTGGCATCGACCGCTCACTGCGTCTGCCGATGCCCGGCACCACGGGTCCGCTGTCTCCTAGCATTCGTCACGCGCTGTTCTTTGTCATGCAGGAACAGAACGAGATTGCTAACCAGGATGTGCTGTTCCATACCCAAGGGGATGAGCACCGCCCCAACGCAATTCGGGCGGTCATCCCTTACTTTCTGGGGGCGGTGGATACCGAGTACGCCACACTCACGATCAGGCTACGTACCCTCAAGCGGGAGCTCGTCGCGCTGCGGCGGACGCTCGATGAACGCGCCGCAGCACTCGGCGCCACGGGCCAGGCCCGTGCGCTCCTTGCGGAGGCAGCGGCAGTTGGACTGCTCGATGAGCTGCCGCCCCAGGGCCTCAATGAGGGTGAAGCCTTCGGGCTCCTGCGGTCACTGTCACTCGTCGACGTCCGGTCCGTCGGGCAGCCGGAGGCCCAAGGTGACCAGATCACGGCACTCAATCAGCAGCGCGCGCAGCTGCGAGACCGGCTAGCTGGCTTGAACATCCAACTAACCCGGCTTCGCCGCGCAGCCAACGAGAACAGCGATTTCGCGGCCGAGGCCGGCGAGCAGCGCGCACGCCTCGCGTCGCTCGGGTTCTTCGGAAACGAGGACGGACCTCCGCGTGCCTGT
Organism: Micromonospora salmantinae; assembly: GCF_022230905.1. NCBI lineage: Bacteria > Bacillati > Actinomycetota > Actinomycetes > Micromonosporales > Micromonosporaceae > Micromonospora > Micromonospora salmantinae. The sequence goes on from NZ_JAKKFG010000001.1 coordinate 248,577, forward strand.
CCGGTGTGCGGCAACGACGCCCCCGGCGCCGAGAGTACGTGGGTTGACATGCACCGTGAGCTGGTGCGACTTGACGGGGAGATCGTCGCCATACGAACGGACACCCCCAAAATCGACCAGATGGCGGCGCTGCTGGCCGAAGAGATTCAAGAGGTCACGCAGCTACTGCGAGCCAATAAGGCTGAGATTGATGAGCTGGCGGCCGGTGTCCAGGCCATCGCGAGGCTTCGCGACGCCGAGGCCCGTACTGCGTTGGTTCAGGGGCGGATCGGTTTCTACCTTGAGATGCTCGACCGACGTGGCCAACAACCGCCGATCCAGGACCGCACGGCTGAGATCGAGGCCGAGATCGCCGAGATCGAGGCAAGGCTGGAGGAGAACGGGAACCCCGACCTGCTCACATCCTTCCTGGCGCGCATAAGTCAGAGCCTGTGGGAGAAGGCTCAACGCCTTGAAATCGAGCACTCGGCGTGGCCCATCCGCCTGGACTTGAGGCGTCTGACGGTCGTCGCCGACACCCGCAACGGCGCGGTCCCACTGCATGAGATGGGCAGCGGCGAGAACTATGTCGGGTACCACGTTGCGACCTTCCTGGCGTTGCACGAGTGGTTCGCGACGGAGGACCGGCCGGTACCCAGGATCCTGATCATGGACCAGCCGTCGCAAGTCTGGTTTCCCTCCGACTACGCCGGCGACGGTTCGCACGTGCTGCCCGATGACGATCGGGAGGCGCTCGTCCGCACCTATCAAGTGGTCATGGAGACCATCGCGCGTCCCGAAGTAGACCTCCAAGTCATCGTCATGGAGCATGCCGATCTTGAGGAGCAATGGTTCAGCGACGCGGTCAGGTATCGATGGCGCGCTGACGGCGAGGCGTTGATACCCGCGGACTGGATCGAGGAGGACTAGCGGCGCCATCCGAGTTCGCGCCAAGCGCAGTCTTCATGCTGCAGCCTCGGTGAGCGCTCCGAGGGTTCCCGCAGACCCGGGAGCGTCGGCATACGGACGCGGTCGCCACGACGCTGCACCGTGCACGTCGCTTCCAGGACCTTGGCTCGGCGCCACCCGGCGCACCATCGGGGGCAGCGGCTCCCACCAGCGCGTAGAACGCCCGGTAGAACCGGGTCCGCGAGCGCAGTGGCCAGTGTGCTCCGCCAGCCACGCTGACGGGCGGCAGCGAGTTTGTCCTGGTAGTTAGCGGCAGGCAGCTGAAGAATGAGACGGGAGCGGGCCGGACGATTCCCGGAGGGGACCATGAGACTGAGTCCTGAAGAGCAGTGGGCCTTGAACGCGCGGCTGACCGACTTGATCGACCAGGGCGAGGTAAAGGTGGAGTACGAGCCCCGCCCGGTGAGGAACACGTACGTGGTGGAGCTGAGCGAGGGCGAGCTCATATGGCTTTTCGAGGAGGCCCAGCGCCGCGGCCTCAACCCGTCGGCAGTGATCCGAGACCTGATGAGTCAGGCGCGCCGAGCGGCAGGTAGCTCGCCAGCAGATCAAGAAGCGGGCGACCGACCGGGACCACGGGATTGATCCGCGAATAACAGTGCGGCTGCGTGCGGGGCATCCTGGTGGAGACGGCAGCCCAGAGATGACCTACGTGTTCGTGCGGCAAGTGTCTGCGCGAGACGGCAGAGCGAGTCGTGGCCCCCACCAATGCTCGACCAGCGGCAGTGCAGACGTTGCCTCCGCAGATCGAAACATCCACATCAGGCCGCGCGCCTATGGGCGCGCGCTGCGGGCAGGAAACGCGCTCAAGCGTCACGTTCCGTCGACACTGCTACATACCGAATCTGGACAAACCTGCATAACTGCAGGTCGCGAGCACCCTCTCCTTCCGACTACGGATCAGAAGGTTGGGGGTTCGAGTCCCTTCGGGCGCACCACCTGAACAGGGAATATAGCCAATCGGCCATGTTCCCTGTTTTGTATGGGGTTACGTATCGGACGCTGTTGTGCTGTTCTGCTCGCCCCATCGGCCTGGTCGACCCTGGGCGAGGAATCGTGACGCCCGGCTCGAGATGAGTACGCGTACGGATGGCAGGCGCGGTCGCGGCGACCAGAATTCCCTCCATGCGAACGCGAATCATGATCGCCCTGGCCGGGGTCGGCCTGGGTGGGCTGATGGTCACCACCGGTTGTTCGTTCCGGGAGGACATCTGCGCTGGCGGTGAGTATCCGGCGATCGCGGTGGGCGGGCAGGGCGGCAGCGCCTGCTTCCCGGATGGGCAGGAGCCGACCCCGCCGTACGTCCGCTACCCGGAGGGCAAGGTCCCGCAGCACGTCGACGACGAGTGGGACGTCTACTGGCGCAGCCACGGCATCGACGCGAACAACAACATCATCGATACCTGAGCCGCCACCCGGAGGATCGTCGCCCGGCAGAGAAGTGACGGTTCGAGTCCCTGCGGTCGTTCCGCGGACGGCATCCGGTCACGCCGCAGGTTCGGTCTTCGTGACCGAACCTGTGCGGGACCGGATGTTGCTCCGATACCTCTGTGCCAGCTACCCGTGTGTCGTACCGATCGGATGATCAGCCGAAGCAGTTGGGCACCGGCGGTGAGCTGGGTGTGCAGTTCGTGGGCAGGTTGCCGCTGATCACCGTCTTCTGGTCCACGGTGACCTGGCCGCCGTCGTTGAAGATCCCGCCGGGTGCCAGGATGGAGATGTTGTCGGTGACCTTGCTTTCGGTGAGGGTGAGCGTGCTGTTGTTGTAGATTCCGCCGCCCTGGGAATTCGAGCCGATGGCCCGGTTCCGGTCGACGTGGGTGCGGCGCAGTACCACGGTGCCGCTGCCGTTGTAGACGCCGCCGCCGTGTTCGATCGTGCTGTTCGTGCTGGCGACGTTCTCGCTGATCCAGCTGTCCTCGACAACGAACTGGCCGATCTGGTTGTAGACGCCGCCACCCCGTTGGCCGGCCTCGTTGTGGTGGACCTTGCCGTGTCGGAGGTGGAAGACGCCGTCGGAGAAGATTCCGCCGCCCTCGCTGCCGGCCCGGTTGTCGTTGACTTCGACGTTCCTGGCCTCGGTGGTGGAGTTGATTCCACCGCGGATGTCGCCGCCACGGAAGCCTGCGGTGTTGTTGTTGTCCAGGTGGACGTTCTCGAGAACGGCGACGCTGCTGTTCGACAACCCGCCACCAGCGCCACCGATGGGCAGGATGTTGACGACCCCGATCGTGTTGTTGTAGCTCAGCCGGGTGTTCTGCACGGTGAGGTTGCCGTTGTTGAAGATGCCTCCACCGTCGAACAGGGCGCTGTTGTTGCTGCCGCTGTTCTTCTTGTCCTTGTCCTTGCCGTCCCAGTCCTTGCCGTGCTCCTTCCCGCCGAGGATCTTCGTGACGCCGAGGTGGCGATACCGCCACCCGGGCCGTTGGTGTGGTTGTAGACCACGTGGGTGTTCTCGATGACAGCCCTGCCGCCGACGTCGATCCGGATGCCACCGCCGCCGGCGCCGACCCCACCCTCGGCTTGGCCGCCCTTGATGGTGGCGTCTCGCAGCGTCAGGTCGCCGCCGGCTCCGACCTCCAGGATCCGGAACGGAATGGCGTTGGCCGCGCGGACGATTGTGGATCCGTTCGCGTCGATCGCTTCGGCGGACTGGTCTGACCTACCGCGACTTCGCTCATGTCGGCGTACGTGTCACGGGCACCCCAGCAGCACCACCATGCCCTTCCGCCTTTCCGGCGGCCGTCGCGCCGGCAGGACACCCGGGTTGCTGGCGCTTGACGTGGGCCAGATCAGCGACAAGAATTTACAGAAATCGCTGTTAGCGTTAACAATCCGTCCCAGTGCTGCGACGGCATCGTCATGCCGATGTCGCGGCGGTCGCGACGGCCTGACTCCTCGGTCAGCACTACCACTGCAGGGGAGAAACCTATGCGAACGAGGGCAAGATGGCTCGCGGCGACTGCCGCACTCGGTGTTGTCCTCGCCGGGGTGCTGATCTCGACCGGCCCGGCCAACGCGGAATCCAACGGCGGGGTGCGGGTGATGCCTCTCGGTGACTCCATCACCGAGGGCACCCAGGTACCGGGCGGGTACCGCATCGGGCTCTGGCAGCGGCTCGTCAACGGTCGATACACGGTGGACTTCGTCGGGTCGCAGTTCAACGGGCCTGCCAGCCTGGGTGACCACGACCACCAGGGACATCCCGGGTGGCGCATCGACCAGATCGACGCGAACATCGTCGGTTGGCTGAACACCCAGCGGCCGCAGACCGTTCTGCTGCACATCGGCACCAACGACATCCTGCAGAACTACAACGTGAGCACCGCGCCGAACCGGCTCTCCACCCTGATCGACCGGATCACCACCACGGCTCCCACAGCGGAAGTGTTCGTCGCGCAGATCATCCCGCTCTCCAACAGCAACCAGGAGGCGGCCGCACGCACGTTCAACGCGGCGATCCCCGGCATCGTGCAGAGCAAGGTGAACGCCGGCAAGCGCGTACGCCTGGTCGACATGCACAGCGCACTCACCACCGCCGACCTGATCGACGGCGTCCACCCCACGTCCGGCGGGTACGACAAGATGGCTGCCCGCTGGTACAGCGCGCTGCAGTCGGTGCCCGGCAGCATCGGCAACCCGGGCAGCGGCACCGGGCAGACCACCGCGATCGTGGGTGCCCTGTCCGGTCGCTGCGTCGACGTCCCCGGCTCCTCCACCACCAACGGCACCCAGGTGCAGGTGTGGGACTGTCACGGCCGCACCAACCAGCAGTGGACCTACACGAGCAACAAGACGTTGACCGTGTACGGCAACAAGTGCCTCGACGCCGCCGGCTATGGCACCTCGCCGGGCACCCTGGTCACCATCTACGACTGCCACGGCGGAACGAACCAGCAGTGGAACGTCAACGCCAACGGCACCATCACCGGGGTGCAGTCCGGCCTCTGCCTGGACCCGTACAACGTGGGTACGGGCAACGGCACGAAGCTCGTCCTCTGGACCTGCACCGGCCAGACCAACCAGCAGTGGAGCCGCCGATAGCTCGTACGGTCGCGCCGGATGGTCGGATCGCAGGTGGACACCCATGCCGGCACCGGCACTCCCAGCAACGTCGGAAGCCGCCCCTGCCCGGCCAGACGGACAGGGGCGGCTTCAGCCGCGACGAGGCGATAGTTCCCGGTCGTGGCCGGCTGGTGGACGGCATCGACGGGATTCGGTGGGCGGACGATAGGCTGCGGCCGGCGTCGGAGTGACCTGAGGGGAACGGGTGATGGGCGGAACGGTTCGCGCGGTGGTCGGAGTCTGCGGGCATCTGGCGTGAGCGACGGGTTGCGTCCCGGTGACCCGGCACGCCTCGGTGGCTACGAGGTGCTCGACCGGCTCGGCGACGGGGGCATGGGCAGTGTCTTCCTGGCCCGTTCGCCGCAGGGACGGCTGGTGGCGGTCAAGGTCGTCCGTGCGGACCTCTCGCACGACGAGGAGTTCCGGGGCCGGTTCCGTAGTGAGGTGAACCGCGCCCGCCAGGTTCCACCGTTCTGCACCGCCGAGGTCCTGGACGCCGACCCGGACCATGACCCGCCCTACCTGGTGGTGGAGTACGTCGAGGGCCCCAGTCTGGCCGAGGTGGTCCGAACACAGGGCCCACTGGGGGCGGCGCGGCTGCACAGCATCGCGGTCGGGGTGGCCACCGCGCTCACCGCCATCCACGGGGCTGGGGTGATCCATCGCGACCTGAAGCCGGCGAACGTCCTGGTCGCACCGGGTGGGATCAAGGTCATCGACTTCGGCATCGCCCGAGCGTTCGAGGCGACGAGCCAGCACACCCGGACCAACCAGATGGTCGGGACCGTCTCGTACATGGCTCCGGAGCGGTTCGACACGGCTTCCGGCCGTCCGGCGGGCCCGGCCGCTGACATCTTCGCCTGGGGCGCCCTGGTCGCCTACGCCGCGACCGGCCGCAGCCCGTTCGGGGGCGACTCGCCTACCGCCACCGCGATGCGGATCCTCACTCAGCCGCCGGACCTGACCGGGCTCGGTGGGCCGTTGCGGGAATTGGTCTCCCGCGCGTTGGAGAAGGACCCCGCTGCCCGGCCCACCGCCCGGGAGTTGCTCGACGGGTTGTTGACCGCAGCGTCTCCGGTGGGTGCCGGCGGGCCGGCTCAACTTCCGGGCGCGACGCCGCCGAGTGTGTCGCCCGCCGCCGGTGGTGATGGTCGGGGCGCGCTGTCGACGCCGTCGGGTCTGGCCACGGCCGGTCGCGGGGGTTCACGCCGGCGTGGCTGGCTCACCGCGCTGGGGGCGACTGCTGCGGTGATCGCCGTGCTGGTGCCCGCTTTCCTGTTCGGCCCGCAACTGTTGGATGGGATGTCCGAACCGGACCGGGCCGGCTCGACGCCGAGCGGTAGCCCGACGACGAGCGGGCCGGCGGCCACGACGTCCACGCCCGCGTCGGGCAAGCCGTCCGCCTCACCGTCGGCCACCGCGGACCCGACCCAGGCCATGCTGGCCGGTCAGCGGCGATTCCTGCTGCACCTGGTGGAGATCGATCGTGACCTGTCGCTGCCGTCTCACGGCGAGGTCGAGGTCGGTGACGGAACCGGCAAGGATGCGCTCTTCGTGCTCGAACCAGTCGGTGTCGATTACATGATCAAGTCGGTGAACCCGGAGATCGCCCACCGGCCGTGCCTCGGGGTCAAGCTCGATTCCGAGGGGTACAAGTCGCTGGTGGGAGCCGACTGTCGGGCGACCAAGGCAACCCTGTTCACGATCTTCCGTGAGGGTAGGGACGACAAGGGGCGCACCTCCTACTCCATCATCAACGAGGAGTACGGCCCGGTGCAGTGGAGCCCGACCAAGAAGGAGATCTTCGTCGAGTTTCTCGGTGACGCTCCGCTGATCACCACGTTCAGCCTGGTCGACCGAGGCGCGGTCTGACTCGGGAGTTCACCGGCGCCATCAGCAAGCCGTCGGCAATGGGCAGTCGTCGATGTTAACGCGCTCGCGGGGCCTCCTCAAGGGCTCGGCGGTGGTCCGCGCGGGGGATCTGGGGCGATGCCTGCGGGAACGCGGCGCAAGACGTCCTGCCCCAAGATCCGCAGCCCGGCAGCGGCAGATGTTCCCAGCGCATTACGTCTTGACGAACGGCATGTTATCGCTCACAGTCGATGCCTAAGGACGACGACACCTTGGCTTTCCGGGCAAGCCCTGCTTCGTCGATCTCGAATCAGGCGTGCGCTACTGCTCGCCGGCGTCTTGTTAACGCTAACTCTCTGACGCCTGCGCGCTCGGCCACGCGTCGCGGTACGCCCACCCTCGGGCAGGCCGTTCGGCTCTTGGTCACTGGAGGAGGATCATGTCTGCCCTCGATAGGTCTCCATCGATCGCAACGCCGCCGCGGCGGCGTTGGTGGTTGCCCCGCCTTCTCGCCGCCAGCGCGGCGGCGCTGATGGTCGGTGGCGCCGCCGTAGCGGTGGTGTCGTCTCCCGCCGCTGCGGCGTCGGTCGACACGAACGCGTGGTACGTGTTGGTCAACCGCAACAGCGGCAAGGCCCTGGACGTCTACAACCTGGCCACGAATGACGGTGCCCGGATCACCCAGTGGGCCCGCAACAACGGCAACCAGCAGCAGTGGCAGTTCGTCGACTCCGGTGGTGGCTACTACCGGGTGAAGTCGCGGCTGTCCGGCAAGGTGCTGGACGTCTCGGGCCGCTCGACCGCCAACGGTGGCAGCATCGTGCAGTGGAGTGACCTCAACGGCACCAACCAGCAGTTCCGGCTCGCCGACTCGGACAGCGGCTACGTCCGGTTGATCAACCGGAACAGCAACAAGGTGATGGAGGTGCAGGGCGCCTCGACCGCCGACGGCGGAAACATCGTGCAGTACGACGACTGGAACGGCGCCAACCAGCAGTGGCAGTTCGTCCGCGTCGACGGAACCACGCCGCCGCCGACGACGACTCCGCCGCCGGGCGGCACGTGCGACCTTCCCTCGACGTACCGGTGGTCCTCCAGTGGAGTGTTGGCGAACCCGAGGTCGGGTTGGGTGTCGCTGAAGGACTTCACCGTCGCCCCGTACAACGGCCAGCAACTGGTCTACGCCACCACGCACGACTTCGGGTCGAGTTGGGGCTCGATGAACTTCAGCCTCTTCTCGAACTACTCGCAGATGGGCTCGGCCAGCCAGAACGCGATGAACTCCGGCACTGTCGCGCCGTCGCTGTTCTACTTCGCGCCGAAGAACATCTGGGTGCTCGCCTACCAGTGGGGTGGACCGGCGTTCTCCTACCGGACCTCGTCCGACCCGACCAACCCGAACGGATGGTCGTCGCCGCAGACGCTGTTCACCGGAAGCATTACCGGCTCCGGTACCGGTCCGATCGATCAGGCTCTCATCGGTGACGGTACGAACATGTACCTGTTCTTCGCCGGAGACAACGGCAAGATCTACCGGGCCAGCATGCCGATCGGGAACTTCCCGGGCAACTTCGGCAGCAGCTACACGACCATCATGAGCGACACCACGAACAACCTGTTCGAGGCCGTTCAGCTCTACAAGCTGCAGGGTCTGAACAAGTACCTCATGATCGTCGAGGCGATCGGCTCGACGGGCCGCTACTTCCGTTCGTTCACGGCGACCAGCCTGAACGGTTCGTGGACCCCGCAGGCCGCGTCCCAGAGCAACCCGTTCGCGGGCAAGGTCAACAGCGGCGCGACCTGGACCAACGACATCAGCCACGGTGAGCTGCTGCGCACCAACGCCGACCAGACGATGACCGTCGACGCCTGCAACCTGCAACTGCTCTACCAGGGGCGTTCCCCCAGCTCCGACGGCGTCGACTACGGCCTGCTGCCGTACCGGCCGGGTCTGCTGACCCTGCAGCGCTGACCCTGTTTGATCAAGCTCGACTGACCCGGAACGGGCGGGCTCGGCGTCACGCCGAGCCCGCCCGGCTCATGTCAACGCTGCGATCAGCCCATGCTCACCGGATCGGCGTGCCGGTGACACAGGTCAGCACCTGGCCCCGACCACGGGTGGCGCTCGATGTGGTCGTGGCGAAACGGTGGGTCTCGAGCAGTGTTTCGGTCGCTGTGAGGTTCGCGGTGGCGTGCGCTTCGGTGGGTCGCTCGCCGAAGACGTAGAGCCGTCCTCCCGGCGCCAGCAGGCTGCGTATCCGAGCTATCTGCTGCGCCGCGTCGCCCAACCAGAAGAGGCTGACGTTCACCGCGAAGATCTTGGTGAAGTGGCCGGTCGGAAGGTCGGCCGACTCGAACCCTGCTTGCCGGATCTCGGCTCTGCCGGCGTCGATGTGGCTCAGGTTCCGTTCGGTCGCGAGCCGCACCATCGTTGCGGCGCGGTCGATGGCGACGATCCGACCGGTGGCGAGTTGCCCGGCGACCAGGGAGACGGCACCGCCCCGACCGCAGCCGATCTCCAGCACCTGGTCGTCAGGCGCGACAGCCATCGCCTGCACCGCCCAGCGCTGCCGCTGGGCGGGCGTCGCCGGAATCGATTCGATCGCCGCGGGCGTCGTGCCAGCGCTGGACGAACCCGGATCGCGGGTCGAAAGAGTGGACCTCACGACGTCACTCGCCGGTGCCTTCTCTGCTCACACCTCTGATTCCACCCTCTCGGCGGAATCGGTGCACCGTGTCCTCGGTCACCGCGCCGGATCGACAGGCGCGACAGCGATCAGTGCACGGGCACCGGAGTGACGTCTCCGAGGGTGTCCGTCGGGGCCGGGACGTGCTTCGGGGCGCCGGCGTTCACCATGGCCACCGAGACCAGTGCCGCCGCGACCACAAATCCGACGGCAACCCAGTACGCGACCGAGTAGCCGTGCATCAGCGCCTCGTTCCGCTCCTGGGCCTGCGCCGCCGGGCCACCGTGCGAGACCAGGTAGGTGGCGGCCGAGCTGGTCGCGATGGTGTTGAGCAGCGCGGTGCCGATCGACCCGCCGACCTGCTGCGACGAGCTGATCATCGCGGAGGCGACACCGGCGTCCTTGGGCTCGACGCCGTGGGTGGAAATGCTCATCGCGGGCATGAACGCCGTGCCGATGCCGAGCCCGATCACCGCTTCGGCGAACGCGATCTCCAGGAAGCCGCTGTCCGCGTCGAGCGAAGCCAGCAGCACCAGACCGACCGCTGTGACGAGGTACCCGCCGACCATGATCGGCCGGGGTGCGATCCGGTGCGCGAGTCGGGCGCCGATCTGCGTGGCACCGATGGCCTGCGGCACTGCCATCGGCATGAAAGCCAATCCGGCCAGCACCGGCGACCATCCCTTCACCTGCTGGAAGTAGTAACTGAGCAGGAGGAACATCCCGAACATGCTGACGATCGCAAGGCCCACCGAGAGGTACGCGGCGGCCCGGTTGCGTTCGGTCAGGACGCGCAGTGGCAACAGCGGGGACGTGACCCGCGCCTGCACCACGACGAAGGTCGCCAGCAGCAGCACCCCTGCGGTGAACGACCCGATGGTCACCCCCGCCGACCATCCGCGGCTCTCGGCGACACCGAACCCGTAGACGAGGCCGACGAGTCCGGAGCTGGCCAGCAGTACGCCGGGCAGGTCGAGTCGCGCGCGGTGCCGCTCGCCGTCGTCGTGGACTGTGCGACTGGCGCCCAGGATCCCGATGACCGCGATCGGCACGAGGACGAACATCGCGAAGCGCCAGTTCAGGTACTGGGTGAGCAGCCCTCCCACGATCAGGCCCACAGCGCCGCCGGCGATCGAGACCGCGCTGAACACGCCGAACGCCTTCGCGCGTTCCCTCGGCTGGATGAAGGACAGGGAGAGCAACGAGAGCGCGGCCGGCGCGAGCAGGGCCGCGAACACACCCTGGAGTGCCCGGGCGAGCAGCAGCATCGCGGCGTTGACGGCCAGGCCGCCGATGGCCGAGGCGATCGCGAAGCCGGCCAGCGCGATCAGGAAGGTGCGCTTGCGCCCGACCATGTCACCGATCCGGCCACCGACAAGCAGCAGACCGCCGAAGGCCAGACCGTACGCGGTCACCACCCACTGCCTGCTCCCGTCGGTGAAGTGCAGCGCCTGTTGCGCCGAGGGGAGCGCGATGTTCATGACCGCCCCGTCGAGCACCACCATCAGTTGAGCGATGGAGATGAACAACAGGGCCTTCCACCGCTGGGACTCGGGGGCGGTGCGACCTGTGGGCATGACTGTTCCTTAAGAGTGGTTTAGGCGGATTCGAGCGACTCGCCCAACGCTAACTACTTTATGGAACGGACACCAAAGAATGTGCCTGCGGTTACAGCGGCGTCCGAGGTGTTTCGGACGGCCAAATCAGCTCCTTTGCCGGATTGTGTCGAGCAATCAAGAGGAAGTCGCGCCTGCGGAGGGGTCGACTGTGAGTGTCGTTACTTTGTCGAACGTTCCAGAAAAAGCTAGCGTTCCGTCTCACGAAGAGCCCTGCGGGCCCCGTGGCGGCTCACCAGTCGAAGTGGATGTGAGACGAGATGTCTGGACGGTTGGAAGCAAAGGTGCTGGTCGTGACCGGCGGCACGCAGGGCATGGGCCTGGCGTTCGCCCAGCGGGCGGCCACGGAAGGAGCCCGCGTCGTCATCGGCGCCCGGGACAAGGACCGGGGCGAGGAAGTCGTCGCGCAGATCAGGAACGCGGGCGGCAGTGCCCTGTTCTTGCCGACCGACGTGACGGTCGAGGAGGACATGGCGCGGCTCGTGGACGCCGCGGTGACTGAGTACGGGCGGCTGGACGGCGCGTTCAACAACGCCGGCGGTGGTCCGATGGCCAGCGTGCGCGAGACCGACAGCGACAACTGGCACCGGTCGCTCGCCCTCAACCTGACGAGCGTCTTCTACGGCCTCAAGTACGAGCTGCCGGCGATCATCGCCTCCGGCGGTGGCGCGATCGTCAACAACGCCTCGGTCTCCGGCGTGAAGGGCGACGGGACCCAGGCCGCCTACAACGCGGCGAAGCACGGGGTCATCGGTCTGACGCGCTCGGCGGCCCTGGACGTGGCGCGCTCCGGTGTACGGGTCAACGCCCTGGTCACCGGCCTGATCGACACCCCGCTCTGGCAGGGCGTGGTCAGCCAGGCCCCGGAGATCGCGGAGCGCTACCTGTCGGCGCAGCCGACCGGACGAGCCGGAACCTCCGACGAGGTCGCCGCGCTCACCGCGTTCCTGCTCAGCGACGAGGCCACCTTCATCAGCGGCGCGTCCATCGCCATCGACGGCGCCCTGACCGCCTGAGGCAGTGAGGTCCGGTCCGGGGCGGCGGCTCCAGCGGCAGCCACCCCGGACCGGGCAACGCGTCAGACGATCCGGTAGGCCCGCTGGATCGTCTGCGTGACTGCGAACTCGGCCCACGGGCTGTCCGAGGTGCCGATCTCCTTACCGTCGCGTCGACAGCGGGCCACGATCGTGCCGTCGGTGTTCGGCGCGGACCTGATGCCGGCCGTCGAGCCGGGCGTTGGCGTCGAAAGGTTTCGACAAGATGGGGTCGAAACTTTCGGAAAAACATTGACACTCTGCAATGAGTCGGCCCAGGCTTGACGTGGCTGGCAATCGTGATCATCGATCTCGCTTCGTCCCTTCCTGTAAACCACCACCTCGGAAGGAGACCTCTAGTGACCATCCCCTCGGGCCGTTCCAGGACCCGGTTCCTGGTCGTCGTGCTGGCGCTGGCGGCGCTCACTGTCGCCGGATCGGTATCGGTAGTGACACGAACGACGAATGCGCAAGCCGCCATGGGTACGCTGGCTGCGGCAGTGGAGGACGAGGGCGTCGACTGCGCCGTGTCCGGTCTGCCGGACCTGGGCTCGCTGCCCACCAACGCCAAGCTTCCCGATCCCTTCAAGAAGCTGAACGGAACGACCATCACCGCCAGGTCCGACTGGCGCTGCCGGCGGGCGGAGATCAAGGAACTCGCCGAGAAGTTCGTCTTTGGCGAGAAGCCCGCCAAGCCCGCGACGGTCACGGGGACGGTCTCCAACAGCACCGTCACCGTCAACGTGGCACACAACGGCAGGAGCTCCACCTTCTCGGCGCGGGTCGAGCTGCCGAGCGGCACCGGTCCCTTCCCCGCCGTCGTGGTCGTCGGCGGGTTCGGCGCCGACACGGCCACCATCAAGGCCGCCGGCGCTGCCGTGATCAGTTACGACCCGCTGGCAGTCGGCCGCGAGGGCACTCCCCGGACCAACAAGCAGGGCGCGTTCTACAGCATCTACGGCTCATCGAGCAGCACCGGACTGCTCGCCGCCTGGGGGTGGGGCGTCAGCCGGATCATCGACGTCATCGAGCAGTCCGACGGCAGGATCCTCAAGGCCGACGCGATGGGCGTCACCGGTTGCTCCCGTTACGGCAAGGGCGCCTTCGCGATCGGCGTGTTCGACCAGCGCATCGCCCTGACCATGCCGATCGAGTCGGGCAGCGCGGGCGTCCCCATCTTCCGGGGGATCCCGGGTGAGGGCGCGCAGAGCCTGAGCAGCGCGTACGGGGAGCAACCCTGGCTGGGTGACGCGTTCGGCTCCTTCACCGGCAGCCCGAACCGGCTCCCGGTGGACACCCACGAGATGGTCGCGATGGTGGCACCGCGCGGCTTGTTCATCATGGACAACCCACACATCGCCAACCTCGGCCCCCGGTCGGCGAGCGTCGCGGCCCTGGGCGGCGCCGAGGTCTACCAGGCGCTCGGCGCCGGCGACAACATCACCTACTGGTCCGACGTGCAGGACGGCAGCCACTGCGCCAACCGCCCCGAGTGGCGTACCCCTCTGCAGAACAACATCCGCAAGTTTTTGCTGAAGACGGGCAACGAGCCGGGCGTGATCCGGATTTCCAGCAGGGCGCTCGGCCGGTTGGCCGACTGGCGGGACTGGCCGACGCCGGTCCTGGCTGACGGCCCGACCACGCCGCCCCCGACCACGCCGCCCCCGACCACGCCGCCCCCGACCACGCCGCCCCCGACCACGCCGCCCCCGACCACGCCGCCCCCGACCGGTGGCTGTGCGGCGACGGTGTCGGTCAACCAGTGGACGGGCGGTTTCGTCGCCACGGTGCGGGTGAGCGCCGGCACCGCGCCGGTAAACGGTTGGACGGTAACCATGACTCTGCCGTCGGGTGCCAGCATCACCAGCATCTGGAGCGCCAATCGGAGCGGCAGCACCGGGACCGTCCAGTTCACCAATGTCGCCTACAACGGCGCCATCGCAGCCGGGCAGTCGACCGAGTTCGGTTACCAGGGCAGCGGCACCGGTGCGGGGATGACTCCCACCTGTTCCACCGGGTGACCCGCAGGCCCGGTGCGGAGGCACACAGCCTCCGCACCGGGTCGCGCGGCTGCGCGGCGGAGCCGAGCGTCAGAGCCAGACCACGAGCCCGGTCAGGTCGTTGAGGACCGCGGCCACGCCCGCCCGGATGGCCGCCGCGCACCGGTCCGCGGTGAACGAGTTCGGGTCGTACGTCGAGGACATGCCGAGCCCCTCGCCACGGAACGACGCGCCGTCCCAGTCGACAGCTGTGACGTTGTAGGTGGGCTCGGCGAGTTCCGCGCCGACCACGAGGAACTTCTCGTCCAGGTGGTTCGGGGTGACCAGCGCGAGGCCGTCGATGAGGTCGTTGCCCGCGCTGACGATGAGGTCCGGGCCCATCTCCATCGCCTTGGCGATGCTGGGAACGGTGTCGTGCGCACTGCCGACGACGATGGTCCTCAGGTCGACGTGCTCGTCGTCGGCCCACTCCTTCACCGCCGTCACGAGGGCCTTGGTCGCGTTGTCCGTACCGCTGGTCAGCAGGACGACCCGGTAGTCCTTCGGCGGGTGGACGTCGGCCCACGAACCGGGCCGCGGGGTGATGGTCGCCTCCGGCGCGGGCTTCGTGGAGGGGTCGACGAACCCCGGGCCGAGAGTGCCGATGGCGCTGGGCGCCGGACGTGGCTCGGACCAGTCGTCGCTGGAGTTGCAGGCGGTGACCAGCGCGGCGGTCACGGCCAGCATGGCAACGGCCCGAAGCGGGGGGCGCAAGGTGATCGTCCTCCGGGTGGTGGCGGAAAGTGCGCGTACTTCTTCGTATTCCTATCTCAATTCCGGTCACCGGTAATCGGTGGGCGGCCGTTCGGGGAAGTTGTTCCCCGGCGGTTCGTCGGTGCGCGGGTTGGTGTTCACCAACGGCATGCAACGTGCACTGGCCAACCGAGGGAGTCGAATGTCAGGCCGCATCCGCCGCACCGTTATCGTCGCCGCTGTCGGGTTCGCCGCAGCGGTGGTTCCGTTTCTGGGCGCCGAACCGGCGTCCGCGCACGGCTTCTCGTCGACCGTGTACGCGAAAATTGCAGCGGGAGATGAGGGTCACATTCGGACCGGGGTGGAGCTCGAATACGACCTCCTCGTCGTTTCCGCCGCGGATGCCGGCGACGACGACCCGCTCTTCCAGGCGGGGACCGCCGCGTTCGAGGCGGGCGACACCGCCGCCCAGGCCGCCGCACTGAAGGGTCACGCGTCGGCGGTTCTCGGGTACGTCTCCGACCGGTTCTCGGTGAGTTCCCGGGGTGCGGCCTGCCGGCCGACCCAGGTGGGTGACGCGACGGTCGGCGAGCGCGAGGGTGTGCCGTACGCGGACCTGCTGCTCGACTGGACCTGCCCGGAGCGGGCCGACGAGCACGTGGTGCGCAGCGGCCTCTTCCCTGATGGTGAGGGCTACGTCAAGGGCACGAAGACGATAGTCACCTACGAGATCGACGGCCGTTCGGGCAGTGCGGCGCTCGACGCCGCCAACCCGTCCTTCTCGACCGCGCAGGCCTGGTACGAGCGGTTCGGCGAGTTCTTCCTCCTGGGCGCCGAGCATCTGCTGACCGGGGTCGACCACATCCTGTTCCTGCTGGCGCTCATCGCCGGGTCTCGGCGGCTTCGGGAGATCGTGCTCGCGGCCACCAGCTTCACCCTGGCGCACTCGGTGACGTTCATGCTCGCCGCGCTCGGCCTGGTCGAGGTGCCGGGGGTGATCGTGGAGCCGATCATCGCGCTCTCGATCGCCGTCGTCGCCGGTTGGCACCTGTGGGGGATCTGGCGGCGTGGTGAGCACGCGGCCGACCTGGAGACGGCCGGGCGCGGCCATTTCAGCCTGGATCGGGCCGGCTGGATCCGCCTCAGTGTGGTGTTCTGCTTCGGCCTCGTGCACGGCCTCGGCTTCGCGGGCGCGCTGGGTATCGACGAGGCGTGGTCGTGGACCCTGCTGTGGTCGCTGCTGGTGTTCAACGTCGGCATCGAGGTCGTTCAGTTGACGATTATCGCTGTCGTCTTCCCGCTGCTGTTCGTGCTGCGCCGTCGTGCGCCGAAAGCCGGCCTCTGGGCGACCGGAGCTGTTTCCGCAGGCGTGTCCATTATGGGGTTGATCTGGTTTGTGCAGCGCATTTCCGGATCATGAGTAGAGCTAAGTAGTTCGTGAGTGCAGTCTTTCGCAAGATCACGTTCATGGCCGGTTCATCGGGCGGCGAAAGCGTGGAATTGCTTCCCCAGCGTCGGGTGAAGGCACAATCCATTTCTCTATTTGAAAAGGGAACAATGTCGATGACATTGAGCACCTCGACACGGGCCTCCGCGCTCGTGCGGCGGCGCCTGGTCGCCGGGGTCGCAGCCGGGTTCCTCGGCCTGGGCGCGGCCCTCGGCAGTGGCCTGACGGCCACCGCGAGCGCGGCCGAGTCCACCACGATCACCGGTGTGGTCCTCGGCGTCGGCGCCAACGAGACCCAGCGCATCGTGAGCTGGTACTCCTCCGCCGACACCGCGCAGAAGATCCAGCTCGCCCCGACCGCCGAGATCGTCAACGGCGAGTTCCCGGCCGGCGCGGTCAGCTTCGACGCCGTCGGCGCGGCGAACACCTCCACCACCGGCTTCAACCGGCACGCCACGATCAGCAACCTGCGTGAGAACACGGCGTACTCGTACCGGGTCGGCGCCGAGGGCAGCTGGTCCCCGGCGTACGCCTTCAAGACGCAGGACTTCGAGGGCGACTACGACTTCCTGTTCTTCGGCGACCCCCAGATCGGCGCCTCCGGCGACGTCGCGAAGGACCAGGCCGGTTGGGCGGAAACCCTGAAGGTCGCCACCGCGGCGAACCCGAACGCCGAGCTGCTGGTCTCCGGCGGCGACCACGTCGAGTCCGCGAACAACGAGGCACAGTGGGACGCGTACCTCTCCCCGGAGCAGCTTCGGCAGTACCCGACGGCCGCGACCATCGGTAACCACGACGTCGGCGGCAAGTCCTGGGAGCAGCACCACTTCACCCCGAACACCGACCGTTCGGCCCAGTACTACAACGGTGACCAGTCGACCCGCTCCGGCGGCGACTACTGGTACATCTACAAGGACGTGCTGTTCATCGACATCAACAGCAACAGCTACGTCAACCCCGCCGACGGCTCGCCCGGTGGCGACGCGGCGCACGTCTCGTACGTCACCGACGTCGTCAACAAGCACGGCTCCGAGGCCAAGTGGAAGGTGCTCGTCTACCACCACGCGATCTACTCGGCCGCGAGCCACTCCACCGACGCGGACAACAAGAACCGCCGGAAGGACTTCACGACGGCGTTCTCCGATCTCGGCATCGACATGGTGCTGCAGGGTCACGACCACGTCTACACCCGTAGCTACTCCATCAAGAACGGCCAGAAGGAGAACCCGGCCGAGAAGCCGGGTGCTGCCGACGTGTTCCCCGGCCCGGGCGGTGTCATCTACGTGACGGCGAACTCGGCCTCCGGCTCGAAGTACTACGACATCAAGAAGCCCGACAACTCCGGCACTGGTGTCGAGGGCCTCGGCCCGGACCCGCTGAACCCGAGCAACTACTGGTTCAACTCGGCGCAGAACCAGGAGCACGTTCGCAGCTACGTCAAGGTGCAGGTCAAGGCGGACAAGCTGGTCCTGCAGAACATTCGCAGCGGCACCTGCGCGGCACCGAACGCGGCGGTCGAGAAGGGCGTCTCCTGCGTCAACACCCCGGACGGCCAGCCGGTCGGCTCGATCGTCGACAACACCACGATTCACCCGTACAGCGGTGACGGTCAGGCCATTCAGGTCAACGTGCCGAACCCGGCTCCGGGCGAGTTCGGCTGGACGATCGACGGCTACAACGGTCTGGTCGACCTGGGCACCGCGCAGGAGCGCAACGGCACCTACTTCCAGGCCAACGGCAAGATCAACCCGATCCTCGTGTCGGACAGCCGCCGGTCGCTCGCCCCGTGGTCGATCTCGGCCAACGTCGGCGACTTCCAGGACGCCGACAAGAAGTTCTCCGGCTCCTACCTCGGTTGGAACCCGTACGTGCTCGACGCCGGCGCGGGCGCCGAGGCCGGTGCCCCGGTCCTGTCGTCGCTCGACGACCAGGGCAAGGGCCTCTCGGTCTCCAGCGCGCTCGCCGCGGCCGCGCAGGGTCACCCGCGTGGTGGCGCCAAGCTCGGCGCTGACCTGGATCTGAAGATCCCGGACAGCATCGCGAAGGGCAGCTACCGCACCACCCTCACGATCACTGCCCTGAGCAGCTGACCGGACTGTTCCACTCGGCGGGGTAGGCACCTTCGGGGCCTACCCCGCCACCGGTTCACCCACTACCAAGATCACCACAAGGACTTGAGATGCAACCGTCCGTAACTCGCTGGAAGACCACGACCACCGCACGCCTCCGTACGACCGCACTGTCCCTGCTCGCCGTCGTCGCGGCCGTCGGTGTCGGCGCCGGTCCCGCCCTGGCGGCGGACGGCAACGTCGCCTGGACGGTCCGGACGGCCTCCAACGGCTACGGCGAGGCCCGGTCCAGCTACAGCTACAACGTCAACCCGGGCGGTGCCGTCGAGGACGCCATGGTCGTGGCCAACCGCGGCCCGGCGCCGCTGACCCTCTCCGTGTACGCGGCCGACGGCTTCACCACCGACGCCGGCCAGCTCGACCTGCTCACCAAGGACAAGAAGTCGATCGCGATCGGCGCCTGGGTGAAGCCGAACGCCGGCAGCGTCGTGATCCAGCCCGGAAAGACCGCCCAGGTCCCCTTCAAGGTCAACGTTCCGGAGAACGCCACGCCCGGCGACTACGTCGGTGGCATCCTCACCACGCTGACCCAGGCCGACCAGGCTGAGGGGATCAACGTCGACCGGCGCCTCGGTATCCGGATCAAGTTGCGGGTGGGCGGCGAGCTGAAGCCGAACCTCGCGATCGAGAACCTCCACGTCACGTACGCCGGGCCGACCAACCCGTTCAGCAAGGGTGACGCCACCATCACCTACAAGGTCCACAACGTCGGCAACGCGGCCCTGTCCGGTAGGCAGGCGGTGACCGTCTCGGGCCCGTTCGGCCTGCTGCGGGTGCGGGCCGAGGATGTCGCCGCGCCGCCGGAGCTGCTTCCGGGTGAGAGCTGGGACGTGACGGTGCCCGTACACGGGGTGGCTCCCGCCGTCTCGCTGGCCGCGACCGCGACGGTGACACCCCTGCTCACCGACGCCTCGGGTTCCACCACCTCGCTCAAGCCGGTCCAGGTCACCGCGCACGGCTGGGCCCTGCCCTGGATGCTGGTGCTGGTGCTCGTCGTGCTGATCGCCCTGCTCGTCGGGGCGTACCTGTACCGACGCCGCAACCGGGCGCAGAGCAAGGCGCGCGAGGACGCCCGCGTACGCGACGCCGTCGAGCAGGCGCTTCGTGGCCCGGAGCCGCAGACCTCCTGACCCGGCTACGCCCGGCGAGGCCCACCCAGCGCTGGCGTTCGTCCTTGTGGGTGAACGACGCTCGGCCCCGGGCCACGCCTGTTCCCGAGCCGGCATGCTGCGACGGTGACGCCGGCACGGAGAGGGAAGCCACATGGTTGACGGGGATGTGCCAGAGCGGATGCAGGCCGCGGCCTTCGACGAGTTCGGCGGGCCGGAGGTGATCACCCTGCGGAAGCTGCCGATCCCGCAGGTCGCCGACGACGAGGTGCTGATCAAGGTCCTGAGCGCAGGTGTCGGGGTGTGGGACGCGTACGAGCGCGAGGGTGTGCTGGTGCCGGAGGGCTCGGCGCTCCCGATCGTGCCCGGCTCCGACGGCGCCGGAACCGTGATCGCGGCCGGCAGCAAGGTGACCGGCCTGGCGGTGGGCGACCTGGTCTACGTCTCCGCCACCGCTCGCCCGAAGGGCGGCTTCTACGCCGAGTACGCGTCGGTCAAGGCGGAGTACGCGGCGAAGGTGCCCGACGGCGTGCCTGCCGAACACGCCGGTGCCATGCCCACCGACGCGCTGACCGCGCTGGCCGGGCTCGACGCGATCAGCCTGTCGGCCGGCGCCTGGCTGCTGATCTTCGGTGCGAGCGGCGGTCAGGGCCACCTGGCCGTGCAGTTGGCGAAGCGGCAGGGGCTGAACGTGATCGCCGTGGCGTCCGGGGCGGACGGCGTCGCGCTGGTGACCCGACTCGGCGCCGACGTGTCCCTCGACGGCCACGGCGACATGACCGACGTGCTGGCCCGGATCCGGGACGCGGCGCCGGGCGGGGTGAACGCCATCCTGGCGATGGCCGGCGGCGCGACGCTGGACCGGCTGACCGAGGCGCTGGCCGACGGCGGGGTCGTCGCGTTCGCCCACGGGGTGCGGCCGGAGCCGCAGGAGCGGTCGGGCGTCATGGTCCGCGCGTACGACGGCGAATCGAGTCCTCGACAGTTGCAGCGCCTCAACGAACTCATCGAGGCGGGGCCGTTCGTGGTGCACGTCGCGGAGAAGTTCCCGCTGGGCAAGGTGCGGGACGCACACCAGCGCCTACAGACGTCCTACGCCGGCAAGCTCCTGCTGACGGTCGCCTGAGACGTCAGGGCGTGCGCTGTTGCGGCACGCGTACCGAAGCCATGCCGGCCGCCGTCGCTGCCTGGATGCCCAGGTCGGTGTCCTCGAAGACCAGGCAGGACTCCGGGGGTACGCCGAGCTGCTCCGCCGCGAGCAGGAACGCCTCCGGGTCGGGCTTGGCCCGGGTGTAGTCGTCGGCGCAGACCAGCACGTCGAACCGGTCCAGCAGACCGAGCGCGTCCAGGGAGGCGGTGACCGATGCGCGGGTGCTGCCGGAGACGACGGCGAACGGGACCCGCCGGTGCGCGTCGTGGATGTGCGCCAGCACGTCGGGCACGGCGGCGAGTTGCGGTAGCAACTCCTGGTAGTAGCTCTCCCGGCGTTCGACGACGGCCGCCACCGGCATGGCCAGACCCTGCTGCTCGTTCAGCGTGACGATGATGTCGGCGGTGGGCCGCCCACCCCAGGCGTAGAAGAGGTCCTCGGGGAACTCGCAGCCCCACTCCTCAAGGGCCCGCTGCCAGGCCAGGTAATGCAGCGGCATCGAGTCGACGATGGTGCCGTCGCAGTCGAACAGGTACGCGGCGAACGGCCCGGGAGGCAGAGGCAGACTCACCCGGGAAGGGTACAGCTCACTCGGTCGTGACGGCTCTCAGCTGACTGAGCAGGTACGCGCGCTCCGGTTCGGTGCCGACCAGCGTCAACGCGCTGCGGTACGCGGCGGCGGCCTCGTCGTACCGGCCGAGCCGACGCAGCAGGTCGGCCCGCGCCGCCGGATAGGGGTGGTGGCCGCGCAGCCGAGGCTCGTCGGCCAACTCGTCGAGCAGCGCGAGCCCCGCCGCCGGCCCGTCCCGCATGGCGACCGCGGCGGCCCGGTTGAGCGCCACGATCGGTGAGGGCACCAGGCCGAGCAGCACGTCGTAGAGGGCCACCACCTGCGGCCAGTCGGTGCTGGCCACGTCGGCGGCCTCGTCGTGCAGCGCGGCGATGGCGGCCTGCACGCCGTACGGGCCGGGCGCTCGGCCGGTCAGCGCGACCACCACCAGGCCGCGCCCCTCCTCGATCATTTGACGGTCCCAGCGTCCCCGGTCCTGGTCGTCGAGAAGGATCATGGCGCCGTCCGGCCCGGTACGCGCGTCCCGTCGGGCGTGGACCAGCAGCATCAGGCCGAGCAGCCCGGCGACCTCCCGCTCGGCCGGCAGCAGCCGCCGCAGGATCCGGCCCAGCCGGATGGCTTCCTCGGCCAGGTCGATCCGTTGCAGATCCGGGCCGGTGCTGGCCGCGTACCCCTCGGTGAAGACCGAGTAGACGGCCTGGAGAACCGTGGGCAGCCGACCGGGCAGCTCGTCGGGCCCCGGCACCCGGAACGGGATGCGTGCGTCGCGGATCTTCCGTTTGGCGCGGACGAGTCGTTGGGCCATGGTGGCGGGCGGCACCAGGAAGGCCCGCGCGACCTCGGTGGTGGTGAGGCCGGCCAGGAACCGCAGGGTGAGCGCGCCGCGATCCTGCGCGGCCAGCGCCGGGTGCGCGCAGGTGAAGAAGAGCGCCAACCGGTCGTCGGGCAGGTCGCGGTCCGCGTCGGCGGGCGGCGCGTGATCGGCCCGCTCGGCCTCCGCCTGCAGTACGGCGAGCCGGGTCGCCAGCACCCGGTCCCGACGCAGCCGGTCCACGGCCCGACGACGAGCAGTGGTGAGCAGCCAGGCCCCCGGCCGGCTCGGGACGCCGTCGGTCGGCCAGTGCGTCAGCGCCGCCTCGATGGCCTCGGAGGTGACCTCCTCGGCCAGGTCGAGGTCGCCGAAGCGGCGCACGAGCGAGGCGAGCAGTCGGCCGCGTTCCTCCCGGAACACCGCCTCCACCGACGACCCGACGGCTGCCCCCTCAGCCGGCACTGTCACCCCTGCATGTCGATCTCGAAGATGGGACGGACCTGGACCGATCCGGTGCCGATGGCCCCGGGGCTGCGGGCCGCCCAGTCCAGCGCGGCGTCGAGGTCCGGCACGTCGATGACGTCGTACCCGCCGAGCAGCTCTCGGGTCTCGGCGAACGGCCCGTCGGTGATCGTGCGCTCGCCGTCCGGACCGACCTGCACCGTGGTGCAGGTGGTCAGGTCCTGCAAGGGGTGCCCGGAGACCCAGACCCCGGCGTCCTTCATCTCCCGGTCGTAGCGGATCCAGTCCTCGAAGCTGCACCCGTTGTCGACGACCTCCCCGTCAACCATGGGGCTCATGAACAGCAGCATGTACTTCACGTTTCGGCTCCTCTCGGTGCGGCGGGTCGCCGTACAGCATGACGACGAACACGGGCCGGTGATATCGACACGGCGCGGGCAGATCTTTTTCGGCCTTGGCCACACCGAAGCCGCGAAGCTGCTGTGAGCTTCATCCGGTCTACTCGTCGGGCGTCGCTCCGAAGAGCAGGAAGAACCGCTCGGCCGCTCGGATGTCGCCGTGCACGTCGATTTCGCCCGCCGATACCGCCGATCGCAGCGGCGTGCCGCCGAACATCAGGTCCCGCAGTGCTCTGACAGTGCCGGTGACAGTGACGTCGACAGGGCCCGACCGGCCACGGGCGACGTCGATCCCACTCGGAGACACCCCCACCTCGAAGGCGTCGGTGCCCACCTGCAACCGGAGTCGAGCCGTCACCGGCGCGTCGGTCGGTGGTCGATAGAGAGCCTTGAGCAACAGCATGAACGCGTCAGTGCTCATCTCGACGTCCGGCTCCGCGGGCAGGCCGGCGCCCCACCGCGACAGCTCGATCAGTGTCGGTTCCAGTTGCTGGCCGCGTTCGGTCAGCTCGTACGCGTGCACGCTTGCCGGCGGCCCGAGCTGCACCCGCCGGACGATGCCGGACTGCTCCAGCTCCCGCAGTCGCTGGCTGAGCACGTTCTGGCTGGCCTTCGGCAGCCCGGCCCGCAGATCGCCGAAACGCTTCGGGCCGAACACCAACTCTCGGACGATCAACAGAGCCCAGCGCTCGCCGACGATGTCCATCGTGCGCGCCGCCCCGCAGGCGTCCTGGTAAGTCCGCTGAGTCACACCGCCATCGTAGTGGGCGTCCACCGAACAGTGCTAACGTCGGACTGTCTAGTCCTAACTTAGGAGCGCGTAATGGATGCACTGCTCGCCAAGGTGATCGAGCGTCACGGCGGCCTTGATCGCTGGAACACCGCGTCGACCCTCACCACCCGGCTCACCTACGGCGGCCCGTTCTGGGCGTTCAAGGGCCGCCCCGACTTCGACAGCACCGAACTTGTCGAGGCCGACCTGCACCGGGAACGGATCCGCCACGTCCAGGAGGGCACCGGCCAGGTCACCGAGTACGACAGCGACACCGACCGGGTCACCGTCACCGCGGCGGACGGCAGCCTGATCGACGAGTTGACGAACCCTCGGGCCAGCTTTGCCGGCTACACCGGGGAGAGCCAGTGGACGCTCGCCCAGGCGGCCTACTTCCGTGGCTACGCCACCTGGCACTACCTCGTCGAGCCGTTCCTGTTCACCTGGCCAGGCGTGGAGGCGCACGAGGTCGAGCCGTGGAAGGAGGACGGCGAGTCCTGGCGCGTCCTGCGCGTCACGTACCCCGAGAGCGTGCACACCCACAGCGACACCCAGCTGTACTACTTCGACGACGGCGGGCTGCTGCGGCGCATGGACTACCAGCCGGTGGTCAACGGCTCCTCCCCGGTCGCGCACCACGTCAGCGGGGCGACCGAGGTCGACGGGCTGGTCGTGCCGACGCGACGCCGGATCCACATCCGCCAGGAGGACCGCACCCCGGACCTCTCCTGGACGCCGATCACCCTGGACCTGGCTGACGTCCGGATCCGCTGAGACCCCGATGGTGTCGCAGCGGACCCGGCGCCCTGCCGCCGACCGGACGCCCCGGCCTCAGGTCGAGGCGTCCGTCCGGCGCCGGCTTCGCTCAGCCCGCCGTCGCATCTGCTGGTACGCGCCGGTCAGCCCCATCGCCCGGCGTACCTCGAGCACCGTCTGGCGTACCTCCTGGCGGGTCCGTTCCGTACCCTCGACGATCAGTCGGTCGACCAGGCCCCGGTCGGCTTCGATCTCGGCCCGGCGCTGCCGGATCGGCGCCAGGAACCCCTCCAGCGCGACGATCAGCCGTTCCTTGACCTCCACGTCACCCACCCGCCCGGCCCGGTACCGCCGGGCCAGGTCGGTCACCTCGTCGCGGTCCGGATTGAAAACCTCGTGGTACGCGAACACCGGGTTGCCTTCCACAGTCCCCGGCACGTCGGCCCGCACCCGGTTCGGGTCGGTGTACATGCCGAGCACCTTGCGACGCACAGTCGCCGCGTCGTCGGAGAGCGCGATCGAGTTGCCCCGGCTCTTGCTCATCTTGGCGGTGCCGTCGGTCCCCACCAGGCTCGGCGTGTCCGCCGGGATCAACTCGGGCACCGGGAAGACGGGGCCGTACAGGTGGTTGAACCGCCGGGCGATCTCCCTGGTCACCTCGACGTGTGCGGCGTTGTCCCGGCCGACCGGAACCACCTCCCCCTTCACGCAGAGGATGTCGGCGGCCTGGAGCACCGGATAACCCAACAGCCCGTACGGCATCTCCTCCTTGCCGGCGTCGCGGGCCATGTCCTTGAGCGAGGGCACCCGTTCCAGCCGGGGGACGGTCACCAGGTTCTGCAGGAGGGTGTTGAGGTCGCCGACCTCGGGGATGGCCGACTGGAGATAGAACGTGGCCCGGTCCGGGTCGACGCCGGCGGCGAGGATGTCGGTCACCATCTCGCGGGCGTTGCCGGAGACCCGGTCGATGTCCTCCCGGCGGTTGCGGGTGGTGAGCATGTGCAGGTCGGCGATGATGAAGAAGCTCTCGTAGCGCCGGTGCAGCCGTACCCGGTTGGCGATGCTGCCGACGTAGTGGCCGAGGTGCAGGCGGCCGGTGGGCCGGTCGCCGGTGAGCATTCGTGCGACGGACATGGTGGTGCCTCTCGTATCCGAAGGTGGGTCACGCATGGGCGCGCGCCGAAGCAGGGCTGGCTCAGCCCTGCTCGGTCAGCGGGATCGACTCAGCGAGTCGCCCGCCATCGCGCGCCGGCGCGAAACCGCAGACCACCGGCACGGAGGACGTTCAGAAGTTGCTCACGGCCGTCGCCGGAGCTGGTCGGGATCTCGGGCACGGCACCGACGAAGCGGCCGTCGAACAGGTCGACCGCCTCGGATGCGCAGTTGCCCGTCCGGACCACGGCTTCAGATTACCCGCGGGATGCCGCCGGGAGGCGGAAGGTAGCTGTCGGCGTAGTAGGCGCCGACGCGTTCCCGGTACTCCTGGTCGGCCGAAACCGGATGGAACGGTGGCGCGTCCTTGATCTGCTGGCGGGTCCGGTCGACGTGCACGACGCGTTCCTGGTGATCCACCCGGTCGACCGTCCCGGCCGGTAGCAACACCTTCTGGCCGAAGATCCATGGCCCGGTGTCGACCACCAGGTGTCCGGCGTCCGCCTCGTCGCTCGTCTCGTCGATGGTGCCGATACGCCCGTCGCTCGCCTGCACCTGATAACCCACCAGGTCGACGGGCGTACCCGGGCCGGGGGCGTCCGGGCCGTCGTGCCCACCCTCCTGATCCTCCGGAGGGGTGACCGAGGGGGTGGTCGTCCTCAGCTGTCCCCCTTCGCAGTGCCCATCCCGCTGACGCCGGAAACAGCCTGGGCTCCACGCGGCAGCGCTCCTGCCGAGGTGTGGGGCGGTCCGCCCGGCGTTCGCGCCGCCGCCCGGTTGCGCGCCGGCGCGGGCACGGTGACCAGGCGCGCTGGCATACTCGGCTGCCATGGTGCTGTCGCGAGGGTGGAGCCTCTTCCTGGTCGGAGTCGGCGTCTGGACCTGGGTGATCTGGCCGAGGTTCGCGGTCGCCATCTGGCAGGACCCGCGGTCCTGGGCGTCCGGCACGGTGGCCGACGGCCCGGCCACCAGCTTTCTGTGGGTGCACGTCTTGCTGATCGCCGCGTCCCTGGCCATCGGCACCACCGCCGGTGTTCTCGGCGTCCGGGCCTGGCTCGCCGCCCGGCGGCGGCAGCCGTCCTGATCACCGCCGCTCCTGAGGACCAGGACGGCCTGGCGTGATGGTCGCCGAGCGCCTGCTGCTGACGGAACGGCTCTGACCTGGGAAAACCGGTCGGACGTGCGAATGTGACGCGCGCCGCTACCCGTGGATTTGACGATCAAACCCGCAGACGCGTAACTTTCTCTCTGCCAGCGCGGAACGGGGCAAACGGGACGAAGGTCCTAGAGCACCGAAACGGGATGGCAACCGGGTCAAGCAGGGGTTCACTTCTGGGAGACGCGGTCCGGGCGGGGCTCGCCGGATCGGCCGCGAGGCGGATTTGGTGCGGCGAAGCCGACCGGGTAAGGTTCACGACCGGCAGGGAACCGGGCGAGACTGCGGGAAACCGCAGCGGCCGGTCTGCTGAATCCGACGACCTGACGCAGCGGTTCGCTGCTGCGTGAGTGCGCCGGCGCTGACCCGTACGAAGCATGACAGACCGGGACACACGGTTTGACACGGCGAAGACGGTGAGGTAACGTAGTAAAAGTGCCCGGCGCGAGAGCGGCGGGGACGCGGTACGAAAAGCCCCGGTTGGGGTTCCACTGTGGTGGGG
>NZ_JAKKFG010000010.1:0-184884 GCF_022230905.1 Micromonospora salmantinae
GGTGCCGTTGCAGGTCCAGAGCTGGATCTTCGTGCCGTCGGCGGTGCCAGCGTTGTCGACGTCCAGGCACTTGCCGCCGACGCCGGTGATGGTGCCGCCGGTCGGCGGCGGGGGACTGCCCGGGATCGAGTTGAGCGTGTACCACGCCTCGGTGCTCCACAGGGACTCGCCGCTGGTGGAGGTGAACGGGCGCGGCGAGCGCAGGTGCACCACGCGGCCGGCCTTGCGACCGGGCACCGTGAGGCTGACCTTCTTGCCGTCGGCCGAGAGGGTGGCCGAGGTGACGGTCAGCGTCTCCTCGTCGATCTTCGGCCCGCCGTAGTTCGACGTCGCCACGTACCGCCACTGCTTGAGCTTGTAGCGCGCGGCCAGCTCGGCGGCGGTCGCCGTCGACACCGGCTGGGTGTACTCCACCTCGAAGCCGGTCGTGGTGGCGCGCATCGCGAGCATCTCGAACGTGGTGGCGGTGTTCGGGGTGAGCTTCTGCAGGCCGTACGACAGTTTGCCGGTCTGCCCCCAGTTGCCGCCCGCGCCGAGCCCACCGACGTAGATCGCGCCGTCCGGGCCGACGTTGACCTCTGAGACACCCGCCTCCAGGCCCTGGGTGAGCCGGAACAGCGCACCCTGGTACTCGCCGTTGACCTTCTCCACATTCGCCCGTTGCAGGCCGCCGTAGGTCACGTCACCGATGACGAACTGGCCGGCGTAGCGACCGCTGGTCAGGTAGAGCGGCGTGCTGGGCGAGTTGGCGATCTCGTTCTGCGGCATCCACAGCACCGGCTGCGTGACCGGAGCGGTGTCGAACGGACCCGCCGGGTTCGTGAAGTGGTTGAAGAACCGGCCCTGCTTGACGTGCACCAGCTTCGACGAGGGCAGCCAGCCGCCCTGGTTGTCGGTGACGAAGATGCCGCCCTCCGGGCCCCAGCCGATGCCGTGTGGCGTCCGTAGGCCGCCGGCGACGTAGCTGACCGCGCCGGTGTCCCTGTTGACCTTGAGGGTGGTGCCCCGGTTGGTCGCGGGCTGCGGGTTGGTGGTGGCGCCGCCAGAGTTGATCGACACCGACAGGTTCAGATAGAAGAACCCGTCCTGGTAGAGCAGGCCGAACGCGAACTCGTGGAAGTTGCCGCCGTACGGCCAGGTGGCGACGGTCTCCAGGCGCTCGGCCACCTCGTCACCGCCGGTGTTCACCAGCCGGGTCAACCGCTGCTTCTCGGTCACGTAGACCACCCCGTCGACGACCTTGAGCCCCATCGGTTCCTTGAGGCCGCCGGCGATCTTCTTGGTGGTCACGTTGCCCGGGGTTGTCGACCCGCCGGTGTTGCCGAGGATCCAGACCTCGCCGTCCTGCGAGGTGCCGGACTGGTCGCTGCCGCCCCAGGTGCTGACGACCAGCCGGCCGTCGGCCAGCCAGTCCATGCCGGTGACCTTCGGCTGGAAGCCGCTGGGCCGCAGGTTGGTCACTGTGTAGCCGGGGTGTACGCCGGTCAGCGGCAGGCCGTCGCCGGGGGTGTCGGAGACACCCTCGCACTCCTTGCGCCCGGGTGCGGTCACCCGGACCACGCCGGCGTCGGTGCTCAGCGCCGAGTTCGGTACGACCACGAAGGTCGACGAACCGGGAGTCTTCCACTCCAGCGTGATCTGCTGCCCGCCCCCACGCTCGAAGTGGTCGATGCGCAGCGCGTGAAGGCCGGCGGTGAGGGTGACGGTGCCCTCCTTCGGCGGGGTCGCACCGTGCAGGCCGTCATGGTTGATCACCACGGCGTTGTCGATCGACAGCTTGGAGCCGTCGTCGCTGCTGAGCCGGAAGGTGTGGCTGCCGGCCTGGGTGGTGGTGATGTTGCCGAGCACCTGCGAGACGAAGTTGTCCTCGAAGCCGAAGTCGGCCGCCGAGGTCCAGTTGATGGTGGACATCAGCTTGTCGACGTTCGGGGTCTGGGCGGGCTTGAGCGTGCACAGCTCGGACAGCGGCACCTGCACGTCGAAGACGCGCAGCGTGACACCCGGTTCCTGTGCGGGAGCGGCGTTGGCGGGGACGGCCCAGAGACCGGCGGCGAGGACGAGTGCCAGCGCACCCAGGACGGGATGGTGGAGTCGGCGTAGCAGGCGTGTGCCCATCGTTCCTCCAGGAGGCAGTGGAGTGTCCGACGGCCGGCGTGGATCAGCGGTGAGGATGGCCGTCGGCCCGGCTCCGTAACGTCCTCGACGCCGACGAGTGACGTTGCGGAAACACCGGGTGGATGGCTCGGAACATTAAGGCGTTTCGATTGGACTGTCCATGGCTTCGCCTCGATACATCAAAAGTTTCCTATGTCCGTGCGAAAGTTCGCCACGGTACGCGAAGAGTGCCCGGCTATTGCGACTGTCTAACGCTGTCCGCGCCGCGCCGGACCGCCGGCTCGATTGCCGCTCTTCCGGGTCGGGTTGGCAGACGTGCGGGTTGCGGCTCCGCCCCGGCCCGCCCCGCCGACGGATCGGCGATCCACAGTGGCGGCTCCGCGCGCCGCGGGCCGACGACGGGCGGCCACCAGCACGATCGCCGAGACCACGACGACGATCAGGGCCGGGACCAACCAGGCCGGAAAGCCGTCCCCGCGTTGCTCCGGCGTGGCGCCGGCCGGATCGTCCGCCGCAGCGCCGGTAGGGGCGACCGGGCTGCCGGTGGCCCCCGGGTTGGTCGATCCCTCGCCCTCGGCCTGGGCGAGCAGCGCCGGATCCGGCCCCGCCGTGGGCGCCGACCAGCCGGCCGGGGCCGGCGTGCCCGGGCCCTGGTAGTCGAAGGTCACCTCGCCCCGCACCGCCTCACCGTCCGAGGCGACCGAGAGGTAGCTGGCGGTGTAGCGACCCTTCGCCGGCCAGTGCGCGACGGTAACCATGGCCGGGAAGCCGGTGTGGTAGAGCCGTGGCTCGAACACGCCGTTGACCATGAAGTACTCGGTGACCGGCTTGTCCAGTCGCTTCGGCTCACCGTAGGACCACCCGTTGTCCACTCGCGACCCGTCCGGACCGCTGATGGCGAAATGCGCGTTGGACGCCGGCTTCTCGGTGAAGTACAACGCCAACTGGGTCAGCGGCTCGCGTACGACAGTGCCCTTCAGCGGGGTGGAGGTCGCCAGCTGGCCGTGCGCGGACGCCGGGGCGACAGGCAGCAGCAACGACACCACAAGGGTCGCCGCCAGCGCCGCCACGACACGGCTCAGGACCCTACGCACAGTGACCAGCTTCGATCGCATTCGTTCATCATGGTCATTTCCCCGGCACCGAACAAGACGTAGAGTTCTCCTCCCCGACGATCAACCCGACACCCGTCCTCCTCGCGTCGTTCGGAGTCCGCCCGTGTTCGTCAGTACCCCCGCCACCCGGACCGCCGCCGCCCTCGCCGCCGCCACCCTCGGCGCCCTGCTCCTCGCCGGTTGCGGGCAGGACGACGACCCCTCGCTGACCACCCCCTCGCCGGGGCCCACGTCCGTCGCCCCGTCGAGCGCCACCCCCACCGCGCCGACCCCGACGGCCACCGGCACGCCCAGCGCCTCCGCCAGCACCGCCGCGGTGGACCAACAGATCACCGTCACGATCGCGAAGAAGCGGGTCGATCCGCCGACCGGACGGGTAACCGTCAGTAAGGGCCAGCTGGTCCGGATCACCGTCACCTCCGACGTGGCCGACGAGTTGCACGTGCACGGCTACGACCTGGGCGCCCGGCTGCCGGCCGGCACGCCCGGCTCGGTGGAGTTCCGCGCCGACAAGACCGGGCTGTTCGAGGTGGAGACGCACGACTCCGAGCTGGTGCTCTTCCAGCTCGTCGTCCGCTGAACGACATGACGGCCGCTCCCACGCTGCTGGCACACGGCGTCGGTGGCCGCCAGGACCTGCCGATCACGCTGCCGCAGCTCGTCGTCGCCGCCGCGCTGACCCTCGTCGTCACGTTCGTGGCGCTGGGCCTGCTCTGGCGCGAACCCCGGCTCGACCGGGACGCCGCCGGCGGTCGCCCGGTGCCTCGCTGGCTCGCCCGACTCGTCGACGCGCCCGCGTTGCGGTGGGCGCTGCGCGGGCTCGGCCTGCTCGCCGCCGCCTGGTTCTGCCTCGGTCTGCTGGGCGGCCCCGACACCGCTGACAACCCGACCGCCGGCGCACTCTACGTGCTGCTCTGGGTCGGGCTGGCCCCGCTGTCGCTGCTGCTCGGCCCGATCTGGCGGGCGGTCAACCCGCTGCGCACGGTGCACCTGCTCGCGGCGCTGGCGGCGCGGCGCGACCCGAACCGTGGGCTCCGTGAGCTGCCCGACAGCGTCGGCTGGTGGCCGGCCGCCGCCACGGTGTTCGGGTTCGTCTGGCTGGAACTGGTGGCCCCCGACCGGGCCACCCTGCCGGTCATCACCGCCTGGCTGGCCGGGTACGCGGTGGTCCTGCTGGCCGGCGCGGTGCTGTTCGGCGCCGGCTGGTTCGACCACGCCGACCCGTTCGAGGCGTACAGCACACTGATCGGTCAACTCGCCCCGCTCGGCCGGGCCGCCGACGGCGTGCTGGTCTGGCGCAACCCGCTCGACGGGATCGCCGGCCTGCGACCCCGCCCCGGACTGGTCGCCGTGGTGATCGTGCTGCTCGGCTCGACCATGTACGACAGCCTCTCCAACGCGCCGGGCTGGTTGCGCTTCGGCCAGGAGAACGGCCTGCACCCGGCCGTCACCGGCAGCGTCGGTCTGAGCCTCGTCATCGCCGCCGTCGCGGTCGCGTACCTCGCCGCCACCGGCGCCGCGGCGCGCATCGGTCGCGCCGACGCGGCCGAGGCCCGCGGGGTGCCGGGCGAGATCGCCCACTCCATCGTGCCGATCGCGGTGGGGTACGTGGTGGCGCACTACTACTCGCTGCTGATCCTGGAGGGCCAGCGCACCGTCGCGTTGCTCTCCGACCCCCTGGGCACCGGCGCCAACTGGCTCGGCACCGCCGACTGGGAGCCGCAGACCGCGCTGATCACGCCCTCCGGGGTGGCGACCCTCCAGATCACCGTCATCATCCTCGGGCACCTGCTCGGCACGCTGCTCGCCCACGACCGCGCCCTGTACCTGTTCCCCCGGGCCCGGGCGGTGGCCGGCCAACTACCCCTGCTGGCACTGATGGTCGCCTACACCGTCGCCGGTCTGCTGCTGCTCTACGCGGGGTAGTCCCGTCGGGCTCCGACCCGTGCGTCATGATGGCCCGTGGACTCCGATCTTCAGCGCTACCTCGACGACCTCGTCAGCACCGCCCGGGACGTGCTCGGCGCCGACCTGGTCGGCGCGTACGCGGCCGGCTCGGTGGGGCTGGGGGCGTACCAACCCGGCCGCAGCGACGTGGACGTGGCGCTGCTCAGCGCCGGGCCGCTCACCGACACCGCCAAGCGGACGTTGGTCGCCCGGCTGCGGCACGAGGCGCTGCCCTGCCCCGCACGCGGACTGGAGCTGGTCGTCTACGACCGGGCGGTGGCCGCCTCCGGCACCCCGGAGCCCGGCTTCGAGGTCGAACTGAACACCGGGGCCGGCATGCCGTTCCGGCGCACCCTCGACCCCGCCGACCGCCCGGTCACCGACGGCCGATTCTGGTACGGCCTCGATCGCAGCATCCTGCACCAGAGTGGACTCCCACTGCTCGGCCCGCCGGCCGGAGAGGCATTCGCCGACCTCGCCCCGGCCGACCTGCGCCGGCTGCTCATCGAGGCGCTGTCCTGGTGGCTCGCCCTGCCCACACCGCCGGCCGACCAACCCGCGCCCGGCACCGAGGACGCCGTACTCGGCGCCTGCCGGTCACTGGTGCGCCACCGCGACGGCGTCTGGTTGGCGAAGATGGCCGCCGGCCAGCGGCTGATCGACGCCGGCGACCGGGCCGAGGTGATCCGTCAGGCGATCGCCGCACGGCACGGCGGGCCGCCGCCCACCGGGGCACAGGCCCGCGCCTTCCAACAACGGGTACGCGACGAGATCGCCGGGTAGCCGTTCCGCCGCTGCGGGAGCGGGCCTCGCGGGGCTCAGCGGACCGGGCTGGACTCCAGCGAGGCGAAGAGCAGGTTGAGACCCTCGGTCATGGTCGGGTGGGTGATGACCGCATCCCGCAGGGCGGTCCACGGCATCCCGGCGAGCATGGCCAGCTGCACCGAGGTGATCACCTCACCGGCCTCGGCGCCGAGCAGCGCCGCACCGAGGATCCGGTCGGTGCTGGTGTCGATGACCGCCTTCCACATGCCCTGGGTCTGGCGCAGGGTGCGTGCCCGGGGGATGGCGGCGACCGGCAGGTGGGCGACCTGGATGTCGTACCCGGCGCGGCGCGCCCCGGTCTCGGTCAGCCCGATCCGCGCCAGCTCCGGGGTGGTGAAGACGGTGTACGGGATCAGCCGGTCGGCGGTGCTGCGCTGGCCCCCCGCGAGGTTCGCCCGGATGATCCGGTAGTCGTCCAACGAGACGTGGGTGAACTGCGGGCTGCCGGCGACGTCCCCGGCCGCCCAGGTGCGCTCGGCGCTGGTGCGCAGGTGCTCGTCGACCTCCACGAAGCCCCGGTCGCTGAGCCGTACGCCGGCCACGTCCAGGCCGAGCCCGTCGGTGACCGGTTCCCGCCCGGCCGCCACCAGCACGTCGTCCCCGATCACCACGCTGCCGTCGTCCAGCGTCACCCGGAGCGAGCCGTCGGCCTCCCGGTCGACGCGCGCGACCGCCACACCCACCCGTACGTCGATGCCATCATCGAGGAAGACGCGCATCACCGCGTCGCTGATGTCGGGGTCCTCGCGGGTGAGCAGGCGTGGACCACCCTCGACCACTGTCACCGCGCTGCCGAACAACGCGAACATCTGCGCGAACTCCACCCCGACGGTGCCGCCGCCGAGCACCACCAGCCGGGCCGGCAGCCGATCCAGGTGCAGCAACTCGTCGCTGGTGAGCACCCCGGCCTCGGCCATCCCGGGCACCGACGGCAGATGGGGGCGGGTGCCCGTGTTGATCACCACGTCGCTGCCGCGCAGCAGTCGCTCGCCGCCGTCGGCGAGTGCCACCCGTACGGTTCGTGGGCCGACGAACCGGGCCTCGCCGATCACCAGGTGCAGGCCGGAGTCGAGGAACTGCTGCCGGTTGGCGGCGACCATCCCCTCGACCACGTCCTGCTTGTGCGCGCGCAACAGGTCGATGTCGACCCGGCCGCCCTCCACCGTCAGGCCGAGCGCCGACGCGTCCCGTAGCTGGCGGGCGGCCCGCGCGCTGGTCACCAGTGCCTTCGTCGGGATGCACGCGACGTTGATGCAGCTGCCGCCGATCATGCCGCGCTCGACCATGGCGACCCGCTGACCGGATCGGGCGACGTCCATGCTCAACGTCTTGCCGGCCTTGCCGCCACCGACGACGAGCAGGTCGAACTCCTCCGGTTGGTCGGTCACCGGGCGCGCTCCTCTCGGTCACCGGCCAGGCCGGCGGCCACCGCTGGTGCGCGGCGGCCAGCCCAGCCTGCCAGCTCGACCGGACGCGGCGACCCGGTTCCGCGCAGAATCCGCCCGGGCCGCCCCCATTCCGCGATCTTGCACTAACTGTCCCGACGTAGGGGGCATTCCGCGCATCTCGGCGACCGAAACTGCAAGATCGGCGGGGGTGGGGTGGGGTGGGGTGCAACGGTGGCTGAGGTTAGTGCCGGGCGGCGCCGTTCTCGCTGACCGGCTGCCCGAAGGCCAGGAACGGTACGGGCGTCGGTGCGTCAGTGCCGATGTGCCGAGGGAAGGTCCGCTCGGCGTCGTCGGCGCCAACCTCCCGGGCAGCCGTAGGTTCGGACGTCGTCGGCTCGTCCGCCACCGCCGGTGCGTCCGCCTGCTCGTCATTCGCCTGCTCCGCCGGGGCCCGGTCGCCAGTGGCCTGTCCTACCGGGGTCAGGTCGGCGTAGCCGTTCTCGGTCGGGCTCCGATCGGCAGGTGCGGGGTTGAGCGGGGCGCGCTCGGCAGTGGCGCGGTCGGCGTCCGCGTCGTCCACTGTGGGTCGCTCCGCGGAGTACCGGTCGACGCCGACGCGGTCGACGTTGAGCCGCTCGACGCCTACCCGCTCGGGGGCGGGCCGGTCGGCGCTGGAGCGGGAACCCACCATCGGGTATTCAGCGGTCTCCGTACCGCCGGCTGCCGCGGCCATGACCGCGGCGGCGGCGAGGTCGGCCACCCGCTTCGCCTCCCGCTGCACGCGGGCGCGGACCTCCTTGGCGTGCCGCTCGGCGGAGTCCCCGGCCCGCCGGGCCTCGTCCAACCGGGCACTTTCGGCGGTCAGGTCCCGACGGACCTCACTGAGTCGCTGCTGCATCCGGGACAGCTCGTTCTCCAGCGTCTCGCCCTCCTGGCGGATCTCGGCGAGCTGCTGGCGGCCGGTGTCCAGCTCGGCGTTCAGCTCGGCGGCCTCCTGCCGGCGCTCCTCGAGCTCCTTCTGCAGGGCGGCGAGCTGCTGCTGATGGCTGGCGGCCTGCTCGTCGGCGCGGTTGCGCAGCTCGGTCACGTGCTGCTGCGCCTCGGCCAGCAGCGCGGCGATCTGCTGCTCGGTCGCGCTGCGCTGCTCGGCCAGCTCCTGCTCGGCGGCAGCCTGCTGTTCGGCGATGTCCTGCTCGGCGGCGGTACGCCGTTCGTTGACCTCTCGCTCCACGTTGGCCTGCCACTGGGCCATTTCCTGCTGGTGCTTGGAGCGGGTCGACTGGAGTTCCTGCTGGATCTGGGTACGGGCCGACTTCATCAGCGCGTCGGCGGCGACCCGGGTCTGGTTGAGCTGCTGTGCGCTCTGCTCGGTGATCCGCTTGGCCTCGTGCTGGGCGCGCTCGTGCGCGGCCTCACCGTCGGCCCGCAACTGCTCGGCGTGCTCGCGGATCGCTGTCAGTTCGGCCTCGGCCAGGGTGCGCCGCTCCTCGTGCGCCTGCTCCTGCTCGGCCCGCCGGGCGGCCAGTTCCTCGGCCAGATCCTGACGTGCCTGGGCGGCCCGCTCACGGGTGTCGGCGAGGATCCGTTCGGACTCGCTGCGCAGCTCGTTGGCCCGGTCGGTGGCCGACTCGGTGATGATGCCGGCCTGCTTCTCGGCGAGCGCCATGATCTCGCCGACCATCGGGCCCAGATCGTGGAACGAAGCGCGGTCCACCTGCACGGGTTGCTCCTGAAGCTCGGCCAGTTCGGCGCGCAGCCGCTGCACCTCGGCGGTCAGTTCACGGACGCGGACCGCGGAGCGCCCGTGCTCTCCGCTCAGCATTGCTATCTGGCCGTCGAGCTGCTCCAGGTGCCGGTCCACCTGGCGTTTGTCGTATCCGCGCAGGGCGAGCTCGAAGCTCGGCCGGGAGGCCGCATCGTCGCGTGCTGCGTGCGGCTCAGCGCCGATGGACATGCACCATCCTCCGTACGATCGGGGCGTCAGGGTCGGCGGTCGCCTGCCCCACGGGCCGTCAGTGTGGCGCAACGCTACCGCCGACCGGACCTCATGCGAAGTCCTGCCCCACCACCTCTCACGTTGGCGTCCCGCGTCCCCCCGATCCCGCGCCGATCATGGACTCGTGGTGCCGGAAAGGTGATGCTCCACCACCTTTGTCATCCAGCACCACTCCATGATCGACGCAGGTCACCTCGACGCGAGGTCAGCGTCGGCGGGCGACCAGGACCGCGTCGTGGTGGGTGATGTCCTCACCGTTCTGGTTGGTGGCGAGGCGGGAGCGTTCCTCAGCCGCCAACACCTCCCAGTGGGCCGGCTCCAGATCGGCTGCCACGTCCTGCGCGGTGTACATCGCGTCCGGCATGTGCATCCGGTGCGCCGACCCCCACAGATCCGACGGGTGGTGCCCGACGATCAGCAGGACGCCGCCGGGTGCCACCGCCGCGGCCAGCCGGCCGAACAACTCCCGCCGCTCCGCCGGTGGCAGGTGCATGAACTGCGCTGACACCAGGTCGTACGCCTTCTCGGTGGGCGGCTTGTCCCGTAGGTCGGCGTGGGTGAACTCGATCCGGTCGCCCACTCCGGCGGCCTCGGCGTGCGCGGCGGCCCGGCTCAACGCCGTGCTGGAGATGTCCACCGCCGTCACCTGCCAGCCGCGCTCGGCCAACCACACCGCGTCGCCGCCCTCGCCGCTGCCCACGTCCAGGGCGCGCCCCGGGGCCAGGTCGGTGACCTCGGCGACCAGCTGCGGGTTCGGCCGGCCACTCCAAATCGAGGGGCGGGACTGGTAGCGCTCCTCCCACGCCGGCTCCTCGAACGTCGTCGCCACCAACTGCCGGTACGCGGCCACCGCGTCCCGGGTCTCCTCGGCGATGAGATCGGCGTTGATCGCCGCCGCCGCGGTCAGGCCGGCCCCGGCGGACGTGATCACCTGACCGCGGATGTCGGCCACGTTGCCCGCCACCCAGACACCTGGGACGGTCGTCGCGCCGGTGGCGTCGGTCGGGATCTGGGCACCGATGACGTGCTCACCCATCGTCACCTCCTCCGGGGCCAGACCCAACCCCACCAGCACATCGGCGCGGGGGGTCAGCCGCGTCGCCACCACGATCGCGTCGAGCGCCACGACCCGGCCGTCGGCGAGCCGTACACCGGTGAGCGCGTCGTCGGTCACCTCCACCGCGGCGACCGGGCCGGGCACCACAGCGATGCTGCGGGCGGCGAGCCGCTCGGCGGTCTCCGCGTCGGGTGCGGGGGAGTCGTGCAGGAGGAGCAGCACGCTGGGGCTCCACTGTCGCCACATCTCGGCCTGGTGCACGCTCAGCGGGCTGGTCGCCAGAATGCCGATCCGGCGGTCCCGAACCTCCCAGCCGTGGCAGTACGGGCAGTGCAGCACGTCGCGACCCCACCGCTGGGCCAGGCCGGGCACGTCGGGCAGTTCGTCGGTCAGTCCCGTGGTCACCAGCAGCCGCCGGGCCCGCACCGCCTCCCCGCCGTCCAGGCCCAGCCGGAACCCGTCGTCGTCCCGGGTCGCCGCCTGCACGCGTCCGGTGCGGAACTGCCCGCCGTACCCGGCCACCTCGGCCCGTCCGATCGCGAGCAGCTCGCCCGGCGGCGTCCCCTCCCGGCCCAGGTAGTTGTGCACCCGATCGGCCGGCGCGTTGCGCGGCTCACCGGAGTCGATCACCAGCACCGACCGTCGGGCCCGGCTCAGCGCCAGGGCTCCGCTGAGCCCTGCGGCGCCGCCACCCACCACCACCACGTCGTATGTCTCGTCCACCGGTATCTCCCTCTTGCTTCGTCGGCTGCGCCCACCATCCGTCGCCGTCGGCAAGGTGGCAACTATCCTTGCCGTTATGGCAAACGAGGACAGCGCTGCGCTGGCGGCCGTCGGCCCCCGGCTGCGTGCCCTGCGTCACCAACGCGGGACCACGCTGACCCAGCTCGCCGACCTGACCGGCATCTCGGTGAGCACCCTGTCCCGGCTGGAGTCCGGTAGCCGTCGGCCCACCCTGGAGTTACTGCTCCCGCTGGCGAGGGCCTACCAGGTGGCGCTGGACGAACTGGTCGACGCCCCCGCCACCGGCGACCCCCGGGTACGCCCCAAACCGATCGTCATCCACGGCGTGACGTACCTGCCGCTGACCCGCCGACCGGGCGGTGTCCAGGCGTTCAAGCAGATCTTCCCGCCGGACCCGTCCGCCGGGGGCCGAATCCCGCAGGCCCACGAGGGGTACGAGTGGCTCTACGTGCTCTCCGGGCGGCTACGCCTGCTGCTCGGTGACCGTGATCTGACGCTGACCCCGGGGGAGGTGGCCGAGTTCGACACCCGCATCCCGCACCTTTTCTTCAACCCTGGCCCGGGCACCGCCGAAGCCCTCAGTCTCTTCGGGCCGCAGGGGGAGCGGTTGCACGTCCGTGCCCGCCCGGCCACGCCCGACAAGCAGGTGTGATCCACACGAATCTTCGGCGGTGGACTGCCCAGCCATCCGGCTCAGCCCCACCTGCGCA
Organism: Micromonospora salmantinae; assembly: GCF_022230905.1. NCBI lineage: Bacteria > Bacillati > Actinomycetota > Actinomycetes > Micromonosporales > Micromonosporaceae > Micromonospora > Micromonospora salmantinae. Next base: position 11,898 of record NZ_JAKKFG010000010.1, read on the forward strand.
GGATGGCTGGTTTGTCGAGCTTTCCGACCGGGGTGTGCGGAAGCTCGTCGACCACCTGTACGCGGTCAGCCAGACCGTGCTCGCCCAGGAGGCGGCGCACCGCTGCGGCGACGTTCCGCACCGAGGCTCCGTCGGCCGGCGTCACCACCACCAGCGGGGCTGACCCGTCACCCCTCGATGAGGGTAGGACCGCGGCCTCACCGACTGCGGCGTCGGCTTGAAGCGTGCCTTCGAGCTGGGGTGCGAAGATCAGTCGTCCCGACGTGGTGGTCAAGACGTCGGCGACTCGGCCCAGGACGCGGTACTCGCCGGATTCGGTCTGCTCGCCCACGTCGCCGGTCCGGTACCAGCCGGCCCGGAAGGCCCGTGCCGTCTCGACCGGGTTGCCTTCGTACCCGATGCTGGTGTGGGGCGAACGGGCCAGGATCTCACCGAGTGCCGGCATCTGCGCCGAGAGCGGTTCCAGCGTCACCTCGACTGCCGGCAGCGGATGCATGCCGCGGGACTCCTGCGCGACGTCGTCCAGGTTGCCCAGGACGATGCCGAACTCCGTGGACCCGTAGATGCGACGGATCTGGACTCCGAGGTGTCGGCGCGCCTGCGTGATCACCTCCGGGCTGAGATAGGCCCCGCCGCAGAGCGGCAGCCGTAGCGACGGCAACGCGGTTGATCCGGTGTCGGCCAGCAGCTGGTAGTGGCGTGGCAAGGCACTGAAGATGGTCGTGCCCGATTCGGCGAGAGTGCTCAGTAGCCGATCCGGAGGCGCGGCAGGGTCGGAGAGCACGAGTCGGGCTCCGGCCAGGAGCGCCGGAAACATGTGCACATCGACACCGTGGGCCACATCCAACGGATGCATGGTCAGGAAGACGTCCTCGGAGGTCACCTTCAGATAGGACAGCCATTGCCGCCGATCGGCCAGCAGGTCTTCCTGACGCCAGGCGACGAGCTTGGGGACCCCGGTGGATCCGGTGGTCTCCAGCAACCGGAAGACGCCGGACCGAGAGCCGACCGGCAGCGACTCGACGGCGCGCGGGGCGGACCCGGCGAAGAGGGCGTCGACACCGAGACTGTCGACCGGGGTGTTGAGCAGGTCGTCGGGCTGCTCGTGGATCAGGAGTTGGACCGGGACCTGGGCCAGCGACCAGCGAAGACGATCCCGGTTCGCCTGCACGCTGATCGGCAGGTGCACCGCGCCGAGCCGAGCCAGGGCGAGGATGATCGCGATGTATGCGGGGCCGTTGTGCAGCCGGGTGGCGACGTGGTGACCAGGCTGCACCCCGACGCCGAGCAGGCCGGTGGACGCCCGCTCGACCAGGTCGCTCAGCTGGGCATACGTGAACTCCTCTCCGTCGACGGCTTGAACGGCCACCGCTGCCCTGCGGGTCCGAACCACCTCCTGGAAGGCCTCATGCAGCATGCGGATCGTCCTGGCGTGCCGTATTGAGGGTGACCTGTCCGCGCAGGAGCAGCCGTACCCCGTCGGCACCGATCGCGGTGCGGCCGTGCAGGGTGCGCTGGTTGTCGATCACGAGAAGGTCGCCGACCTGCCAGCGGTGCTGGTAAAGGAATCGGGGGCGGTGTAGGAAGTCACTGAGCTGGGTGAAGAAATTGTCCGTGGTGGCTCGGTCGCCACCTTTGACCCGTACCTGCCAGCCGTGGTTGGTGCCGGCGGGGAACGGCAACGTCAGGTTCAGGGACCGAACCCGACCGTAGTCGCGGACAGTGGGGATCTCGTACCAGTCGTCAGGGACGGTCGGGAAGTAACCCCGATCCTCGACCAGATACTCCAGCCCTACGGTCTCGATCGTCTGCCGCAGGTCGTCGGGCATCTCGGCCCACGCCGCCAACTGGTCACAGACGGTCGTCTCGCCGGATCCGGGTTCGTCGCGGAACTCGCTGGCGTACAGGACGATCAGATCCGTCTGCTCTCCTACCAGGATGCCGTCGGTGTGCAGCGGGAGTGGGCCGCGCCCGGTGACCACCTTTCCCTCGTCTGCCGAGGCGTTCAACTTGAGCAGGTCGGCCCGGCCCTCGCCGAACTTGTGCCGCACGGTGTCGCCGAGCTCGTGCACCAAGCGTTGAAAGGCTGGTTCGTCGAGATCGAGCCCTCGTACGAGGGCGGCGCCGGTACGGGTCGCGGCGGTGCGGCAGGCGCTCGCCAGATTGTCCGTAGGGGCGGGGTCGAGTACTAGCCCGAGACCTGACGGGGTGAGACTCAAGGTCATCTCCTGAGATGTGGCGATGGGATGTGGGTGGGGCGGCCGCGGTGAGCCGGGTTCGGGGGTGGTCAGCGCTTGGCGTTGGCGATGCTGCGCTCGTACACCTGCCGCGGGTCCCAGTCGTCGATCGAGCCTTCCTGTGCCAGGTCCAACAGTTCCCGAAAGCAGGCCAGGTAGATCGCGGCCCGGTCGACGCCGGGTGCGTCCGTCTCGAGTCGCTTCACGACTCCTCGCTGCAGACCGCCGCCGTGATGAACGGCGATCTTGCGACGCCAGGCGATGTCGTGCGACACCCGTCGGCTCATGGCCTGGCGGAGGTGGAACTTCTCCCTCCCGCCACGCACCTTGCAGTCCGGCGCGGTGTCCAGGGCGACCTGGATCACCGGCCACGCCCAGAAGGGGTGATGGACTTCCCGGCCGTGCGCCAACGGCAACCGGCTGGACAGTTCATTGGTGAACCGGGTCTGGTGGATGGCCGCGATCGTCTGGTCGATCAGTTCCTCCGGCGCGTTGAACGGACGGTAGATGCCGGCGTTGATGAGATCGCTTCCGTACCCGGTCAGCAGCACCTCGTCGCGCGGAATCTCGGTCCCGTCGTAGAGCGCCGTGGCGGTCAGCGCGACCTCCACCACCTCAGGTTCCGTCACACCCAGCCCTCGGATGGCCTGCGGGACGGCAGCCATGATGCGTTCCTCGGACAGTTCGATCCGGCGTACCGAGAGACCGAGGTGATCGCCCAACTCCGCGGCGTCGTCGAACTCGTCGCCCCAGGGAGTGCCGGCGCTGTACGGCGTCACGGCGAGTCCCTCCGAGGCGGCGAGCAAGGTGACGGTGCCGGAGTCGATGCCGCCTGACAGGAGCGTTGCGAACCGGTCGAGGGGCCGGTTCCGGGCTACCGCCCGGATCTGCGCCTGCACGGCGCTGACCTGCGCCTCTCCTGCTTCCAGCGCGTCGGTCAGCCGGGGACGCCGCAGGTGCCGCAGAGGATCGTCGGCCAGGGTGGTGCGTAGGGTCCACCCGTCGCGCAGCCGCCGTCCCTCCTGCACCGCGCCGAACGGCACCCGGCTGACGTGCAGCAGGGCGGTCTCGTCACTTTGCGGCTGAGGTCGCTCTGGGCGGACCTCGACGGGCAGACCGAGCGCGGGCAGGATCAGCGGGGCCAGAAACAGGTCGGTGAAGAATGCCAGCTTGCCCTGAGATCGGTTGAACGCCAGGTAAATGGCATCCTCGTTCAGCGCTGAGGTCCGCACCACGACGCGGTCCTCGTCGACGAGGATCCGTGCCGTGTCGGAACCGGTGGTGCCGGTCGGAGCGTCGCCGGTCGCGGGCTGGACCGACATCGTCCGCACATTGATCTCCAACGGCGTGGTGCGAGGGTTGTCACCCGCCAACCCGCTGGTGTGAACTCTCAGGTCACCGACGTGGACAGCGGGCCTTATCCGCTCCAAAGGGGTCAGATCGCAGTTCCCGACCGCCGCCCACCTGCTGGCCGCCATGATGGTGTTCCTTCCGCGTGAGAGGTCCGCGACGTCACCGACTGCTGTCGATGACCTGTCGCATGTTGCGCTGCGCCTCACCGGCGGCGAACGCCGCCCGGTGCGCCTGCTTGCCGATGACTCGAAGCTGTTCGAGCCCGTCGACGAATCCGCTGTTGAGGTACGGTTTGGTGCTTCGGAAGCCGGCCGTCGGGTACGCCGCGAAGGACCGGGCCCGCTGCACGGCGGTGGAGAGCAGTCGGTCCACCGGGACCACGTCGTGGAGCAACTTGTCCTGCAGGCTCCGCGCGGCCGGCCAGTCCCCGCTGGACATCAGCATCTGCTGCATGACACTGCGGCCCACGGACCGCTCGAGCATGTATCCACCGAAGGTGCAGGCGATGCCCACCTGGAATTCCGGCATCTTCAGCACGCACCGGTCGCTGCCCACCCGGTAGTCCGCGGTGAGCGCGATCTGCAGGCCGATACCGATCGCGAAGCCGTCGATCGCCACCACCAACGGGCGGTTGAGCTGTAGACAGGCGACGTACAGGTCGGTGATGTGATCGATCCACTCGTCAACCTCGTCGCCGCCGCGGAACGTCGACGTCTCGTGGAAGTCACCCCCCACGCCGAAGGACCTGTCGACGCCGCTGAACAGCACGACCGCACGGATGCCCGGGTCGTCGAGGTCGCGAACCGTCTCGGTCAGCGCCCGCATCCGGGGCATCGACCACATGTTGTGCCGGTGGCCCTCGGAGAACTCCACCACGGCCACGCCCTCGGAGACGTCGAGGCTGAAATAGGTCTGCGTGCTCAATTCCGCTGACATTCGCTTCCGCTCTTCCGACTGGTTGGTGTCGCCCCCCGGGGTATCGGTACCGCGAGGCCGGCCCGGGCAGCTCAAGACGCGCCGACGTACGGCGAAGAACGGCGGGATCGTCAAGCACGGTACGACAGGAGCGCGACTGGTGACACCGACGGGCATTCACTACGCCGACTTGCTCAGATAGCCCTCATCTTGGGCATCATCGCGCTCATTGTCAACAGCCGCAATTTCGACCATACGCCTGTTTGTCAAAGCCGCCTCCCTGCTGGATTCGGTCAATTTATGCTGAACGCCGGGGATGCCGTGATCACCGCACCGAAAACCGCTCCCAGATGGCGAGAAGGGGCAACCGCCCCAACGCCTCCTGACATACGGTGGTCGCACGGTGAACGGTCAGTGCCCGCGTCTCGGACCGAGGCTTGGGCAAACCAGCAGGTCAGCGACGTGAACGACACACGGGGTGTTGAAAATCAGACGAAAAGTGCTCAGCTCGACGAAAGCGCCGCCTTCCTCGGCGCAATTGCCCGCATGGGTCATCACTCGCTCCCGGGGTGTTAGTCGACTCCGTGGAGGGTTGGCCCGCCAGATGTCGGGGTTGTGACAAACAGAAAGCAGCGGTCGCCGTGATGTGACGAGCATCCGACGCGACCCTCCTCCCGGTATTCGGGGCATTTCCCCGGTCGCCTGCGTCGTCGACCCGTGGCATCGATGCCCCAATCTCGCACGGGCCGGTGAGCCGGCTGCGTCACCAGAACAAGACATCACTGTTCGACAATTCTGCGCTCAATTGGCCGCGGAATGGACGACGCCTGCGCAAAAACAATTGTCATGGCGTTGCGACATGTGGTCCCGACGGGCCCGGAAAGGCGTGTCCGATGACCCAGAAGCTCTGGGGCGGTCGCTTCGAGGAAGACATCACACCCGAGGTACTCGACTACACGCTCACCGTTGACATCGACGTCCGGCTGATCCCGCACGACCTGTGGCAGAACATCGCGCACGTCATGGTGCTGGCTCGGCAGGGCATCATCGCACCGGACGCGGCGCGATCCATCGTCACGACGCTGGTCAAGCTGGACCAGCAACATCGCGCCGGCGCGCTCACGCTGCGCGCCGAGTACGAGGATGTCCACCTCAACATCGAGCAGATGGTCATCGAGGAGTTGGGGCTGGACGTCGGTGGCCGGATGCACACCGCCCGGTCCCGCAACGACCAGGTGTCCACCGACGCCCGGATGTACCTTCGCGACGTCCTGCTCGAGGCGATCGACGCCAACCTCGACCTGATCGATCGGTTGACGCAGCTCACCGACCAAGATTTCCGCACTGTGCTGCCGGGGTACACCCACAGCCAGGCCGCTCAGCCGATCAGCGTCGCCTTCTGGCGGACCGCACACGCCAGCGCGCTGCTGCGTGATGTGCGCCGCCTGCGGGACGCCTTCGGTCGGGTCAACGAGTCGCCGCTGGGCGCCTGCGCGCTCGCCGGCACCTCGTTCCCGCTCGACCGCGACGCGACCGCACAGCTCCTCGGGTTCGATCGGGTGCTCAGCCACGCCCTGGACGCCACCAGCGCCCGTGACCACATGATCGAAGCTGCCGCGGCCTTCGCCATCGGCAGCAACAACCTGTCACGCATGGCGGAGGAGATCGTCATGTGGAGCGGTCACGAATACCGGCTCTGCGAGGTGGGGGACGCCTTCACGACCGGCAGCTCCATCATGCCGCAGAAGAAGAACCCGGTGGTCGCCGAGCTGGTACGCGGGCGGTCCGGCCGGGCCACCGGAGTGCTGGTGCAACTGCTGACAGCGGTCAAGGGTGTCACCCTCGGGTACAGCTGCGACCTGCAGGAGGACAAGCCGTTCCTGTGGCAGAGCATCGACTCGTACCTGTCCACCCTGCGCGTGGTGGAGAGCCAGACACGTACTCTTCGCTTCGACCCGCAGCGCGGCGAAGAGCTGTGCTGGGACAACTTCTCGACCGCCACCGAACTGGCCAACTATCTCGTATCCGCGGCCGGGGTGTCGTTCCGCCAGTCGCATCACATCGTCGGCAAGGTGGTCGGTCAGCTGATCAGCCGGCAGGCGACGTTGCGTGACCTCGAACTGGTCTCGTCGATGCTGGCCGACGAGGGCCATCCGGTCGCCGTGGACGTGCTCCGTGAGCTGCTCGCGCCGCTGAACGCCATGAACGGCTACACCAGTGGTGGTGGCACGTCCACCGCCAGCGTGACGGACGTCGCGGCGGAGCTGCGCACCAGTTCCGCCGCACACCGTGGCTGGATCCGCACCCGTCGCGACGGCCTTGCCGCGGCCCGCGCCGGCACGCTGCGCGGCGCGGACGACGTGGCGGGCGGTGCCCCGATCGAGAAGGCCCTCGCCGCCGTTCTCGACGACCTCGCGCACGACCACCCTGGACAGGAGCAGTCATGAAGATCGTTCTCGCCTACTCCGGCGGCCTGGACACCTCGGTGGCGCTGCATTGGCTGCGCGAGCGGTACGACGCCGAGGTGATCGCCTTCTGCGCCGACATCGGGCAGCTCGAATCCGTACCGGACGTGCGTGAGCGCGCCCTGCGGACCGGTGCGTCCGAGGTACGGGCAGAGCCGCTGACCGATCGGTTTCTGACCGACTTTGCGTTGCCCGCCCTTCAGGCACACGCCCGGTACGAGAACAAGTACCTGCTGGCCGCGCCGCTGTCCCGACCCCTGATCGCACAGCGGATGGTCGAGATAGCGCACGCGGTCGGCGCGGATGCGGTCGCGCACGGCGCCACGGGCAAGGGCAACGACCAGGTGCGCTTCTTCACCAGTGTGGCGGCGCTCGACCCGTCGCTGAAGGTGCTGGCACCGGTGATCGACTGGGAGTTGAAGACCCGCGAGGACGAGCTGGCCTACGCCGACAAGCACGGCATCCCGGTGCCGGTCGGCAAGGAGAAGCCCTACAGCATCGACACCAACGTGTGGGGGACCAGTATCGAGTGTGGCGAGCTCGATGACGTCACCCAGCCACCACCGGCTGACGCGTGGCAGCTGACCGGTGATCCTCGCCAGGCCCCGGACGAGCCGACCCGGGTACGGATCGGCTTCGCCGAGGGCGTTCCGGTCAGCCTCGACGGTGAGTCGCTCGGTCTGAGCGCTCTGGTCGGACGCCTCAACGCGCTCGCGGCGCCGCACGGAATCGGCCGGATCGACATCACCGAGAGCCGGATCGTCGGATTCAAGACTCGGGGCATCTATGAGGCGCCGGCGGCAACCGTGCTGATGGCCGCGCACGCGGAGTTGGAGTCGCTGGTACTTGACCGCGAGACCCTGCACCACAAGCAGTCCATCGCCCTGCGGTACGCCGAACTCGTCTACTACGGGTACTGGTTCAGCGACCTGCGTCGGGCGCTCGACGGGTTCGTGGCGACGCTTCAGCCGGCGGTGACCGGCGAGATTGCCGTGGACCTGTTCAAGGGGAGCTGCACAGTGGTCAGCCGGTCGTCGCCGCGCTCCCGCTACAGCCGGGCGATGGCCACCTACGAAGCCGGAGACCAGTTCGACCACCAGGCGGGTGCCGGCTTCGCCTACGTGTGGTCGTTGCCGCTGACCGCCGGTCACCGGGCCTGAGAAGCAGAGAGGAGCGACACCCGTGCGAGTAGTGTTCATGGGCTACCAGACGTGGGGGCATCGAGTGCTGCAGGCGCTGATGGACTCCCGCCACGAGGTGGTGCAGGTCATCACCCATCCGGACAGCGGTCACGAGTACGAAACCATCTGGAACGACTCGGTGGTCGGCCTGGCCGAGAAGCACGACTTGCCGATCCTGGTGCGTCAGTACGCCAATGACGACGAGGTCGCCGCGCGGCTGCGAGAGTTGGCCCCGGACATCATCGTGTCGTCGGACTGGCGGACCTGGCTGGCGCCGGCGGTGTACGGCCTGGCGCGGCACGGGGCGATCAACGTGCACGACGCCCTGCTGCCCCGCTACGGCGGCTTCGCCCCACTCAACTGGGCGATGATCAACGGTGAACGCGAGGTCGGAGTCACCGTGCACTTCATGAACGACGATTTCGACCTTGGCGAGATCGTGTTGCAGCGTCGGGTCGAGGTGGGCGACAAGGACACTGTGACGGACCTGTTCGAGCGAACCATCGAGATATTCCCGGAGATCACCCTGTCGGCGCTGGACCTCATCGAGAGCGGCACCGGGCAGTGGATCAGCCAGGATCCGGCCCAGGCGACGTTCTTCCACAAGAGATCGGTGGAGGACAGCCGAATCCACTGGACGTGGCCGGCCGACCGGCTGGCCAATCTGATCCGCGCACAGAGCGATCCCTACCCCAACGCCTTTGCCTACCACAATGGCGTCCGGCTGCGGGTGACCGCCGCCGCCGTGTCGTCCAAGCGCTACGGGGGGACGCCGGGCCGGATCTTCTGCCCCGAGGATGACGGCGTGGTCGTGGTGTGCGGACCGGAGGCCCACACCGGACGTGAACAGGGGCTGAGAATCCTGCAGGTGCGCACGGAGGATGGCGCGCAGATGCCGGCGCGGGCCTACTTCACGTCCATGGGGGGTTATCTGACGTCCCACTGATCCGGCCATCGACAATCCAAGGCGGAACATGTTCAGCATTCTGATGTCGCTGGCCTCGGCAACGGTTCTGGGAGCGGCCGACTTCGTCGGCGGCTTCGCCACCAAACGCGCGGCGGCAGTGACCGTCGTGCTCTGGTCGAACATGGCGGGGCTGGCGACCGCCGTGGTGTTCGTCGGAACTGTTGGCGGCGGAACCATCAGGGCCGCCGACGCCGGCTGGGGAGCACTCGCCGGGTTGGCCGGCAGCGTCGGTGCCATGTTGCTCTATCACTCCCTCGCCCACGGAGTGATGAGCGTTGTGGCCCCCACCACCGCCGCCATGGCCGCGATCCTGCCCGTCCTTGTCGGCCTGGCCGGTGGGGACACCGTGTCAGTGATCGGTGCGGCCGGCCTGGCCTGCGGCCTGATCGCCATCCCCTGCGTCTCGGTCACCTCGGGCGGTGACCGGCCGGGTCGACAGTCGCACCTGCGGACTGTGGCCGGGGCGTTGGCGGCCGGCGCGGGCTTCGGCCTGTTCTTCGTGCTGTTGGCCCGTACCGGCGACGGGTCGGGGCTGTGGCCACTGGTGGCCGCCAGATGTGCCTCGTTGACCCTGCTCGTGCTCGCCTGGCCGATCGGTCGGTGGCCGATCAGAGCTCCCCGTAACACAGTGTTGCTGGCCTTGCTCTCCGGTGGTCTCGACATGCTGTCGAGCGTGCTGTATCTGCTGGCCGTCCGGGAGGGCTACCTGTCCGTGGTGGGCCTGCTCGCATCGCTCTACCCGGTCAGCACGCTCCTGCTCGCGCGGGTGGTGTTGCGCGAACGCGCCACCCGGGTGCAGTGGGCTGGCGTCGTCCTGGCGTTGGTCGGGGTGTTTCTGTTGGCATCCCGCTGACCTGCGCGGCTCGGCTACGAACGTCCGGGCGGTACCTAGCACGGTACCGCCCGGACGCGTCGTCGCTCAGGTGGTGTAGTCAGCGTTGATCCGGATGTATCCGTCGGTCAGGTCGCACCCGTACACGGTGAAGGCGCCGGCGCCGATACCGAGGTCGACCTCGATCACCACGTCGTCGCCTTCGAGGTGGCGCCGCAGCCGAACCAGCGTCTCCTCAGTGGCCTGTGCCGGATAGACCTCGATACCGCCGAAGCCGATCCGGACCCGTTGCTGATCGATGTCTTCGTCGTCCTCGCACTTGCCGACCGCCATCGCAACCCGGCCCCAGTTCGGGTCCGCCCCGTGCACGGCTGTCTTCACCAGCGGCGAGTTGACGATGGCCTTGCCGACCCGCTTGGCCTGCTCGCCGTCCCGGGCGCCGCTGACCCGTACCTCGATGAGTTTGCTGGCGCCCTCGCCGTCGCGGGCGACCATCCGCACCAAATCCAGCGCGACGGTGTACAACGCCTGCTCGAACTCGTCCAGATCGACCGGCCCGGCCAGGCCGTTGGCGAAGACGGCCGCGGTGTCACTCGTGGAGGTGTCGGTGTCAATGCTGACCGCGTTGAAGGTGCGAGCGATGACCGACCGGAACACCCGGTCCAGGTCGGCCGGCTCGATGCGGGCGTCGGTACAGAAGAACGTCAACAGGGTCGCCATGTTCGGTTCGATCATGCCGACGCCCTTCGCGACGCCGACGATGCTCGCCGCTGCGCAGCTGGCCCGCACCACCTTGGGCGTGGTGTCGGTGGTCATGATCGCCCGGGCGACCCGGTCGAAATCGGCAGGCGGAAAGGGCCACCGAAGCTCGGCCAGGCGCTGTCGCACCCTGGGCATCGGATACTGCTTCCCGATCACCCCGGTCGAGGCGATGAGCAGTTCGTCGTCGTCCAGCCCGGCGGCGCGAGCCACTGTGGACCGCACCTCGCGGGCGTTCTCCAGCCCTTCCTTGCCGGTGGCCACGTTCGCGTTGCGGGAGAGCACCACGACGCCGCGGGCGGACGATGTCGACGCCGCCGAACGGCTCAGGACGACGCTGGGCCCGGCGAACCGGGAGCGGGTGAACACGGCGGCGCTGACCGCGGGCACCTCCGAGACCAGGGCGGTGAAGTCGTCCTCGTCATCCTTGAGCCCGGCGTTCGCGACCACCGCGCGGAACCCCTGCGGAACGATCATGTACTGCTCCATCCTTCTCATCTCGGCCCGGTCCTGGCCCCCGAAACTCAGCGGCGGACGACGCCAAGGCTCACACCGGCTCGGACCCCTGTCACCTGCCGGTCACCGAGGCCGGTCACCGGGGGGGAGCGGACCTCCGGACGCCGGCACGGCGCAAGCCGACGCACATCGACGGGCAGCCACAGCGGCCCGTCCTTCGTGACCCAAGGTATCAATGAGGTAGCTATCCGATGGATTCCCGCCCGGAGCATCCCAGGGGCGGTCCGCCGCACTGTGGCCGGTCGGATGACCTCGGAGCGAGGCAGACCGGGCGCCACGCGGTGGCGGTGACCGCAGGTGATCGGGCCGAGGTGGGCGTTCGACGACGCTTCGAACTGTGCGCACCGAACATCCGTGTTTATGATCGACAACCCCCGACCGGGGACCCGACGCGGCCGATCGATTCGGCCCGGAGCAGAGCTGAGGTGCGCGACGGTGATCCGCGAGGCGTACGCCTGCTGGGTGCGCGAACCCGGCGTGGCCGAGATCCAGCCGGTGTCACTGACCGCCCCGGGCCCCGACGAGGTGCTGGTCCGGACCCGCTACTCCGGGGTCAGCCGGGGCACCGAGACGCTGGTCTTCGCCGGCCGGGTGCCCGCCGACCAGTACGCCTCGATGCGCGCGCCGTTTCAGGAGGGCGAGTTCCCCGGCCCGGTGAAGTACGGCTACCTCAGCGTCGGCGTGGTCGAGCAGGGCCCGGCGGAGCTGCTCGGGCGAACGGTGTTCTGCCTGCACCCGCACCAGAGCGCGTACGTCGTGCCGGTGAGTGCCGTGGTGCCGGTGCCGGAGGGGGTGCCGGCCGCCCGAGCGGTGCTCGCCGGCACTGTGGAGACCGCAGTCAACGCGCTGTGGGACGCGGCGCCGCTGGTCGGCGACCGGGTCACCGTGATCGGTGCGGGCATGGTGGGCTGCTGCGTCGCGGCGCTGCTGGCCCGGTTCCCCGGCGTGCACGTCGAGTTGGTCGACACCGACGCGCGCAGGGCCGGCGTCGCCGGGGCCCTCGGCGTCGACTTCGCCAGCCCGGCCGACGCCCGTGGTGACCGTGACCTGGTCGTGCACGCCAGCGCCACCGCCGCCGGCCTGCAACAGTCGCTGGACCTGCTCGCCCCGGAGGGCACCGTCATCGAGCTGAGCTGGTACGGCGACCGCCCGGTGCAGGTGTCACTGGGCGGCGCGTTCCACTCCGGTCGACTCAGCGTGCGCAGCAGCCAGGTCGGCATGGTGGCACCCGCCCGACGGGGGCGGCGCAGTTACGCCGACCGACTGGCGCTCGCCCTGGACCTGCTCGACGACCCGGCCTTCGACGCGTTGATCACCGGCGCGTCGCGCTTCGCGGAGCTGCCCGACGTGCTCGCCAGACTGGCCTCGGGCGACCTGCCCGCGCTCTGCCACCTCATCACCTACGAAGACGGAGAGTGACAGTGTTCAGCGTGACCGTTCGGGATCACATGATGATCGCCCACAGTTTCCGAGGCGAGGTGTTCGGGCCCGCCCAACGGCTGCACGGCGCGACGTTCGTGGTGGACGCGACGTTCCGCCGGCCGGACCTGGACGCCGACGGGATCGTGGTGGACATCGGCCTGGCCACCGAGCAGCTGCGGGCAGTGCTGAGCGAGCTGACCTACCGCAACCTCGACGACGAGGCCGCCTTCGCCGGGGTGAACACCACCACCGAGGTGCTGGCCCGTACGATCGCGGACCGGCTGGTCGAGCGGGTGCACGCCGGCGAGCTGGGCGCGGGGGCGCGCGACCTGACCGGCATCACCGTCACCCTGCACGAGTCGCACATCGCCTGGGCGAGCTACGAGCGGTCGTTGTGACCGAAGCGGGCCGGGCGGTGCACGTCGTCCTGCCCGGTGACATCGACGATCCGGCCACGCCCAGCGGCGGCAACTCCTACGACCGCCGGATCTGCGCCGGGCTGGGCGAGCGCGGCTGGTCGGTGCACGAGCATCCGGTGCCCGGCGGGTGGCCGCACCCCGACCCGGCCGACCGGGCGACGTTGGGCAAGGTGCTCGCCGCCGTGCCCGACGACGCCGTGGTGCTGATCGACGGCCTGATCGCCTCGGCCGTGCCGGACCTGCTCGCCCCGCACGCCCGTCGGCTGCGCCTGGTACTCCTGGTGCACCTGCCGCTGAACGACGAGCCGGAGGCCCGCGCCCTGGCCGCCGCTCGGGCTGTCGTCACCACCAGCGAGTGGACCCGCCGCGCCCTGCTGGCCCGCCACCCGGCCCTCGCCGGCCGGGTCCGGGCCGCGCCGCCGGGGGTGCGGCCCGCACCGCCCGCGGCCGGCTCGGTGGCCGGCGACCGGTTGCTCTGCGTCGCGGCGGTCACCCACCACAAGGGGTACGACGTGCTGGTCGACGCGTTGACCACGCTGGTCGGCCGGTCCTGGACGATGGTCTGCGCGGGCACGTTGACCCGGGAACCAGATCTCGTGCACCGGCTGCGCGACCGGTTGACCGGAGCGGGCCTCACCGGGCGGGTGCGGCTGGTCGGCCCGCTGACCGGCGCGGCGTTGGACGACGCGTACGCCGCCGCCGACCTGCTGGTGCTGCCGTCGAGAGGCGAGACGTACGGCATGGTCGTCACCGAGGCGCTGGCCCGCGGCCTGCCGGTGTTGACCACCGAGGTGGGTGGGCTGCCGGAGGCGCTCGGTCACGCGCCCGGCGGTGAGCGCCCGGGACTGCTGGTCCCACCCGGCGACCCGGCGGCGCTGGCCGCCGCGCTGATCCGCTGGCTGGACGACGACGCGCTGCGCGCCCGGCTGCGGCGTGCCGCTCTCGCCCGGCGCGACACCCTGACCGACTGGCCGGTGACCACCGCGTTGCTGGCCGGCGTGCTGAAGGAGGTGGCGGAATGACCGCCGAGGAGACCCTGCCGTTCGCCGACTGGCTGCGGTTGCGTGAGCCGGCCGACGCGGCGGCGCGCGCCGAGGACCTGCTGGATGCCGTCCGGGCCCAGCTGACCGGGGACGCCCCGACGGTGATCCACGACCTGGGTAGCGGCACCGGGTCGATGAGTCGTTGGCTGGCCGCCCGGCTGCCCGGACCACAGCACTGGGTGCTGCACGACCGGGACGCCGACCTGCTGGCCCGGGCCGCCGAGGGCATGAGGGGAGTGACCGCCGCCGACGGCGCCCCGGTCACCGTCCACACCCGCTGCGGCGACCTCACCCGGTTGACCGCCGACGACCTGGCCGACGGTTCTCTGGTCACCGCGTCCGCGCTGCTGGACATGCTCACCGCGGAGGAGATCGAACGGGTGGCGGCCGCCTGCGTCGGCCGGCCAGCCCTGTTCGCCATCTCGGTGACCGGGCGGGTCCGGTTCACCCCGGCCGACCCGCTCGACGAGGCGGTCGAGGCCGCGTTCAACGACCACCAGCGGCGTACCGTCGAGGGCCGGCGGCTGCTCGGCCCGGATGCCGTCGCCGCCACCGCCGCCGCGTTCGCCCGGCGCGGCGTCGACGTGCGGGAACGGCCCAGCCCGTGGCGTCTCGGCCCGGAGCAGGCCGACCTGACCGCCGAATGGTTCCGAGGATGGCTCGGGGCCGCCTGCGAGCAGCGCCCCGACCTGACCGGACCCGCCCAGGCGTACGCCCGCCGTCGGTTGGCTGACGCGGCGGCCGGCCGACTCACAGTGCTCGTCGAACACACTGACCTTCTCGCCGGTGGATGAACCGTTCACGCCCTGGGTACGTGCACTAGGGCAAGTGGACGATCTTCAAAGGGAGGGCCGGCGCCGATGTTCTGGGCCTGGGCACGAGTGGTCGGCGGGGTGGGTCTGCTCGCCGTCCTGCTGTGGCAGGTGGGCAGCGGCCCGTTCCTCGCCGGAGTACGACTGATCGACGCGTCAGCGTTGGCTGCGGCGCTGGCCATCGGGGTGCTCACCACGGTCTGCGCGGCGTGGCGGTGGAGCCTGGTGGCCGGCGGGCTCGGCGTACGCCTGCCGCTGGCGACCGCTGTGGCGCACTGCTACCGGGCCGTGTTCCTCAACGCCACACTGCCCGGCGGGGTGCTCGGCGACGTGCACCGGGCGGTACGCCACGGCCGCGATGCCGGTGACGTGAGCCGGGGCATCCGCGCGGTGGTCTGGGAGCGTGCCGCCGGGCAGGTGGTCCTGGTCGGGGTCGCGCTGGTGGTGCTCGCCGCCTTCCCGTCCCCGGTCCGGCCGTACCTGCCGGTCGCCGCCGCGCTGCTCGTCGCCGGCGGGCTGGCCGTCGTGCTGTTGGCCCGGGTCCTACCGAACGGTGGCGGATCGCGTTGGGCGACGGCACTGCGCACCGCAGTGGCGGACGTACGGTCGGGTCTGCTGGCGCGGCGCACCTGGTTCGGTGTGCTGGTCGCCTCGGCCGTGATGGTCGCCGGTCACCTGGCCACCTTCCTGGTGGCGGCGCGTACCGCCGGGTCGGACGCCCCGCTGTCGCGTCTGCTGCCGTTGACGTTGCTCGCCCTGCTCGCCATGGGCCTGCCGTTGAACGTGGCCGGCTTCGGGCCGCGCGAGGGGGTGGCGGCGTGGGTGTTCGGCGCGGCCGGCCTCAGCGCGGCCGAGGGCGTCGCCACCGCCACCGTCTACGGCGCACTGGTGCTGGTGGCCAGCCTGCCCGGGGCCGCCGTGTTGCTGGCCCGTCGGCGTCGAATCCCGGTCGCCGCCCGGGAAGCCGCCTCCGGCGGCGGATGTTGAGTCGGTTGTGAGACGGTACGCGTCGCCGGACGGCGGTGGCGCCGGACAAAGGAGTCCCATGCCCGAAGCATTGCCGGTTGCCACGATCCGCACGCAGGTCACGGTGCCGCTGGCGTTTCCGGATGGCTACACCACGACCGCCCGGGTGTTCACCTTCAAGGGCCTGGTGGACGGTCGGGAGCACCTGGCCCTCGGCCTCGGCGACTGGGCGGGCGCCCTGGACCGGCTCGCCGCCGGGGGAGCGGCTCCGCTGGTCCGTCCGCACAGCGAGTGCCTGACCGGCGACGTGTTCGGCAGCGAACGTTGCGACTGCGGGCCGCAACTGCGCGAGGCGGTGCAGCGGATCGCCGAGACCGGTGGTTTCCTGCTCTACCTGCGACAGGAGGGTCGTGGCATCGGCCTGTACGCCAAACTCGACGCGTACGCGTTGCAGGACGCCGGGTTGGACACCTACCAGGCCAACGTCGCGCTGGGCCGGGGCGAGGACGAGCGGGACTACACCGCCGCCGCGCAGATGCTGGCCACGTTGGGCGTGCCGCGGGTCCGACTGCTGAGCAGCAACCCGGACAAGGCCGAGCAGTTGACCCGGCTGGGCGTGGACGTGGCCGAACGGGTGCTCACCAGCGTCTTCCTCTCGCCGGCCAACGCCGACTACCTGGCGGCGAAGGCGGCCAAGGCGGCG
This sequence comes from Micromonospora salmantinae, assembly GCF_022230905.1. Taxonomy (NCBI): domain Bacteria; kingdom Bacillati; phylum Actinomycetota; class Actinomycetes; order Micromonosporales; family Micromonosporaceae; genus Micromonospora; species Micromonospora salmantinae. Next base: position 28,488 of record NZ_JAKKFG010000010.1, read on the forward strand.
GAGGTCGAGGCGGCCGAGGCGGTCGAGGCGGCGGATGTGCTCGCGGGTCGCGCTCCTGAGCGGCCCGTCTCCCGATGAGCTGGCGGCCGGGCCCGACGCGGCCGTACGTGCTGCTGAGTTGTGCCGCCTCCATCGACGGGTACATCGACGACGCCTCCGAGCAGCGGTTACTGCTGTCCAACGAGGAGGACCTGGACCGCGTCGACGCGGTCCGGGCCAGCTGCGATGCCATCCTGGTCGGCGCCGGCACCGTCCGACGAGACGACCCTCGGCTGCTGGTGCGCTCCCCGAGCCGCCGGGCCGAGCGGGTGGCGGCCGGTCGGCCCGCCTCGCCCACCAAGGTCACCCTGACCGCCCAGGGAGACCTCGACCCGACCGCCCGCTTCTTCACCGCCGGTGATTCGGCCCGGCTCGTCTACTGCGCCACCGGCGCGTTGGAGAAGACCGAGGAGCGGGTCGGCCGACTGGCCACCGTGATCGACGCGGGTGAGCCCGTCGACCCGGGGTGGCTGCTGACCGACCTGGCCGCACGGGGCGTACAGCGGGTGATGGTGGAGGGCGGCGGGACGGTGCACGCCCAGTTCCTCGCCGCCGGTCTCGCCGACGAACTGCATCTGGTGGTCGCCCCGTTCTTCGTCGGTGACGGCCGGGCGCCCCGGTTCGTCGGAGAGGGTCGCTTCCCCTGGCACCCGGGCCGCCGCGCCCGCCTGGCCGAGGCCCGTCAGATCGGCGACGTGGTCCTGCTCCGCTACGCCCTCTCCGACCGCTGCCCCACCGCCGCCCCCGCCCGCCCTACCGGTTGATCATGGGATTGGCGGGTGATTCGATCTCTGTGGAACCCGCCAACCTCATGATCACCGCGAGTAGGTGGGTGGGTGGGGTTATTTTGTGGACGGCGGTGCCGGTGCCCCGACAGAATCTCCGGATGTCCGTAGCGCCCCTGGCCCTCCTGCGCTGGCAGTTCGACCTGACGTGGTCGCTGTTCGAGTACCACCTTGAGCGACTCGATCCCACGGACTTCCTCTGGGAACCGGCCCACCACTGCTGGTCGGTGCGGCAGAGCACTGACGGCACCTGGACCCCGGACTGGGCCGACACCGAACCCGACCCGGTCCCGGTGCCGACGATCGGCTGGCTCACCTGGCACGTCGGCTGGTGGTGGACCGTGGCGATGGACCATCTCCGGGGTGGATCAGCGCGGCAGCGCACGGCCGTTGTCTGGCCGGGCGCTGGCGAGCCGAGTGTCGCCTGGCTGCGTGGACTGCGCACCGAATGGCTGGCTCTGCTCGACCAGCTCGGTGACAGCGACCTCGACCGCCTCGCGACGTTTCCGTGGCCGGACGGGACCGACCACACCGTCACGCACACGATCGGTTGGGTCAACTCGGAGCTGATGAAGAACGTCGCGGAGATCGGTCAGCTCCGGCTGCTTCGCGCCGCCCGGGCCGATCGGGACGACCCGGCCGCTCGACCGTAGTGCCTCTCGTCACCCGAAACCGGAGGCGGCGTGCTCAGTGCCCGGTGTGTCGAGTGCGAGGCGGAACTGCCCGTCGGCGCCGGCCGAGGGCGCCCGCGCCGCTACTGCTCCCGGCGCTGCCAGGCCCGCGCGTACCGCAGGCGTCGTGAGCACGGCCCCATCAGCAGCCCGCGTCGGATTCGGGACCTGCCCGCGCCGACCGGCGGCGACCCGCGCCACCGGTTGGTCGCCCTCGCGGTCGAGCTGGCGGACGCGGGCGGTCTGGACGCCGTCTCCCTGCGGGTCCTCGCCCAACGCGCCGGCCTGCCCGCCCACGCCGTGTACCGGCACGTCCGGAACCGGGCCGACCTCCTCGCCGCGATGGCCGAGCAGATCACCTCAACCCGTCCGCCCGGCACCGCGCCACTACCGCGCGATCCGCGCCAACGGCTCGAACGGTTGGCCGGGGACGAGTGGGCGATGTACCGCAGGTATCCCTGGCTGCTGGCCATCCTCGCCACCGACCGGCCGCCGACCGGGCCGGCGGTACTCGCCATGGTCGACCGGGTGGTGACGGCGTTCACCAGCGCCGGGTACGAACCGGCCGATGCGTTCCGCGCCTACCTGGCGCTCAGCGGCTACGTCCAGGGCATGGCCCTGCTCATCCGGCGTGACCCCGAGGACACCACCTACCATGCCTGGTGGTCGGCGACCCTCACCCGGCTGGAGCGGACCGGCCGTACCCGGGACCGACAGTGGCTGGCCGAGGCCGGGCAGACCAGACCCGACGCCGACCTGGACACCTGGTTCCAGCTCGGCCTGCGTGGGCTGCTCGACGGCCTGTTGCGCGGCCCCGCTCGGTAGGGTGGCCGGGGCCGGACGGCCCGGAGCAGTTCTACCTGAAACTCGGTTTCCAGCTGACCGGGGAGACCAGCGAGGACGAGGTGGTGGGCGTCCACTCCACCCGCTGACCGGAGGCAGTGGACCATCCCGGACCGAGTGATCAGCAGTGCGGCGGCGCCTGCGTACGATGCGGGGTCGAGTTCCCCTCGTCGCGGCGGAGGTATCGGGCAATGGCAGGCCAGCACGAGGGTTTCGCCCTCGGCATCGACCTCGGCACGTCCAACACTGTCGCGGTGCTGCGCTGGCCGGACGGGCGGACCCGTCCACTGCTGATGGACGGTCAACCGCTCAGTCCGTCCGCCGTCTACGCCGACCCGGACGGCACCCTGCACACCGGCTGGGACGCCCGCCGGTTGGCGCAGGCCGACCCGGCCCGGTTCGAGGCGAACCCGAAGCGTCGGGTGGACGAGCCGACAGTGCGGCTCGGCGACCGCGCGTACCCGCCGGCCGACCTGCTCGCCGCGGTGCTGGCAGCCGTCGGTCGGGCGGCGGTGGGCGCTGTGGGTTTCCTGCCGCCGGCCGTGGTCACCTGCCCGGCCGCCTGGGACGCGACGCGGCGGCAGGTCCTCGCCGACGCGCTGCTGCGGTCGGGCTGGCCGCAGGCGGTCGAGCACACCCTCGCCGGGCCGACACCGCCCGGCACCCGGCTGCTGCGGGAGCCGGTGGCCGCCGCCCGCTACTACACGCAGGTGCTGCACCGTCCGGTGCCGGTCGGCGGGGCGATCGCGGTGTTCGACTTCGGTGGCGGGACACTCGACGTCGCTGTGCTGCGCAACGAGGGCGCCGACCCCTGGGGTGACTCCGGCTTCAGCGTGGTCGCCGATGGCGGACTGCCCGACCTGGGCGGTCTGGACCTCGACGCCGCGCTGGTGCGGCGGGTCGGCGAGTTGGTCGGTGAGCGGCACGCCGCGCAGTGGGCCCGGCTCACCCGACCGGCGGATCCGGCGCAGCGCCGCGACCAGGTCCGGCTCACAGACGAGGTACGTGGTGCGAAGGAAACGCTGTCCCGGTCTACGGTCGCCCCGGTCGCGGTGCCGGGAGTGGCCGAGACGATCCAGCTGACCCGGGCGGACGTCGAGCGGGTGGCCACGCCGCTGCTGCGCCGGGCGGTGCAGCGGGCCCGGGAGGTCATCGCCGCCGCCGGGCTGCGCCCCGATCAGCTCGACGGGTTGTTCCTCGTGGGTGGGTCGTCACGAATCCCGCTGGTGGCCCGCATGCTGCACGCCGAGCTGGGGATCGCGCCGACGGTGCTGGACCAGCCCGAGTTGCCGGTGGCCGAGGGCGCCCTGACCGACCTGCCGCTGCGCAAGCCGCTACCCGTCCCGGCGTACGCGGGAGCGCCGCTCGCAGCACCCGCGCCGGCTCCGGTGAGCCCGCCCGCCCCGGCTGGAGCGCCCGCGCCGGTCGTACCGTCGCAGCCCTGGCCGGGATCCACCCCGCCGGCGGGCCCGCCCCCCGGGCCGGGCCTGGCCGGCGCCACCCCGACCCCACCGGGCGGCGCGACAGGCTGGCGGCGGGCGCGCTGGGTGGTGCTCGGCGCGGTGCTGGCCCTGGCCGGCGTGGCCACCGCGGCGACGCTCTACCTGACCCGGGACCGCTACCCGGATCTGACGTTCGACTCGCTGCGCGAGCTGTCCCGGCCGTCGGCCGGCGCCGAACGGCCGGTCGACATGTGGACGGCGGTGCTCGACGACCGGGCCTACCTGGCGTTCCCGCTGCCCGACGACCGGCTGGAGGTGGTTGCCGTCGACGCGGGCAACGGCCGCGAGTTGTGGCGCGAGCAGACCGACGTGCGGGCCGACGACTGGAAGGCGGTCATCGCCGTCCCCGGTGGGGTCGCGGTCCTCGCCGACGCACCGGGCGACAGCACACCCCGACCGCTGGCGGTCCTCGACGGTCGTACCGGCGAGCAGCGCTGGCAGCGTGTTCTGCGTGGTGACGACGACGTCTACTTCGCCGACGACACGGTGGTGCTGGTGGACCGGGCCGCCGACGAGCTGGTTGGCCTGCGCCTGACCAACGGCTCGGCGAAGTGGACGCAGCCCAACCCCCGCGGCCAGTACGCCGGTGGCCGTACCGTGGTCCGGCCGGTCGGCACCGACGCGGCGGCGGGCGGTCCGGCCTTCCTCGACGGCACGCCCCGCAACCCCTGGGCGAGCAAGGGGCGGCGACTGGTCCAGGTGGGTGCGGACCGGTCGGTGCGGCTGCTCGACATGGCATCCGGCGCGGTGCTGCGCCAGTGGGGCAGCGTCGCCGACCTCGACGACCTGGTGGTCGCCCACGAGGACCGCCTGTACGTGGCCGCCAACGAGGGTGGTTACCAGCTGCTCGCGTACGACCTGGGTTCCGACGCCGAGCCGGTGGTGCTGCACCGTTCCGGCAACGACGAGTACCGCCCGAAGGAGCTGGTGGCCTGCGGTGAGCGGCGGGCCTGCCTGTTGCAGGTGCCGGACAATGACGTCGCGCGCACCGAGGTGGTGGCGGCCACCGAGGGTGAGCGCATGATCAAATGGTCGGCTCCGGGCGTGACCGGCCTGGTCCCGTTGGGTGAGCAGGTGCTCGCCCAGCGGGAGTTGCCGGAGCCGAGCGTCACGGTCTTCGACGCCGCCGGCAAGCCGGTGCTGCGGGACCGGGGCGGGGTGGCGGTCCGCCTGGACGCGGGCAACCTGCTGGTCTTCGCCAAGGCGCCCAGCATGGTCGCGGACAACCGGGTGCTCGCCGGCGTGTGGGCCGAGTCCGGGGAGGTCGACGAGTTGGGTGAGCTGAAGGACGTGCGCAGCTCGTCCTGCTCGTGGAACACCCACGTGATCGCCTGTGGCGCGGACAAGGACTTCGTGGTGTACCGCTTCACCGACGACTGACGTCAGCGGCCCACCGGTCGGCTCGTACGATGCTCCGGTGAATCTTCGAGGTACGGTCCGCGCCGATCGCCCGTTGGTGGTTCTTGCCGTGGGGGAGGAGGCCCGCTACCTGCCGCCCGAGCTGCCGGTCCTGCTCACCGGCATGGGCAAGGTGAACGCCGCGAGCGCGGTGGCCGCGGTGCTGGCCGCCGGGCCGCGCCCGACCCTGCTGCTCAACCTGGGTACGGCGGGCGCGTTGCGCCCTGGCTGGGCCGGCATCCACGAGGTCGCCACGGTGCTCCAGCACGACCTGGACACCGAACTGCTGCGCACGCTCACCGGCGAGACCTACGGTGCGCCGCTGTCGCTGGCCGCCGAGGGCGCGGTGCTCGCGACCGGTGACACCTTCGTCGCCGACGACGCCGAGCGGGACCGGTTGGCGCAGCGCGCCGACCTGGTCGACATGGAGGGGTACGCGGTGGCCTGGGCCGCCGCGCAGGCCGGCGTGCCGTGCCGGCTGGTCAAGCAGGTCAGCGACGAGGCGGGGGAGGGCGCGGCCCGGACCTGGCAGGAGTCGGTGGACGCGTGCGCCCGGGACCTCGCCGAGTGGGCCGGTCGACACGTCGCCTGAGGGTCAGCCGTCGTCGGTCTGCTTCGTCTCCAGCCCTGGCCTGGTCTCCCGGTCTCGGGCGGGGACGAAGATGTGACCGGCCAGCGCGAGCGCCACGACGGCGGCGACCAGCAGCGGCGGCCAGCCGCCGGCCCACGGCAGCACCAGCAGTGGCGTGAGCTGCCAGGCCACTCGCCGCCACGGCACGACCCAGGACACCAGCAGGGCGAACAGGACGCGACCGAGCACGAACAGTGCCGGGCCGCCGATGATCAACATGAGCCACCGCGCCGGTGTCGTTCCGGTCGGATGGCGGACGACCAGCTCGAACGAGGCCGCTGTGGCGACCACACCGGTCAGTAGCACCAGATGGGTGTACGGAGCCAGCCGCGCCGGGCGGCCCGCATGGGACTCGGCCGCCTGCAACAACTCGCTGGCGCGGTAGGCGTAGATCTGCCAGAGCAGCAGCATGGTGATGGACGCGCAGAGCAGGGCGGTGACCCGGAGCGAGTCGAGTTTGCCCCGGCTGACCTGCAGGGTCGGCAACAGGACGATGTCGCCGAGGGCCAGGATGACGAACTGCTGGTACCTCTCGCCCAGGTGCCCGGTGATCCGCTTGTACTGGGCGATGGGCACCTGGCCCAGCCGGGGCGTGGGGTAGCGGGCCGCAGAGGCGACCAGGTCGATCGTTATGGCGATGGTCCAGAGCCCCCAGTTCGGACGGTCTGACAGCGCGCCGGAGACCCAGAAGACACCGGACACCGTGAACCAGAAGAGAAACCGGGTGGCCCGCTCCCGGGCCGTCCGGTGCCCCTGCCGGTGCAGGGCGGCGACCAGGATGATGCAGCGAATCAGGTGTGTGCCGACGTACGAGACCACGAAGAGCAGCAGGTGCCCGATGGTGACCATCGGCAGCGCCACCGCCATCCCCACCGAACCGACCATGGCGATCATCAGGATGGCCTGGATCGGGCGTCGCTGCGGGTCGTAGAACTCGGTCGTGGTCGCGGTGAGCGACCAGGTCCACCAGATGGCTGTCAACATCAGCAGCACTTTGGCGATGCCGGACCAGGTGTGCTCCTCGGTCAACAGTGTCGACGTCAGCGCGAGGGCGGCCACGAAGACCACGTCGAAGAGCAACTCCAGCAGCGTGGCCCGGGTCGACCCCTCCAGCCGGCGTACCAGCGCCGCATTCCCCTCGGTGGTCATGCCTGGCCTCCCGCCGCGTCTCCCGAGGAATTATCGGCGGCCCCGGCGCGGCCCGTCCCCGGATCGGCGATTCCCGCTGGTCGGGGAAGAGGGCGGCCGGAGGTTGCCACGGCGTCGGACGCCGGGCGATGCTTGTCCGCATCCATAAATCTCGATCTCCTCGGAGGTTCGGATGCGCCGCTCCCCGCTGGTCGCCCTCGTCCTGACCGCCCTGCTGCTCGTCGCGCCCGGCGCGGCGCAGGCCGCCGTCCCCGACCGGGCCGCCGCGCCCGCCGCCGACCCGACGGCCACGCTGACCGGGGTACGCACCGCGGGCACCGCCTGGGGTCTCGACCCCGCCACCGGCCGGATGACCCTCACCGTCGACGACGCCGTGGCCCCCGGCGAGCTGGCCGCACTGCGGGCGGTGACCGACCGGGCCGGCGTGCTGCTGCGCCGTGAACCCGGAACGCTGCGTCCCCTGATCGCCGGCGGGCAGGGCATCTACGGCGGCGGTGGTGCGCGCTGCTCGCTCGGCGCGAACGCGCGCAGCGGCAGCACCTACTACGTGATCACCGCCGGGCACTGCACCGCTGCCGCCGCCACCTGGTACGCCGACAGCGCCCAGACCACAGTGCTCGGCACCCGCACCGCCACCAGCTACCCCACCAACGACTACGGGCTGATCCGCTACACCGGCCGGATCGCCCACCCGAGCGCGGTCTACACCTACCCCGGCCTGCTGACCATCAACGGCCCCGGCAACGCGTACATCGGTCAGGCGGTGTGCCGCAGCGGCAGCACCACCGGCGTGCGCTGCGGCACCGTCACCGGTCTCAACCAAACCGTCAACTACGCCACCGGCGTGATCTACGGCCTGATCCGCACCAACATCTGCGCCGAGCCGGGAGACAGCGGCGGACCGCTCTACGTGGCCTCCACCGGCAGGATCCTCGGCATCCTCTCCGGCGGCACCGGCAACTGCACCTCCGGCGGCACCACCTACTACCAGCCGATCGCGGAGGTGCTGGCCGCGTACGGGCTGACGTTGCCCTGAGCGCCGAGGTGTGACGTGCGACGGGTTGCCCGTCCCGCGCGGGACACCTAGGCTCGGCGACGCCCAGCACCCCCGCCCCGAGGACGTGTGCCCGATGCCGACCGCCGCCCGACCTGACCAGCCGAGTGTTCCGGCCGGCCTTCCGTCGATAGAGGTGGCAGCGGTGGGGGAGACGATGGTGGTGCTCTGCCCCGCGCCGGGTGAGCCGCTGGAGCGCGCCGAGCGGGTCGCCGTCTCGGTCGGTGGGGCCGAGTCCAACGTGGCCGGCTACCTGGCCCGCCTGGGACACCTGACGACCTGGGTGAGCCGGGTCGGCGACGACCCCTTCGGCCGGGCCGTCGTCCGGCACGTCGCCGCCGCCGGCGTCCGCGTCGACCAGGTGTGCGTGGACCCGGCCGCCCCCACCGGCCTGTACGTCAAGGACCCGGGCCCGGAGGGGACCGCCGTGCACTACTACCGGGCCGGGTCGGCGGCCGCCCGGATGGACCCCGCCACGCTGGCCGATCCGGCGCTGGCCGGTGCCCGGGTGCTGCACCTGTCCGGAATCACCCCGGCGCTGTCCGCCTCCTGTCGGGCGCTGGTCGAGCACGCGGTGACCGACCGGCCGCTGGCTCAGGCGTTGGTCAGTTTCGACGTCAACCACCGGGCCCGGCTGTGGTCCGCCGACCAGGCCGCGCCGGTGCTGCGCGACCTCGCCAACCGCTGCGACCTCGTCTTCGTCGGGCAGGACGAGGCGGAGACCCTCTGGGGCACCACCGACCCGACGGCCGTACGTGAGCTGTTGCCCGATCCGGAGACGGTGGTGGTCAAGGACGGCGCGGTGGGCGCCACCGCACTGGCCCGCGACGCCGAACCGGTTTTCGTGCCCGCGCCCCGGGTGACGGTGGTGGAGCCGGTCGGCGCCGGAGACGCCTTCGCCGCCGGCTACCTGGCCGGGCTGCTACGCGGCCTCGACCCGATGCGGCGGTTGCGCCTCGGTCACCTCGTCGCGGCGCAGGCGTTGACCAGCAGCGGCGACAACGCCCCCGTCCCGCCGTGGGCCTGGTTCGAGAAACTCATCGACGCCCCCGCCGACGCCTGGTCGCCGCTCGACCTGACCGACCCGGGCGCGACGAACTGAGTCGGGCCGCCGGGTTGCGACCCGACCAGCAGCAAGAGTCCCACCGCGACCTCGGATGGAGTGCACCATGACCACACCGGACTTCGACCACATCTTCGGCGGCGCCCGGGTGATGGCGATCCTGCGCGGCCTGCCGGTCGCCGAAACCGTTCGGCTCGCCGAGCGTGCCTGGGATCTCGGCATCGACGTGGTGGAGGTTCCGGTGGCCACCGCCGACGCGGTGCCGGCGCTGCGGGCCGCCGTCGAGGCAGGGGCCGAGCGGGACCGCATCGTCGGCGCCGGCACCGTGCTCGACGTCGAACAGGTCGCCGCGGCGGCCGACGCGGGCGCCCGGTTCACCGTCGCGCCCGGTCTGGACCTCGCGGTCGCCGACGCCGCCGCCGCGCGTGGCCTGCCGCACCTGCCCGGTGTGGCCACCCCCACCGAGGCCCAGCAGGCACTGCGGCACGGCCTCACCTGGCTCAAGGCGTTCCCCGCGATCGCCCTCGGCCCGGCCTGGTTCAAGGCCGTCGCCGGCCCGCTGCCGCAGTTGCGCTTCGTCGCCACCGGCGGCCTCGACGCCGGCAACGCCGGCGCGTTCCTGCAAGCGGGCGTACGCGTGGTGGCCGTCGGCTCCGCCCTCTCCGACCCCACCCAACTGGACGCCCTCGCCAACCTGACCCGCCCCACCCCCTAGCTTCCCTCCCTCACCCGCCCCTGCCCGCCCTCCTCGCCGCCGCCGATCTTGCACTTGCGGTTGTCGATGCGTCCTGATTCGCGGCTTTGGTCGCGACAGAAAGTGCAAGATCGACGCGGGTGGTGGGGCGCGACGTGGGGCAGGCGTGGCGGGGTTGCGCCATGGCGTAAGTGCGTCGGGGTGCGGTACGCGGTTGGTGTGGGCTCTGCGTCGATGCTGTGGTGCGTACCACTTCTCGACACAAAGAGGTCATCGTGGCTCTGTCTCACCGGCGCCGCCGATCCGGGCTGATCGCCCTCGGCGCCGCCCTCACCCTGGCGGCCGGGTTCACCCCACCCGGCGCGGGAGCGGCCGCCGCCCCGCCGAACAACCCCGACCGCCCGGCGGGTCAACCCCCGGCCGCCGCCGGACGCGCGTCCACCGTCACTCTGATCACCGGTGACACGGTCACCGTCACCACCGCGGCGGACGGCAGCACGGTGTCGACAGTGCGCCGGCCGGACGGCAGCACCCCCAGCTTCCACCGCACCGTGCGCGACGGCGACACCTACGTCTACCCGGACGCCGCGCTGTCCTATGTGACCAGCGGCCTGCTGGACCGGCAACTGTTCAACGTCACCGACCTCATCGCCGACGGCTACGACGACGCGCACACCGACGCGCTTCCGCTGATCGTCACGATGACCGACGCGGCGGCCCGCAACCGCACCCGCCCCGCCGTCGACGGCGCCGAACTGGTCCGACCGTTGGACAGCGTGCAGGGCGCGGCGCTGACCCGCCAGCGTGCCACCGCCGACCGGTTCTGGACCGCGCTGACCGCCGGTTCGACCCGGCGTACGGGTGACGCCCCGACCCTGGCCAACGGCATCGCCAAGGTCTGGTTGGACGGTCGGGTGCACGCGGACCTGGCCGAGTCCACCGCGCAGATCGGCGCGCCGAAGCTGTGGGCCGAGGGCAACACCGCCACCGGTGTCGACGTGGCGGTTCTCGACTCGGGTGCGGACGCCGAACACCCGGATCTCGTCGGCCAGATCGCCGAGTCCAGCAGCTTCGTGCCCGAGGAGCCCGACATCCTCGACTACAAGGGCCACGGCACGCACGTCGCCTCGACGATCGCCGGCACCGGCGCCGCGTCCGGTGGCGCCGAGCGGGGCGTCGCCACGGGTGCCCGCCTGCACATCGGCAAGGTGCTCAACAGCGAGGGCAGCGGACAGAACTCGTGGATCATCGCCGGCATGGAGTGGGCGGCCCGTGAGCAGAAGGCCCGGGTGGTCAGCATGAGCCTGGGCGGTGAGGCCACCGACGGCAGCGACCCGATGAGCCAGGCGGTCGAGCGACTCAGCGCCGAGACCGGCGCCCTCTTCGTGATCGCCGCCGGCAACAGCGGCCCGGCCAGCATCGGCAGCCCGGGTGCCGCCAACTCCGCGCTCACAGTGGGCGCCGTCGACAACACCGACCACCTGGCCGACTTCTCCAGCCAGGGGCCACGCGCCGGCGACGGCGGGCTCAAGCCCGAGATCACCGCCCCCGGCGTGGACATCCTGGCGGCCCGCTCGCACTTCGTGCGGGGCGGCTCCGGCGACTACACGCTGATGAGCGGCACGTCGATGGCCACCCCGCACGTGGCCGGCACGGCCGCGCTGGTCGCCGCCGCGCACCCGGACTGGACCGGTCAGCGGATCAAGGAAGCGCTGGTCAGCACGGTCAAGGCCACGCCCGAGTACACCCCGTACCAGGCAGGTGCCGGCCGGGTCGACGCGGTCGCCGCCGCGCACGCCACCGTCTTCGCCACCCCGAGCGCCTACTCCGGCTTCCAGGCGTGGCCGCAGCAGCCGGGCACGACCGTCGACCGTACGGTCACGTACACCAACGTCGGCAGCGCGTCGATCGACCTGAAGCTGGCCCTCGACGCGGCGACCGCGCCGGCCGGACTGTTCGCGCTCTCCGCCGACCGGGTCACCGTGCCCACCGGCGGCACCGCCACCGTGACGGTGACCGCCGCGTACGACAAGCTGCCGGTGGAGAAGCAGGTCAGCGGCATGATCGTCGCCACCGACGACACCGGTGCGGTGCGTGGGCGCACCCTGATCGGCGCCGGCAAGGAGGGCCAGCGGCAGAACCTGACGCTGGTCGCCAAGGACCGCGACGGCAAGCCGCTCGTCGGCAAGGTCATCCTCACCGCCGACACCCTGTTCACCGCCGTGGACCTGCCCGAGAGCGGCACCGCCACGCTGCGGCTGCCGGTGGGAAGCTGGAACGGTTGGATCTCCACGGACGTGCGCGGCGCGCACGGGCCGCATTCCAAGGGCATGGCGATGCTCAGCTTCACCGACGTGAACCTGGACCGCGACCGCACCGTCATCCTGGACGCGCGGGCCGCCCGACAGGTGCAGGCCCGGTTGCCGCAGGAGGCCACCGCCAGCGCGTTGCGGATGGACATCCACCGGTCCACGAAGAACGGTCTCACCGAGAGTCAGGTGCTGCCCGACGACTCGTACGACAGCATGTGGGCGTTGCCGACGAGTCGTCCGGTGACCGACGGCGAGTTCGAGTTCGGCGCCCGGTGGCGGCTGGAGCAGCCGGCGTTGACCGTTTCGGCGGGCGGTCGCTCGTACGACGATCTGTTGGTGAAGCGGGCGACCCCGGCGCTGCCGGCCGGTCGTCGCCAGCTGGACGCGGTCTACGTCGCCGACGCGTCGGCGACGGGGCTGGCCAAGCGTCCGGTCCGGGACCGGGCCGTTGTGGTGCGCCGCAGTGACAGCGTGGACATCGCCACCCAGGCGCAGGCCGTCGCGGCGGCCGGAGCGAAGCTCCTGCTCGTGGTCAACGACGGCATCGGCCGGCTCCAGCCGTGGGACGAGGCGGCGTGGAGCCCGGAGAGCCCGGCCCCGGTCACAGTGGCAACCCTCGGTGCCGACGAGGGTGGGCAGCTCATCGCCGCGCTGGAGCGGGGCGCGGTGCGGCTCACCGTCGAGTCGCACCCGGAGACCACCTACCTGTACGACGTGGCGCACCACTGGACCGGCACGGTGCCGGCCGACCCCACCTACCGGCCCACCAAGCGGCAGTTGGCCCGGGTCGACGTGGAGTTCCGCAACTACCGGCAGGGCAAGGCGCTGGAGTTCCGCACCGACGTCTGGCGCGGCTGGGCGTCGAGCAACCAGGAGCCGGCCCCGGCGCAGGGCCGACGCACCGACTGGGTGAGCGCCGACCAGCGGTGGATCGACGACGCGTTCATCGCCGGCGAGACCGGTCAGCACCTGATGGCGGTGACCACGTACCCGGCCGGCAAGCCGAGCGCCGTCACCTGGTTCGGGCCGATCCAGCGCCCCCGGATGGGCGGCAGCTACGTGCCGGTCCGGTACCTGGACACCGTCTACCTGCCCGCGCCCGGGTGGGGCGACGGAGGCGGGCACATCGGTGAGGCGTACGCGAACTACGACATGGTCAACCGGACCACCCTCTACCAGGGCGACAAGGAGCTGAACTGGGGTAACGCCGAGTACCTCCAGGTCTCCGGGCTGGCGGGGCAGCGGCTGCCGTACCGGCTGGTGGTGGAGAACGACCGGGCCGCGTGGACCAACCCGTACTCCCGGCAGACCCGCACCGAGTGGGGCTTCCACTCGGCGGTCACCGGGGAGGAGTCGGCCGAGGTGCTGCCGATGATCCAGCTGGACTACCAGGTGGCCATCGACTCCGCCGGCAGGGCGTCGCGGCGGGCACCGCTGACCGTTGTCGCCTCCCACCTGCCCGACGTCACCGGCACGATCGGCGCGGTGAGCGTCGAGGTGTCCTACGACGACGGGGCGACCTGGCAGAAGCAGCGGCTGACCCGGCACGGCGACGGCTGGCGTACCTCGCTGGCCGCACCGGCGAAGGCCGGCTTCGTGAGCCTGCGCACCACGGCGCGGGACAGCGCCGGCAACACCGTGAGCCAGCGCATCAGCCGGGCGTTCGGCCTGCGCTGACAGCACTGCGGCCGGCCGCCGTCCGGGGGTGCGCGAACACCCCGAGCGGCGGCCGGTGCCGTCAGTGGAGTTCCTCGGCGAGCCGGTCCCACTCCGTGACGACCGGCAGCAGGTCCCCGGCCAGCCAGGCGGCGCTCTGGTCGTCGTGGTGCGGGTCGCCGGGCACCCCGCAGGCGCCCAGGGGGACCACCCAGCGGCTGTCCGAGCGGCGGGCCAGGTCCCAGACGAAGCGCGCCGCCGGCCCCCGGAAGCACCAGTGGGTGACCCCGGGAACGCTGGAGGTGGCCAACACGCAGTCGTGGTCACCGTCGAGCCGGGGGCCGGGCCCGGTGTCCGGCCCGGGCAGGGCCCGCCACGGCGCCAGCCGGTGCAGGTCCCCCCAGGGCACCTGCCCGGCCGCCGCGTCGGCGACCTCCTCGGCCGCCTCGCGTACCAGCGCGGTGATGTCCACACCGGGCAGCGGGGTCGCGCCGAGCAGGTGCTCCAGCGCGTGACCGACGCGCGGCGTCAGCGCCAGCCAGGGCGCGAACACCTCGGGGTACGCGGGCGACTCGGCCAGCGCCGCCAACGCCGGGTGGGCGGCCATCCGGCGTACGACAGCCGCCCGCAGGATGGCGTAGGTCGCCGCGTCAGTGCTGTCGGCGGCCATCCGGCGATCCCAGCGCAGCAGTCGTTCACGCAGCGCGGCGGCGGCCGGACCGAGCCCCGTCGACTCGGCGAGGACCGTCAGCAGCGGCCCGGCCGCGCCCAGGTACGTGTCGGTGTGCACCGAGGCCATCTCGTCGGCCGTCCAGGCCGAACGGGCGTCGAGCAGCTCGGCGATGCGATGCGCCCGGTGCGGTGGGGCGAACTCCACCCCGAGTGGCGCCGCCAGCCCGCGCTCGTTGGCCATCACCGACCGACCGATCACCTCGGCGCGGGGCATCGGCGCGTGCCAGCCCTGCCAGGCGTACTCGGCGTCCCATCCGGGGACCACCCGCCGGCCGTTCTCCGGGTGCCGTACCGGCACCGCCCCGGCGACCCGGTGCAACAGCCCTCCGGCGGTGTCCGCCGCCTGCACCACGTTGACCGGCTCCACCCAGTGCCGCAGCGCGTGGTCCACATCGGCCACGGTGCGGGCGCGCAGCAGCTCCGGCAGCGTCGCGAAACCGAGGTCACCCCGGACCCGGGGCGGGTAGCGCAGGCTGACGGCGGTCTCGTCGTCCGGCCCGCCGGCGATCACCGGACCACGATCGGTCTCCACCACCTCGACCTCGACCGGGTCGGCCCCGGCCACCTCGATCGTCTCGACGTGGCGGTGCGCCGATCGCCAGCCGTCCGGGCCGAGCGCCTGCACCCGGGGGCCGTCGCGGCGCAGCCGCTCCGCGTACACGTCCTGGTAGTCGGCCATCGCGTTGGTGATCGCCCAGGCCACCGGACCGGTGTGCCCGAAGTGCGCGATGCCCGGCACACCCGGCACCGCCAACCCGAGCACGTCGTACTCCGGGCAGGCCAGCCGGATCTGCTGGTAGACGCCGGGATCCTCGATGAACCGGTGCGGATCACCGGCGAGCAGCGCGGCCCCGGTGCCGGTGCGCTCGGCGGCGAGCAGCCACCCGTTGCTGCCGGCCACGGCCGGCCCGTCGGTGGCGAACAGGTCGACCGCGTCCGGCCCGAGCCGCTGCGCCACGTGCTCGCGCCAGAGCTTGCCGGGGAACCCGGCGAACAGGATGTGGTGGCCCAGCCAGATTGCGAGCGGCGTCCACGGCTCCCACCGACCCGGTCGCAGCCCGGTGGCGGCGAACTCCGGTGACCGGGCCGCCCCGGCGGCGAGAGCGGCGTTGACGCCGTCCACGTAGGCGCCCACCCACTCGGCGGTCGCCGGGTCCAGTGCCGCGTGGCAGCGGCGTGCGGTGTCGTCGAGCCGGACCTGCCGGACGAACCGGTCCCAGTCGAGCGCGTCGGGGCCGAGGAACGCCGCGCTGGTGCCTTGGGCGCGGTGCCGTTCCACCTCGATCTGCCAGGCCCGGTCGTACGCGGTCACCCGGCCCTGCGCCGCCGCCAGCGCGATCGGGTCGTCGGCCCGCAGGTGCGGAACCCCCCACGGGTCGCGGAAACGCCGCTCGCCGTTGGCTCGCTCGCTCTGCTCGCTCACGCCGGCTCCGGGGCCAGTGTGGTGGCGCGGCGTCGGGCCGCGGGGACGACCAGCGGGGTGCCGGTCTCCGGGTCGTCGATCACCCGGCAGGGCAGCCCGAACACCTCCGCCACCAGGTCGGCGGTGACCACCGACGCCGGCTCCCCGGCGGCCACCACTCGCCCGTCGCGCATGGCGATCAGGTGGGTGGCGTAGCGGGCCGCGTGGTTCAGGTCGTGCAGCACCGCGACAAGGGTGCGGCCCTGCTCCTCGTGCAACCGGGCGCAGAGGTCCAGGATCTCGATCTGGTGGGCGATGTCGAGGTACGTGGTCGGCTCGTCGAGCAGCAGCAGGGGCGTCTGCTGGGCCAGCGCCATGGCGATCCAGACCCGCTGCCGCTGCCCGCCGGACAGCTCGTCCACCGCCCGGTCGGCGAGGTCGTCGACCCCGGTCGCGGCCATCGACTCCTCGACCACCCGCTCGTCCTCGCGGGACCACTGCCGCAGCAGCCCCTGGTGGGGGTAGCGACCCCGGGCGACCAACTCGGCGACGCTGATGCCGTCCGGTGCGATCGACGACTGCGGCAGCAGGCCGAGCGTACGGGCCACCTTACGGGCCGGCAGATCGTGAATGTCCCGTCCGTCCAGCAGCACCGCACCGGCGCTGGGGCGCAGCATCCGGGACAGGGCGCGCAGCAGCGTCGACTTGCCGCACGCGTTCGGGCCGATGATCACCGTGAAGGACCTGTCGGGCACCGCCACTGTCAGGTTCTCGGCAATGGTGCGCTGGTCGTAGGCGAGGGTCAGCGCGGCGCCGCCGAGTCGGGAATCGCCGGGTCGCATGGGTGCTCCTTCGAGGGCGTCACGGGTGTTCACAGCCGGCCCGCCCGACGTTCCATCGCCAGCAGCCAGACCAGGTAACCGCCGCCGATCACGCCGGTCACCACGCCGACCGGGAGTTGGTGCCCGGCGAACGCGCGCTGCGCAACCAGGTCGGCCCCGACCAGCAGCGCCGCGCCGACGGCCATCGACGGCAGCAGGTTCGGACCCGGGGCCCGGGTCAGTCGTTTCGCCACGTGCGGGGCGACGAGCGCCACGAACGACACCGGCCCGGCGGCGGCCGCCGCGAACGAGACCAACAGCACGGCGGCAGCGAGCAGCACCAGCCGCAGCCGGCGTACCGGCACGCCCAGGGCGCTGGCCGCGTCGTCGCCCAACTCCATCATCCGCAGCGCCGGGGCGCAGCCGACGAGCACCAGCGGCGCCAACACGACCAGGACGGCGAGCAGCGGCCCGGCGTTGGCCCAGCCTCGCCCGTCCAGGCTGCCGGTGAGCCAGAGGACCGCGCGGGCGGCTTCCATCAGGGGCGCCCGGGTCAGCAGGTAGCCGTTGACACCGGTCAGGATCGCGGACACCCCGATACCGACCAGGATGAGCCGGAAGCCGTGCACCCCGCGCCGCCAGGCGAGCGTGTAGATCACCAGACCGGTGCCGAGACCACCGACGACCGCCGCGCCGGCCAACGCCAGGCTGCTGCCACCGAGGACGACCACCACCAGCGCCCCGGTCGACGCGCCCTGGGTGAAGCCCAGGATGTCCGGGCTGCCCAACGGGTTGCGGACCAGCGACTGGAACACCGTGCCGGCGAGAGCCAACGCCGCACCGACCAACAGGGCGGTGACCAGCCGGGGCAGGCGCAGCTCGAGCACGATGAACTGCTCCGCCACGGTGCCACCGCCGGTCAACGTGCGCAGCACGTCCGCCGGCCCCATCGGGTAGTCACCACTGCCCAGGGCCACCAGACCGAACCCGGCCGCGAGCACCGCCGCGCCGGCCCCGACGCCCAACGCGCGGGGCCGAAACCGCAGCGACAACCCCCATGAAGTACGCAGAACAGTCACGGCTGAGCCACCGGTCGGCGGGTGACCAGCCACAGGAAGAGCGGACCGCCCAGCACTGCGGTCACCATGCCGACCTGGAGTTCACCGGGGCGGCCCAGCACCCGGCCGAGCACGTCGGCGCCGAGCAGCAACGCGGGCGAGAGCACCGCGCAGTACGGCAGCAGCCAGCGCAGGTCCGGGCCGGTCAGGGCGCGGACCAGGTGCGGCACCAGCAGCCCGACGAAGACGATCGGGCCGCACGCGGCGGTCGCCGCGCCGCAGAGCAGGGTGACGGCGACGATCACGGCGGCGCGGATCAGCGCGGGTCGAGCGCCCAGGGCTCGCGCCGCGTCGTCGCCGAGCGCCAGCGCGTTCAGCGGTCGGGCGGCACCGAGCGCGACCAGCAACCCGATGAGGATGAACGGCAGCACCCGGGTGACTGTCGCGGAGTCCGCGCTGGCCAGTGAGCCGACCGTCCAGAAACGCAGCCGCTCCAGCGACGCGGTGTCCAGCAGCATCACCGCGCTCACGTAGGAGTAGAGGGTGGCGTTGAGCGCCGCCCCGGCCAGCGCGAGTCGGGCCGGGGTGGCGCCGCGTCCGCCGCCGACGGCGTAGACGAGCGCGGTCACCGCCGCCGCGCCGAGCAGCGCGAACCAGACGTACCCGCCGACGGCGGTGACGCCCAGGAACGCGGCGGCGGTGGCGACGGCCGCGGACGCGCCGGCGTTGATGCCGAGCAGCCCGGGGTCGGCGAGTGGGTTGCGGGTGAGGGCCTGCATGACCGCACCGGCCACACCGAGGGCGGTGCCGGCGAGCAGCCCGAGCAGGGTGCGGGGCAGGCGCATCCGGTGCACCACGGCGTACTCGGTGGCGTCGCGGTGCAGTAGTCCGGACCAGACGTCGGCGAGCGGCATGGCCTTCGCGCCGACCGCGATGCTGAGCACCACGATCACCGCGAGCAGTGCCACGGCGGTGACCAGGCCGGCGGCGCGGGCCGCCCGGCGGCCACGCCGGCTCGGGGGTGCTGCCGTTTGCCTGGCCGGCACGGGCGGTGCCGGTCGGGTGACGGTGGGTGTGGCGTCCAGTGTGGGCTCCGGGGTGGTGGCGACACGGCGTACCGCTGTTGACAATGACCGAGGTTAGGCTAACCTAACCCCGCTGCCCTGGTCGACCCCGGCCAACCCTTGATCGAAAGACAACACCATGCCCGATGCCCTGTCCGCCCGCCGCCTCTCCCGCCGTGGCCTGCTGGCCGCCGGTGGCGCTGCCACCCTGGCCACCCTGCTCGCCGCCTGCGGCAAGGACGACGCCGCGAAACCCGCCGCCGGCAACGGAAGCGGTCCCTGGTCGTTCACCGACGACCGCGGCACGAACGTCGAGGCGCCGGCCCGTCCGACTCGCGTGGTGGCCTTCACCGGCGTGGCGGCGGCCCTGATCGATTTCGGTCTCGACAAGCAGCTCGTGGGCGTGTTCGGTGAGACCAAGCGCGCCGACGGCACGGCCGAGCCGCAGGCCGGCGACCTGAACGTCGAGGGCGTCGAGATCCTCGGCAACGTGTGGGGCGAGTTCAGCCTGGAGAAGTACGCGGCGCTGCGCCCCGAACTGCTGGTCACCCACATGTACGACCCCGACGCGCTCTGGTACGTGCCGGACGAGAGCAAGGCCAAGATCCTCCCGCTGGCGCCCAGTGTGGCGATCACCACCGCCCGGGTGCCGATGACCAAGCCCATCGAGCGGTACGCGGCGCTGGCCGAGTCGCTCGGCGCGGACCTGTCCGCGAAGAAGGTCACCGACGCAAAGGCCCGCTTCGACGCCGCCGCCGAGGCGGTCCGGCAGGCGGTCAAGGCCAACCCCGGGATCAAGGTGATGGCCTGCTCCGGCAGCCCCGACCTCTTCTACGTCTCCAACCCGAAGGTCAGCACCGACCTGATGTACTTCGCCGAGCTGGGCGTCGACATCGTGGTCCCCACCAAGCTCGAAGCCGGCGACTACTTCGAGGCGCTGAGCTGGGAGAGCGCCGGCAAGTTCCCGGCCGACCTGATCCTGCTGGACAACCGCAGCACCGCCTTGCAGGCCAAGGACCTCACCGCCAAGCCGACCTGGCAGCAACTGCCGGCGGTCAAGGCCAACCAGGTGAGCCCGTGGGACGCGGTACCCCGCTTCTCGTACGCCGGCTCCGCGCCGCTGCTGGAGAACCTCGCCACCGCCATCCGGAACGCGAAGAAGGTCAGCTGACGCCATGAGTACGAGCGCCGCCGCACCGATCGCCTCGCAGTACCGCTTCTACGCCGCGCACGTCGTCCGCACCCACCGGGTCGGCGCCTCGCTGATCCGGGTCACCTTCGGTGGCGCGGAGCTGGCCGACTTCGCCGGCGGCGGCCGGGACCAGAGCGTCTCGCTGTTCCTGCCGCATCCCGGGCAGCACGCCCCGGTGGTCCCGGTCGAGCAGGGCGAGGACTGGTTCGGCGGCTGGCGGGCACTGCCGGCGGACGTGCGCGCGGTGCTGCGCTCGTACACCATCCGGGAGCACCGCCCGGCCGACACCGCTGTCGACATCGACTTCGTCAGCCACGGTGACACCGGCCCCGCCTCCCGCTGGGCGGCCCTGGCCGGCCCCGGCGACCGGGTGTTGCTGCTGGGCCCGGCGGTGCCCGACAACCGCAGCGTCTGCTTCCGCCCGCCGGACGGCACGGACCTCGTGCTGCTCGCCGCCGACGAGACCGCGCTGCCGGCCACCGAGGGCATCCTGGCCTGGCTGCCCGCCGGCACCCGGGTGCGCGCCTGGATCGAGGTGCCCGACGCCGCGGACATCACCGACCTGCCCACCGCTGCCGACGCCGAGATCAGGTGGATCGTGCGGGGCAGCACACCGCCCGGCAGTGACCTGCTGGTCAGCTCCGTTCGCGCCGCCCGGCTCCCCACCGGCGGCACCCCGTACGCCTGGATCGCCGGCGAGTCCGGCGTCGTGCGGGCGCTGCGCCGGCACCTCGTCGACGAGCGCGGCTTCGACCGCCGGAGGGTGACCTTCGCCGGCTACTGGCGACACGGACTGTCCGAAGAGGACCTGCGAGCCGAGGCGCTGGCCGGCGCCTCCGCCTGACTGACGACCCCAACCGATCGGCAGCACTGCCCCGAGGCGCACCGCCGCGCCGGGGAGGGTTTCGGCTGCCCCTCGTCGAGAACGTGGAAGGACATTCCGTGACCGTGCCGACGTACCCCGTCGAGACCACCACGCCGCCACCGGCGTCAACCGCCGCGCGGGCCCAGCTGCTGCACGGCGGCTCGGTCGAGCAGTACCGCCGGACGATCGCCGACGGCGTCGACCGGGTCGCCCGTCGGGTGGCCACAGTGGACCGTCCCGGCACCGGAATCACGCCGGCCGAGCTGGCCCCAGTGGTCGACCGGGTCGACCTGGACCGTCCGCTCGGCGACGCCGGCGCTGCCCTCGACGAGCTGGAGAATGTCTACCTGCGCGACGCCGTCTGGTTCCACCATCCCCGCTACCTGGCCCACCTCAACTGCCCGGTGGCCATCCCGGCACTGCTCGGTGAGGCGGTGCTCACCGCCGTGAACTCCTCAATGGACACCTGGGACCAGAGCGCCGGGGCCACCCTCATCGAGCGCCGGCTGATCGACTGGACGGCCGAGCGGATCGGTCTCGGCCCCCGCGCCGACGGCATCTTCACCAGCGGCGGCAGCCAGTCCAACCTGCAGGCGCTGCTGCTGGCCCGGGAGGAGGCGTGCGTCGACGCCATCGGCCCGGCAGAGCGCGCCGAACTGCTGCCCCGGTTGCGCGTGCTCACCTCCGCCGCCGGTCACTTCAGCGTGCAGAAATCGGCCAAACTGCTCGGCCTCGCCCCGGACGCGGTGATCGCGGTTCCCACCGACGCCCGGCGCCGGATCCGGCCGGCCGCCGTCCGCGAGGAGATCGCCCGGTGCCGGCAGGCCGGGCTGGTGGTGATGGCCGTCGTCGGCACCGCCGGCACCACCGACTTCGGCTCGATCGACCCGCTCACGGACCTGGCCGGGATCTGCGCGGCAGCCGGCGTGTGGCTGCACGTCGACGCCGCGTACGGCTGCGGTCTGCTCGTCTCGCCGACGCGCCGGCACCTGCTCGACGGCATCGAGCGGGCCGATTCGGTGACCGTGGACTTCCACAAGTCGTTCTTCCAGCCGGTCAGCTCCAGCGCGCTGCTGGTCCGCGACCGGCTGACGCTGCGGCACGTCACCTACCACGCCGACTACCTCAACCCGGCCCGGATGGTGGAGCAGCGCATCCCCAACCAGGTCGACAAGAGCTTGCAGACCACCCGCCGTTTCGACGCGCTGAAGCTCTGGCTCACCCTGCGGGTGATGGGCCCGGACGCGCTCGGCGGGCTCTTCGACGAGGTCGTCGATCGGGCCGCGGACGCCTGGCGACTGGTCAGCGAGGACCCGCGCTTCGAGGTGGTGACGCGCTCGGAGCTGAGCACCGTGGTGTTCCGCTACCTGCCCACCGGCCCCGGCCGGGAGTTGGCCGACGCCGCCAACCTGCACGCCCGGGAGGCCCTCGCGGCGTCCGGTCTCGCCGTGGTCGCCGGGACCCGGGTGGACGGCCGGCATTTCCTGAAGTTCACGCTGCTCAACCCGGAAACCACAGTCGACGACGTCGGGTACGTCCTCGACCTGATCGCCACCCAGGCCGGCCGGTACGTGCACGACCACGTCGACGCCGACCTGACCTGCACCGTCGGCTGACGCCGATGAGCCTGCCCCGTCGGCTGACGCCGGTGACCACGAACCCGCGCCTGGAGACCCCGATGTCCACCCACGACTTCATCGCCATCGGGTTGGGCCCGTACAACCTGGGCCTGGCCTGCCTCACCGCGCCGATCGACGAACTCGACGGGGTGTTCCTGGAGGCCCGGCCGAGCCTCGCCTGGCACCCCGGCATGCTGCTGGAGTCGGCCCGGTTGCAGACCCCGTTCATCGCCGATCTGGTCAGCCTCGCCGACCCGACGTCGCCGTACTCCTTCCTCAACTACCTCAAGGAGATCGGCCGGCTCTACCCGTTCTACATCCGGGAGAGCTTCTACCCACTGCGCAGCGAGTACGACGCGTACTGCCGGTGGGCGGCGGCGAAACTGCCGAACCTGCGCTTCGGTCAGAGCGTGACCACTGTGGAGTACGACGCCGCCGACGAGCGGTACGTGGTGCGGGCCAGCACCGGCACGGGGGAGACCGTGGAGTACCGGGCCCGGCATTTGGTGCTCGGCACCGGCACCCCGCCGCACCTGCCCCCGGCCGTGGCCGACCTGCCCGGCGACGCCGTGCACAACTCCCACTACCTGGAGCACCGCTCGGCGCTGCGCACCAAGCACAGCATCACAGTGGTGGGCAGCGGGCAGAGCGCCGCCGAGATCTACCACGACCTGCTCGGCGACATCGACCGGTACGGCTACCAGCTCAACTGGGTGACCCGGTCGCCGCGGTTCTTCCCCCTCGAATACACCAAGCTGACGCTGGAGATGACCTCACCGGACTACGTGGACTACTTCCACGCGCTGCCCGAGGCGACCCGCTACCGGCTGGAGTCCGAGCAGAAGGGCCTGTTCAAGGGGATCAACGCCGACCTGATCAACGACATCTTCGACCTGCTCTACGCGCACAGCGTGGACGGGCCGGTGAACACCCGCCTGCTCACCAACACCGAGCTGGTCAGCGCCGAGCACCAGGACGGGCAGTACACGCTGGGGTTGCGTCAGGTGGAGCAGGAGCGCGACTTCGCCCTGCGTACGGAGGGGTTGGTGCTGGCCACCGGCTACCACTACCGGGTGCCGGAGTTCCTCACGCCGGTGTCAGACCGGATCCGCTGGGACGCGCACGGCCGCTTCGACGTGGCCCGCAACTACAGCATCGACCACAGCGGGCGGGGCATCTTCCTGCAGAACGCGGGCACCCACACGCACAGCATCACCTCACCGGATCTGGGCATGGGTGCCTACCGCAACTCCTGGATCATCAGCGAGCTGCTCGGCCGGGAGCACTACCCGATCGAGAAGAGCATCACCTTCCAGCAGTTCGGGGTGTCGTCGTGACCACCGTCTTCACCCACGTCGACGAGGGGCTCGGTGAATTCGCGCTGCGGCCGCTCGATCCGGCCGCCGACGCGGCGCCGCTGCACGCCTGGGTGACCCACCCGAAGGCGGCGTTCTGGATGATGCAGGACGCCGACCTGGCCCAGGTGACCGAGGAGTACCGGCGCATCGCCGAGCACCCGCACCACGACGCGTTCCTCGGCCTGTGGCGGGGGAGTCCCGCCTTCCTCGCGGAGCGCTACGACCCGGCCCACGTCGAACTGGTCGGCCTGTACGACCACCAGCCCGGTGACGTGGGCATGCACTTCCTCTGCGCGCCGGTCGACGCGCCAGTGCACGGCTTCACCCGGGCGGTGATCGGCACCGTCATGGCGTGGCTCTTCGACGACCCGACGACCAGGCGCGTGGTCGTCGAACCGGACGTGCGCAACACCGCCGTGCACGCGCTGAACGCCGCCGTCGGCTTCACCGTCGTCGGCCCGATCGCCAAGCCCGAGAAGGACGCGCTGCTCAGCGTCTGCACCCGAGCCCAGTTCCAGGCCGCTGCCGACCGCGCCACCGCCGACCGCGCCGTTGCCACCCGAACCGAAGGAGCCCCGGCGTGACCAGCACCGCCGTCCCCACCCACCCGCCCGTCGCCACCGCACACAACGCCTCCGGCGACCCGGTCGGGCACCTCACCCCGCAGCGCTGGGCGCGGGCCAACCGGCTGCTGGTCCGCAAGGCGCTCGCCGAGTTCACCCACGAGCGGCTGCTCGACCCGGAGACCGTGGCCGGCCCCGACGACCGGCAGTGGTACGAGGTCCGCAGCGACGACGGCATCGTCACCTACCGGTTCGCGGCACGGGTGCTCGCCCTGGCGCACTGGCAGATCGACGCGGACAGCATCACCCGACACCGCGACGGCACCTCGCTGGCCCCGGACGCGGTGGACTTCATCGTCGAGCTGCGCGACACCCTCGGGCTCTCCGCGCGGGTGCTCCCGGTCTACCTGGAGGAGATCACCTCGACGCTGGCGGGTACGGCGTACAAGCTGGCCCAGGCCGCGCCGAGCGCCGCCGAGCTGGCCGAGGCGGACTTCCAGACCATCGAGACCTCGATGACCGAGGGCCATCCCTGCTTCGTGGCGAACAACGGCCGGCTCGGCTTCGGCGTCGACGAGTACCACCGGTACGCCCCGGAGGCCGCCGCGCCGGTGCGGCTGGAGTGGCTGGCCGCGCACCGGGACCACTCGACGTTCAGCAGCGCCGCCGACCTCGACTACGACACGCTCATCGAGAGCGAGCTGGACGCCGATACCCGGGCCCGGTTCGCGGCATCGATGGCCGATCTCGGGCTGGACCTCGCCGACTACCACCTGATCCCGGCGCACCCGTGGCAGTGGTGGAACAAGCTGGCGGTCACCTTCGCCGGGGAGTTGGCCGAGCGGCGACTGGTGCATCTCGGCCCCGGGCCGGACGTGTACCTCGCCCAGCAGTCCATCCGCACCTTCTTCAACGTCAGCCAGCCGGGTCGGCACTACGTCAAGACCGCGCTGTCGGTGCTGAACATGGGCTTCATGCGGGGGCTGTCGGCCGCGTACATGGAGGCCACCCCGGCGATCAACGACTGGCTGGCCGAGCTGATCGCCGCCGACGAGGTGCTGACCGGCACCGGCCTGACCGTGATCCGGGAGCGGGCCGCTGTGGGTTACCGGCACCGGCAGTACGAGGCGGCGACCGAGCGCACCTCCCCGTACCGCAAGATGTTGGCCGCCCTCTGGCGGGAGAGCCCGGTGCCCGAGTTGGCGCCGGGGCAGCGACTGTCCACCATGGCCGCGCTGCTGCACGTCGACGACGAGGGCGGCTCACTGGCGGCGGCGCTGATCGCCCGGTCCGGCCTGGCGCCCGAGGTGTGGCTGCGTCGCTACCTGGACGCCTACCTGACCCCGCTGCTGCACAGCTTCTACGCCCACGACCTCGCCTTCATGCCGCATGGCGAGAACGTCATCCTGGTCCTCGACGAGCAGGACACCGTCCAGCGGGTGATCTTCAAGGACATCGCCGAGGAGATCGCGGTGATGAGCGACAAGGTCGAGCTGCCGGCGGCGGTGGAGCGGATCCGCGTCGAGGTGCCCGACGACACCAAGCTGCTGACCATCTTCACCGACGTGGTGGACTGCTTCCTGCGGCACCTCAACGCCGTCCTGGTCGAGGCCGGCGTGCTCGCCGAGGACGACTTCTGGCGCACTGTCGCGGCCTGCGCCGCCGACTACTTCGACCGGGTGCCGCACCTGGCCGAGCGGGTCCGCCACTACGACCTGTTCGCCCCGGAGTTCACGCTGTCCTGCCTCAACCGGCTGCAACTGCGCAACAACCAGCAAATGATCGACCTGGCCGACCCGTCGGCGGCGCTCCAGTTCGTCGGCACCCTCACCAACCCGCTCGCCGCCCACGCTCCGGCCCGGTGACCGCTATCGCGTTTGGTCGGCGCGCACGCCAACGGGTGCAATAGGCGGATGGGAGTTCTGAGTACCGCCAGCCTGTTCGTCGCCACCCTCACCACCGGCCTGACCGCCGGGCTGTTCGCCGCCTTCGCGTACGCGGTCATGCCGGGTCTGGCCCGCACCGACGACCGGACGTTGGTGCTCGCCATGCGGCGGATCAACGAGTCGATCCTCAACGGGTGGTTCGCTGTGTGCTTCGGCGGCGCGCTGCTGTTCACGCTGCTGGCGGCGGCGCTGCACCTGGGGGCCGAGCGTCGGGCGGTGCTGCCGTGGATCGTCGCCGGGCTGGTGCTGTACCTGGTGGTGCTCGGCGTCACCGCCGTGGTCAACGTGCCGCTCAACAACGTGCTGGCCCGCGCCGGCGACGTCGACGACGCCACCGACCTCGCGGCGCTGCGGGCGCGCTTCGAGGTCACCTGGGTACGCGGCAACGTGGTCCGCGCCGTCGCGTCGACCGGCGCCTTCGGGTTGCTGGCGTGGGCGCTGGTCGCCGAGGGCCGGCTGCTCGGCTGAGACCGGATGGGCGAGCGACCGACCGGGCCGGCGTCGGCTCAGTCGGTCGGCTCTGCCGTGCCGGCCCGCTGGAACGCGCGGGCCAACTGGGCGAGGTCGAAGCCCTCGAAGTGCTGGAGGAACCGGCGGCGTACGGCGGCCAGGTGACTGGGCCAGGCTTCCTGCAGGCGGGCGTAGCCCGCTTCGGTGAGGACGGCGTTCCAGCCGCGCGCGTCCTCCTCGCACCGTTCCCGCCGGACCAGGCCCTGCGTCTCCAGCCGGATGATCGTGCGGGTCATGCCGCTCAGCGAGAGGTGGCAGAGCGCGGCGAGCTCGTTCATGCGCATCCGCCGCTCCGGTGTCTCGGAGAGGTTCATCAGCGCGGTGTACTCGGTGAGCGGTAGCTGACGGTCACCGACCATGTCCGCGTCGATCGCGCGGGGCAGGACGTGCATCACCTGGCCCAGGGCGCGGACCAGGGATTCCTCATCTGGGGTGAGGGGTTGCGGAGTCGCCGCGGAGGGGTTGGACATCCCCTTATCATACTTGTTTGACTGAGCAAGTGCCCACCCTCCGTGTGATCACGCCCATAGGTCGCATATTTGCTTGACCAATCAAGCGCCGGTTAGCGTTCCCGTCGTCAGGCAAGGACCTCTGAAAGGCGCCACACATGACCAGGATCGGGATCATCCTCGGAAGCACCCGCCCGGGGCGTAACGGCGAGGCCGTCGCCCGCTGGGTGCTGGAGATCGCCAAGCAGCGCTCCGACGCGGAATACGAGCTGATCGACCTGCTCGACTACCAACTGCCGCACCTCGACGAGGCGTACCCGCCCTCCATGGGCCAGTACAGCCAGCCGCACACCAAGCGGTGGGCCGAGACGATCGCATCGTTCGACGGGTTCGTCATCGTCACCCCCGAGTACAACCACTCGACCTCGGGCGCCCTGAAGAACGCGATCGACTTCCTCTACGCCGAGTGGAACAACAAGGCCGTCGGCTTCGTCAGCTACGGCTCGGTCGGCGGGACGCGCGCCGTGGAGCACCTGCGCCTGATCTCCGGTGAGCTCCAGATGGCCGACGTGCGCTCGCAGGTCGCGCTGTCGCTCTTCACCGACTTCGAGAACTTCAGCGTCTTCACGCCCAACCAGTTCCACCAGGACTCGCTGACCACCACGCTCGACCAGGTGGTCGCCTGGAGCACGGCGCTCGCTCCGCTGCGCAAGGGCTGAGCGTTTCGCGCCTTTCGGAAACGGCCGTGGGGGATCCCACGGCCGTTTCCGGGCGTTCAGGCACGCTCTGCGCCGGCGAACAGATCCAGCGAGAGCTGCCACCGGCGCGCTGATGGCAGCAATCCACGGCCAACGTCGGAGGGGCGCGTTCACTAACCTTGGCGCGATGAGCCGATCCACCGCCGCTGGTCGGGCTCCGCTCTGGCGGGACCGGACCTTCGGCACGTACTGGGTGGCCCAGTCGCTCTCGGCGGCCGGCGACTCGTTCGCCTACCTGGCGGTGCCGCTGCTGGTGCTCCAGGCGACCGGGTCGGTGGCGCGGATGGGCCTGCTCACCGCCGTCGCGGGCGCGGCGTCCGTCGTCGCCGGGATCTTCGGTGGGGTGCTGGTCGACAGGTACGACCGCCGCACCCTGATGATCGTGGCGGATCTGACCCGGCTGGTGCTCTACGCCCTGGTGCCACTGGCGTGGCTCGCCGGCCCGCAGGTCTGGCTGCTCTTCGTCGTGCTGCCGATCTGCGAGGCGGCCGGCATGCTGTTCCAGGTCGCCGCGGTG
Source organism: Micromonospora salmantinae (assembly GCF_022230905.1). NCBI lineage: Bacteria > Bacillati > Actinomycetota > Actinomycetes > Micromonosporales > Micromonosporaceae > Micromonospora > Micromonospora salmantinae. The sequence goes on from NZ_JAKKFG010000010.1 coordinate 57,139, forward strand.
ACCGCGGTCCGCAACCTCGTGGCCTCCGACCGGATCACCGAGGCCAACGGCCGGTTGCAGGCGACGTACGCGGCGGCGGCCGTCCTCGGGCCGCTGCTCGCCGGTGTGGTGGCGGCGCGCTTCGGCCCGGCCACCGCCATCGCCGTCAACGCGGCGAGCTTCGCGCTCTCGGCGGCCGGCCTGTGGCTGATCCGACTGCGCCCCGTCACGACGGACGAGGGGGTGGCCCGGCAACGTCCGCTGGCCGAGTTCCTGGCCGGGGCGCGGTTCCTGTGGCGACAGCCCGTGCTGCGCGCGCTGACCGTCCTGCTGTCGGTCTTCATCTTCCTCACCTACGGCTTCGTCGACGTGCTGATCTACCACGTCACGCACGACCTCGGTGGCTCCGAGGGCGCCGTCGGTACGGTGCTCGGCCTGGCGGCGTTGGGCACTGTCGCCGGCGCGCTGCTGGTGGCGCCGCTGCGCCGCCGTTGCGGCTTCGGCCCCACCTGGATCGGCGCGCACGCGATCTGCGGTTTCGCCGTGGCAGGGGTCGGCATCGCCACCACGGTGCCCGCCGTCACCACGCTGACCGCCGTGTACCTGTGCTGTCTCAGCGTCGGCGGGATCTGTTCGATGTCCCTGCGCCAGGAGATCACCCCCGATCACCTGCTGGGCCGGGTTACGTCGGCGTTCTGGAGCACGCACTACGCCCTCGGTCCGGCCGGCGCTGTCGTGCTGACCTGGGCCGCCGGCCGCTACGGTGCTCCGGCGGTCACGCTCGCGGCGGGCGCGGGGTGCCTGTTGGTCGCGGTCGGCGCCCTCTTCACCCCGATCCGCCGAGCCGGCGCGGAGCCGGCCGCCGGGCAGCCCGGACTGCGCCCGGCCCCGGCCGGCGGCACCGTTGGTTGAGACGCTATGGAGCTGATGTCGTAAACGATTCAGGCTGCGGGGAGGCTCCAAGCGGTGGGGAAGGTGCGGACGGCCCGGCCAGCGGTCGATTCGTTTGTGACATCAACTCCAAAGGCGCCGACCACCACTGTGGCCTCCTGGGCGAGCGGAGCGGGCGCGGTCAGAACTCCTGGTACATCACGTGCAGGCCGACCCGGCCGAGGGTGGGGTGACGGAACGCGCCCGGCACGGTGCCGATCACCGCGAATCCCTCCCGCAGGTACAGCCGCACCGCAGACGTGTTGCTCTCCGCCACCGCGTTGAACTGCATGCCGGCGTACCCCTGCCGGCGGGCCCAAGTCAGGGCGTCACGGCACAGCGCGGTGCCCACGCCGCGGCCCCGCGCGTCGGCGGCGACCATGAAGCTGGCGGTGGACACGTGCGCGCCCGGCCCGGGCCGGTTGGGGCCCATCTTGGCGGTGCCGAGCACCCGCTCGCCGTCGACCGCCACGACGGTCCGCCCCGGCGCCGCCTCGACCCACGTGCCGTACGACTGCTCGGCCGTCATCGCCGGGTCGTAGGGGAACGTCTCCTGTGCCCGGATCACCTCCTCGATGATCGGCCACACCTGCGACCAGTCCCGGTCGACGAACTCCCGAATCAGCACCCGGGGAGGTTAGGCCCGGGCAGGGGCCCCGGACAATCCGTTATCCGCTGGTGCATCTGTGCGGCCTACGTCCGACCACGCGCCCGGACGTCACCCGCGCCGGGTCGTCAGCCCGAGGCGAGCGCGGCCAGTTCCTCGTCGAGCAGCGCCGCCAGCCGGGCGGACCGCCCGGGATGACTGCGCGCGGTCATCCCGCGGCTGGGCATCTCCACAGTCATCAGCAGGTACAGGTGCAACCGGTAGAGACCGAGCCGGCGGCGTGCCGAGGCGTTCAGCACCAGGGGTTCGGCTGCGTTGGCCTGGTAGCCGCGCAGCAGGGGGTGCTCCGGCTCGTCCTCGACCCGTCGGAAGAGCAGCGGCGAGACCAGGTCCAGCAGCGGGTCGCCGTAGAGGAACCGCTCGCCGTCCACCAGGCCGCGCAGCCGCAACCGGCCGTCCCCGTCGGGCGCCGCCAGCACGTTGCCGTCCCAGCAGTCGAAGTGCAGCAGCGCCGGGCGGCGTACCTCGTCGAGCACGTCGGCGTGCCGCCCCACCAGCGCACGCAGGTGCTCCGGGGTCACCGGCAGTCGGACGTCCCAGTCGGCCGCGTCGGCCAGGAGGTCGTCGAGCATCGCGGTGAACGCTGCCCGCCAGGTCGGCCCGGCGGCCCGGTCGCCGTCGTACCCGAACCGCTCACCGGTCACCCGGTGCAACGCGGCGAGGGTCACCCCGAGGTCGTAGCGCGCCGGGCCGTCGTCGACCGCGACCCCGGCCTCGGCCAGGTCGGACAGCGACCGGCCGGGCAGCATCGCGGTGACCAACCACTCGCCGTACGCCGGGTCGGCGCCGCACCGCAGCACCGGGGGGACGGGCACCTGCGGCGCCCGCTGCGCGACGAGCCGGAAGTACCGCTCCTCTGCGGCGCAGAGCCCGCGCTCGTAGCGCAGCAGCGGCGTTCCGGCCGGCGGTGCCAGCTTCAGCACCACCCGACTGTCGTCGTCGAGCAGCGCCCACCAGACCGTGGCGTACCCGCCGCCGGTTAGCGGACCGGCGTCCCGGACCCGGGTGCCCGGCCCGAACGACGCACCGACCAGGTACGCCACATCGGCTCGCGTGAGGGGCCGCTGGGTCGGGCTGGCACCGGTCACGACGTGCTGTCACCTCGCCGTGCGCGTGGCGCGGAACCCGCTGTGGCGCGGGTGGACAGTGGGACGGGACCGGCGGTGTCGCGGCGGACCAGCTCGGCGGGGAGCACCTCCACCCGGGGCGTCGGGGCCCCGACGCCGAGCACCAGGGACATCGCCCGCACACCCATATCGACAAGGGGCAGCCGCACGGTGGTCAAGGCCGGGGTCACGTCCCGGGCGATCGGCATGTCGTCGAAACCCAGCACCGAGATCTGCTGCGGCACTGCCAACCCCCGCGCGCGCAGGGTGGCGAGCGCGCCGATGGCCATCGAGTCGTTGAGCGCCACGATCGCGGTCAGCTCCGGGTCGGCGTCGAGCAGTCGGGCGGTGGCCTCGGCGCCGCCGTCGCGGTCGAACTCGGCGTACCGGATGCGCCGTTCGGGCAGCTCGCGGCCCTGCTCGGTGAGAGCCTGCCGAAGCCCGGCGAGCCGGTCGGTGGTGGTGGTCAGGATGCGCGGGCCGGCGACCACGCCGATCGCCCGGTGCCCCAGACCGCACAACTCCTGCCCGGCGAGGTAGCCGCCGGTCCGGTTGTCCGGCATCACCGCGTCGCCGGAGTGCTCGTGCCGGCCGATCACCGCCACCCGCCCGCCGGTGGCCTCGTACGCGGCGAGCTTCTCGTTGAGTTGCCGGGTGAACGCCTCGTCGTGGTAGCCCGAGCCGGCCAGGATCAGCGCCGCCACCTGGTGGCCGCGCAGCAGCTCCACGTACTCCAGCTCGCGGTCCGGGTCCCGGTAGCTGTTGCAGATCATCAGCAGCCGGCCCTGGTCGGTGGCGACCCGTTGCAGCCCTCGGGTGATCTCGGCGAAGTACGGGTCGGAGACGTCGTGCACGATCACGCCGACCGCGCTGCGGTGCGAGCGGGCCAGCAGTTGGGCGTGCGCGTTCGGCACGTACTGCAGCTCGGCGACGGCGGCGAGCACCCGTTCGCGCAGCTCGTCGGTGACCGGCTTGCTGCTGCCGTTGATGACGCGGGAGGCGGTGGCGGGTGAGACGCCCGCTCGGCGGGCCACATCGGACAGGGTCGCCATGGTCCGCCCCCTCGATCTGTTGACGGCGTTTCGTCGTGCCGGCTAGCGTCACCGTACCGCAGAGAAAGCCCTTTCCCGCAGGGAGGCCCGGCCGTGTCCGATCGCTTCGCGGTACTTCAACTTGATGACCTTCCCGCCCGGCGCTGTTCGTGTGGGACCACCCGCCGGGGTTTCATCGCCGAGAGCGAGGGCCAGGCCAGCGTGCATCTGCTCCAGGTGCAGGACGCGGTGACGCACCACCACCGGATCGCCACCGAGTACTACGTCGTGCTCGCCGGTGAGGGTGAGATCGAGCTGGACGGGGTCCGTCACCCGGCTCGGCCGATGTCCGCGTTCCTGATCAAGCCGGGCTGCCGGCACCGGGCCATCGGCGACCTGACCGTGCTGCTGGTGTCCCTGCCGGCGGCGGACGACACCGACGAGTACTTCGATGCGTGATCGACCGGCACCGCTGCCCGGCGGGGTCGGGGTGTCCCGGCTGCGCGTCTACGACACAGTGGCCCCGGACGGTCTGGTCGGCGGCACCCCGCACGTGCACCTGTGCTGCACCGAGGGGTACGTGGTGACCGACGGCGAGGGCGCGGTGCAGACCCTGACCACGGCCGGCTACCGGGAGACGTCGCTGCGGCCGGGGGTGGTGGTCTGGTTCGAGCCGGGCACCGTGCACCGCCTGGTCAACACCGGCGGGCTGAGCATCGTGGTGCTGATGCAGAACAGCGGCCTGCCGGAGGCCGGCGACGCGGTGCTGACCTTCCCACCCGAGGTGCTGGCCGCCCCGGCCGCGTACGCCGCGGCGGCGGCGTTGCCCGACGGGGGAGCGCCGGGCGCGGACGTGCACGCCGCGTACCGCCGTCGGGATCTGGCGGTGACCGGCTTCCAGGCGCTGCGGGCCGGCGGTCCGGCGGCATTGGCCGCGTTCCACGCCGCCGCGATCGGCCTGCGCCAGCCGTTGCTGACGCGGTGGCGGCAGCGGTGGGAGGCCGGCGCGGGCCGCGCCGCCGCCGACACCGCCGCTCAGCTCGACGCCCTGGAGCGGGGGGATCCCGGCCACCTGGGCGACGCCGGGGTGTACGCGGTGAACGAGCCGGTCGAGCGGGGCCGGTTGGGCATGTGTGGCCTCCTCGACACCTACCCGGCGGCCGGCTGAGCGTCCCTTCGGGACACCCGTCGGGCTGTGAGGCATCGGTGGAAACAGATCGAGGAAAGGCCTTGCCCGGCGTGAGGGTGCCGCCTACGCTCCAGGAAAGCGTTTGCCTGATCCGCCGACCGGCCCGGTTCCTGGGCGTCGTGCCGGGCCCCGAGGAGGTTCCGCGTGACCGAGAACTCTTTGGACACGGCGGGCCGGCAGGCCGCCGCCGATGAGGCGAGCGGTGCGCAGGCAGCCGCTCCCACCCCCGGTGCCCCCCATGCCGTCGACGGCCGGGACTCGTCCACTGTGGTTAAAACGCCGCCCGGCGGCGCGCGTCCACCACGTCCCACGCTCGGTCGCCGGGCGCTGACCTTCGCCGACTCGCTCTGGCGCCCGGCGCTGGTGCTCGCCGTCTTCTTCGCCGCCTGGTGGTTCGTGGCGGCCCGCGAGTACGTCCCGAACTACCTGGTGCCCACCCCCGGCCAGGTGTGGGAGACGATGACCACCCAGTGGTCCGAGCTGGCCCGGCACACTCTGGTGACCCTCTACGAGACGGTGCTCGGCTTCGTGCTGGCCGCCGCGTTGGGTCTGGTCACGGCGGTCGCCATCGCCTACTCCCGCACGCTGGACAAGGCGCTCTACCCGATCGTCCTTTTCGCACAGGTCATTCCGAAGATCGCCATCGCGCCGCTGCTGGTGGTCTGGTTCGGCCTCGGCCTCACCCCGAAGATCATCCTGGCGGTGCTCATCGCGTTCTTCCCGGTGGTCATCTCCGGCGTGGCCGGGCTGCGCTCCACCGACCCGGAGCTGCTCGACCTCGCCGCCACGATGGGCGCCGGGCCGTGGCGCACCTTCCGCAAGATCCGCTTCCCGAACGCGTTGCCGCACCTGATGGCCGGCCTGAAGGTGGCCGTGACCCTCGCCGTGGTCGGTGCCGTGGTCGGTGAGTTCGTCGGCGCCAGTGAGGGGCTCGGCTACGTCCTGTTGCTGGCCAACGGCAACCTCGACGCCCCACTGCTGTTCGCCGACCTGATCCTGATGTCGGCCATCGGCATCGTCCTGTTCGTCCTGGTCGAGATCGCCGAGGCACTGCTCATTCCGTGGCACGCCAGCCGCCGGGCCGGCGTGTCCCTCACCACCTCCTGACCGACCCCATCACGGAGGCACCGATGAAACGCACCGCCACCACCATCCTGGCCACCGCCGCCCTGCTCCTCGCCGCCACCGGCTGCGGTGGGGACGACCCCGGCGGCAGCACCAACGCCGACGGCAGCAAGCAGGTCACCCTTACCCTCAACTGGGTGCCCTACGGCGAGCACGCGCCCTTCTACTACGGCCTGCAGAAGGGTTACTACTCCGCCGAGGGCATCGACCTGAAGATCCTGCCCGGCAACGGCTCGGGCAACACCGTCAAGCAGGTCGCCCAGAAACAGACCGACTTCGGTTGGGCGGACAGCCCGGTGCTGCTCAAGTCGGTGGCCAGCGGCATGCCGGTACGCAGCCTCGGCGCGTACCTGGAGAAGGGTCCCTCCTCGGTGGAGTTCTTCACCGAGGAGAACATCAAGACCCCGGCCGACCTCAAGGGCAAGACCGTCGGCGGCACCCCCGGCGACGCTCTCTACGCGACCTTCCCGGCCTGGCTGGAGAAGAACGGCCTCAAGAAGGACGACGTCAAGGTGGTCAACGTCGACGCCGCCGGCAAGATCGCCGCCCTGGCCGAGGGCAAGGTCGACGCCATCATGGGCTTCTTCCACGACCAGGCCCCGACCATCGAGAGCAAGACCGGCAAGAAGGTCGACGTGCTGCTCTTCGCCGACTACGGGATGAACCTGCTCGGCACCGGCCTGATCGCCAACACCCAGACCCTGCAGAAGGACCCGGAGTTGGTCCGCAAGTTCGTCCGGGCCACCCAGAAATCCTGGGCCGACGCCGCCCGGGACCCGGCCGGCGCGGTGAGCGCGATGACGGCTCTGGCCGAGAACGAGCCGGCGCCCGAGGTGCTCACCAAGCAGCTCACGCTCAACATGCCGCTGATCGGCGCGGACGGCCCGCCCGGGGTGAACACCGAGGCCCAGTGGACCGAGACCATCGACCTGATGTCCCGCTACGCCGAGCTGAAGGACCCGGGAGCGCCCAGCGCGTACTGGGACTCCTCGTACGCGGCGCAGGGGTGACCCGGTGACCGCCGCGCCGGCAGCCACCGGCACCGCCATCGGGATGTCCGGGCTGACCGTCCGGTTCACCACCCGACGGTCGCAGACCACAGCGTTGGACGACGTGTCGCTCGACATCGAGCCGGGCGAGTTCGTCACGATCGTCGGCCCGTCCGGCTGCGGCAAGTCCACCCTCCTGAAGATCGTCGCGGGATTGGTCAAGCCGACCAGCGGCGACGTGTCGCTGCTGGAGCGCCCGGTGCGCGGCCCGCAGAAGGAGATCGGCTTCGTCTTCCAGAAGGCCGCGTTGCTGGAGTGGCGCGGTGCGCGGGCCAACATCCTGCTCCAGGCCGAGATGCGCGGCATGGACCGGGCGCAGGCGGCCCGCCGCGCCGACGAGCTGATCGAGATGACCGGCCTGACCGGCTTCGAGAAGGCGTTGCCACACGAGCTGTCCGGCGGCATGCAGCAGCGGGTGGCGCTCTGCCGCGCGCTGCTGCACTCCCCGCCGGTGCTGCTCATGGACGAACCGTTCGGCGCCCTGGACGCGCTGACCCGCGAACAGATGAACGCCGAACTGCACCGGATCTGGCGGGAGACCGGGACCACAGTGGTGCTGGTCACCCACTCCATCGCCGAGGCGGTCTTCCTCGGCACCCGGGTCGTGGTGATGAGTCCCCGGCCCGGCCGGATCATCCGCACCTTCCCGGTCGAGCTGCCGGCGCACCGCGACTACGCGCAGGTGATGTCGGATCCCCGCTTCGACCGGCTCGCCACCGACCTGCGTGGGTTGCTCGGCAGCGCGGCCGCCAACCACTGAGCGCGGATCGGCACGACCAGCACGACGGAAGGAACACCATGACCCGCAGGTCGATCGGCATCATCGTCAACGGCGTGACCGGACGGATGGGCTACCGGCAGCACCTCGTCCGGTCGCTGCTGGCCATCCGCGAATCCGGTGGTGTGGCGTTGGCCGACGGCACCACCATCTGGCCGGAACCGGTTCTGGTCGGGCGCAACGAGACGAAGCTCCGGGAACTCGCCGAGCGGCACGGGCTGACCGACTGGACCACCGACCTGACCTCCGCGCTGGCCCGCGACGACGTCGAGATCTACTTCGACGCGCAGATCACCCAGCAACGGGAGAAGGCGATCCGGCAGGCCATCGAGGCCGGCAAGCACATCTACACGGAGAAGCCGCTGGCCGAGGACACCGCGGCGGCCCTGGACCTGGCCCGGGCGGCGGATGCGGCCGGCGTCCGCACCGGTGTCGTGCAGGACAAGCTCTTCCTGCCCGGTCTGCGCAAGCTCAAGCGCCTCATCGACGGCGGCTTCTTCGGCCGGATCCTGTCGGTACGCGGCGAGTTCGGGTACTGGGTCTTCGAGGGCGACTGGCAAGCCGCTCAGCGTCCGTCGTGGAACTACCGGAGCGAGGACGGCGGCGGCATCGTGGTCGACATGTTCCCGCACTGGCACTACGTGCTGGAGGAGCTGTTCGGCCGGGTCACGGCCGTCTCCTGTGTGACCGCCACCCACGTGCCCGAACGGGTCGACGAGGCCGGTCGCCCGTACGCGGCCACCGCCGACGACGCCGCGTACGCCACTTTCGAACTCGACGGCGGGGTGATCGCGCAGATCAACTCGTCCTGGGCGGTGCGGGTCTACCGCGACGAGCTGGTGGAGTTCCAGGTCGACGGCACGGAGGGCAGCGCGATCGCCGGCCTGCGCAACTGCCGGGTGCAGCACCGGGCGGTCACCCCGAAGCCGGTGTGGAACCCGGACCTACCGGCCACCGAGGACTTCCGCGCCCGGTGGGCCGAGGTGCCCGACAACGAGGAGTTCGACAACGGCTTCAAGGTGCAGTGGGAGGCGTACCTGCGGCACGTGGTGGCCGGCGAGCCGTTCCGGTGGGACTTCCTCGCCGGCGCCCGCGGCGTGCAGCTCGCCGAGCTGGGGCTGCGCTCCGCCCGCGAGGGTGGCCGCATCGAGGTGCCGGAGCTGCGCTCATGAGCGCCGAGGTGGTGCTGCCCGGTGGACGGCGGCACCGGCTCGCCGGCGGGAGCGGCTTCACCCGACCGGACGCGCCGGCGAGCAGCCGGATCGCGTACGCCGCCGCGCACGTCGTCGCCGATCCGGGCGCGGAGAACGTGCCGGGCGCCCCGGCGACGGTGGACTGGGACACCACCCTCGCCTTCCGGCGGCATCTCTGGTCGTACGGGCTGGGGGTCGCCGAGGCGATGGACACCGCCCAGCGGGGGATGGGGCTGGACTATCCGGCCACCCGGGAGCTGATCCGGCGCAGCGCCGCCGAGGCCCGCGCGGTCGGCGGGCGGATCGTCGCCGGGGTCGGCACCGACCAGCTGCCGGTCGGCCCGGCCACACTGGCGGCGGTCACCGCCGCGTACGCCGAGCAGCTCGACGACGTCCGCGCCGCCGGCGCCCGGCCGGTGCTGATGTGCAGCCGGCACCTGGCCGCCGCCGCACGCGGCCCGGAGGACTACCTGCGGGTGTACGACGAGCTGCTGAGCGCCGCCGACGAACCGGTGGTGCTGCACTGGCTGGGTCCGATGTTCGACCCGGCGTTGACCGGCTACTGGGGTGCTGTCGACCTCGACCTGGCCGCTGACACGGTGATCGAGCTGATCAAGGCGCACCAGTCCACAGTGGATGGAATCAAGGTGTCGCTGTTGGACGCCGACCGGGAGGTCGCGTTGCGCCGCCGCCTGCCGGCCGGGGTACGCCTCTACACCGGTGACGACTTCCACTACCCGGAGCTGATCCGGGGTGACGAGGTGGGCCACTCCGACGCGCTGCTCGGAGTGTTCGCGGCCATCGCGCCGGCCGCCGCCGCCGCGCTGGCCGCCCTGGACCGGGGCGACCTGACGGCGTACGACGAGATCTTCGCGCCCACCGTGCCGCTGGCCCGGCACCTGTTCGCGGCGCCAACCTGGCACTACAAGACGGGGATCGTGTTCCTGGCCTGGTTGGCCGGGCACCAGGACCATTTCACGATGATCGGTGGCGCCCAGTCCGGTCGGTCCCCGGCGCACCTGGCCACGCTGCTCACCCTGGCCGACGCGGCCGGGCTGCTGCCCGACGCCGACCTGGCCGCCGCCCGCGCCCGAGCGCTGTTCACCGTGGCGGGGGTGGCCCAGTGAGCGGCGAACTCACGGTCGGCAGCGCCGACGGGCTGCGGCGCTTCTCGTTCAACCAGGCCACCGCCCAGCGCTGGCCGCTGCCCGAGGTGGTGGCCGGGTGCGTCGCGGCCGGTGTACCGGGCATCGGCCTGTGGCGGGAGCCGGTGGCCGAGTACGGGTTGGCCCGCTCGGCGAAACTGGTCCGCGACGCCGGTCTCGCCGTCACGTCGCTGTGCCGGGGCGGGTTCTTCTCCGCCGACGACTGGCGCGCGGAGAACCTGCGGGCCATCGAGGAGGCCGCCGCCCTCGGCGCTCCGGAGCTGGTGCTGGTCTCCGGTGGGCTGCCGGCCGGCAGCCGGGACGTCGACGGCGCGCGGCGTCGGGTCGCCGACGCGATCGGCGAGCTGGCCCCGCACGCCGAGGCGGCCGGGGTACGGCTGGCCATCGAGCCGCTGCACCCGATGTTCGCCGCCGACCGGTGCGTGATCGCCACCCTCAACCAGGCGCTGGACATCGCCGAGCGGTTCGACCCGGCGGTGGTCGGCGTGGTCGTCGACGCGTACCACGTCTGGTGGGACGACACGGTGTACGCGCAGATCGCGCGGGCCGCCGCCCGGATCGCCGCGTTCCAGGTCTGCGACTGGGTGACCCCGCTGCCCGAGGGGGTGCTGCTCGGCCGGGCGCTGCCCGGTGACGGCTGCATCGAGCTGCGTCGGCTGCGCGAGGCGGTGGACGCGGCCGGCTACGTCGGCCCGATCGAGGTGGAGGTCTTCTCCGCCGAGGTGTGGGCGCGTCCGGGCGCGGAGGTGCTCGACGCGGCGATCGCCGGCTACCTGCGCCACGTTGCCTGACGTCTCCGAACGGCGGTGGACGGCGGCGGTCGGCGCCTGGCTGGGCATCGGCACCGCACCCGCCACGCTGGTGCTCGGCGCGGCCATGGCCGCCCGACATGGCGGCGCGGTGCCGGTGGCCGGGCTGCTGGTCGGCGGGGCGCTGATGACGGCCCTGCTCTGGGGCCAGGGCCGGATCGGGCTGCGCCGGCCGCTCGGCGACGGCGGGACGTTGACCGCGGTGCTGCCCGCGTACCTGGGGGACACCTCGCGGCTGCTGCTGGCGGCGGTTCTGGCCGTGTCGATGATCGGTTGGAACGGGTTCAACGTCGGGCTCGGCGGGGCCTCGCTGGCCGCGCTGACCCACCTGCCAGGCTGGGCCGGGCCGGTACTGCTGGAGGTGGCGGTCCTCGCCGTCTCCTGGGCGCCGGCCCGGCTCGGCAACCGGGTCGCGGTGGTCACCACGCTCAGCGCGGTGGTGCTGGTCGGCTGGTGCCTGACAGTGCTGCCACCACCCGGTGCACCGGTCCGCCTCGCCGGCGGCGGGCTCGCCGACGCCGCCGCGCTGATCGGGTACGCGGCCGTGTTCGCGCTGCGCGCACCGGACTTCAGCGTGGGCCTGTCCCGAAGGCGGGACCTGGCCTGGTGCGTGGGGCTGCTGATCGGGCCGGCGCTGCTCGGGGTGCTCGCCGGGGCCGGCCTGTGGCTGCGGACCGGCTCGGCCGACGTGGTCGCGCTACTCGCCACCGGCTCGGGGCTGGCCGCGTACGCGAATCTGTTCGTCGCGGTGGCGGTCTTCGCGGCGGCGCTGACCACCACGTACTCCGGTTCCCTGGCGTTGCGTGGTCTGGCTCCCCGCCTGCCGGCGCGGGCGGCGATGCTGCTCGTCGCGGTGCTCGGCGGCATGTTGGCGGTGGCGCGGTTCGACCGCCTGGTGCTGCCCTGGCTGACCCTGCTGGCCGCCGCGTTACCGGTGCTGGTGGTGCCGATGGCAGTGGAGGCGGCGGCCCGTCGGCGCGGTCGTGTCCCGCGTACCGTGCCCGCCTGGTGCTGGATGCCGCCGGCGCTGCTCGCGGTGGCCTGCACGCTCGCCGGGGTGGGTGTCGCCCCGCTGCTCGGGCTGGCCCTGGCCGCGGCGTGCACTGTGCTCTGGCGGCGACGCGCAGACGTGCTCTAGCTAGTCGCTCCGGTTCGTGGCCACCCAGTCGCGGGAGGCGGTGAACTTCTCGACCGGGTCGCCGAGGACCGACCACGGCCACTCGGTGACCATCCCGTCGAGCAACGCGAACACGTGCGCGGCCGCGTCGAACTCCTCGGCCAGTTCGAAGGTCAGCGCGAAGATCGCCAGCCGTGGCGCCCAGCCGGGACCGGCGGGAACGTAATCCGGGTGGAAGATCGAGTTTTCCGCGGCGGTGAGAAGCTCGGCGCGGACCTCGTCCGAGTCGAAGTACGCGTTGCCCTCTTCTACGTCGGTGGCCTCCCACCTCTCGAAGTGGGCGACGGCCACCAGTTCGTGCAGGAGGCTGTTGGGCCCGGCCGCCGCGGCGGCGCTCCGCGCGAAGTCGAACATCTCCTCGTGGCTGCCGGACCACTTCTTACACAGATACTGCAACCGCTGCTCGTGCGCGACGACGTGCCCCGGGTGGAGTCGCGTCACCGCCTCGAAGCGTTGCTGAGCCTCCGCCGCCCCGATGCCCAGGCCCCGGGCGCTGGTGACCAGCCAGGCTCGTGCGGTGACGTTGTCGGGTTCCTGGGCGAGCACCTTCTCCAACATCGCCTCGGCGTAGTGCAACCGCTCGTGGAACGCCTTGAACTGGGCAGCGGCGGTGTACTTGGCCCGCTTGCCGCCACGTGCCTCCCACGCCCAGTGCACCGCGTGACAACCGGCGACCAGCACGGGCAGCGTCGACTCGGGCTCGGCGTCGATCCAGTCGCCGATCCAGTCCTGGATCCCGTCGACCCCGCCGACCGCCTCCATGAGGAAGGCCATCTCGTCCGGATCGGCGGCCATGGTGAGCAGTTCCCGGGCGAACTTCCACCTGCGCTTCTCCAACGCCCGGATCAGGGCCTTCCGGTGCGGGTCACCGTAGGTCGGGTCCAGTGCCGGGGCCTTTGACCGCTTGATGAATGACCACATGCCACCGAACCCCCATGTCGTACGCCAGGTGGCCGCTGATACTAGATGATCACGCGGCCTGCGGCTGACCGGTGCGCGCCTCAGCGGTGGCGGAGCCGACTCGTGGGGCTGGGCGGCATCGCTGAGGCGTTGTGATCTTATACGCACCAGTGATCCGTAACACCGCGCAAATCTTCGATTAACCGTCGTGGACTTGGGTGGGGGAGCGCTCCCAGTGCGGGTCGCGATCAATGAGAAACGCTCCACAAGGGAGCAACCGAGAGGAGCCTCGTGGCTACAGGCACGAGCGGAAACAGGCTGCGAAGACTGGCGATACCTACGCTGGTCGTCGCGCTGATCACCGGTACCACCGGTGTAGCGGGAACGGCGTCGGCGGCACCCGCGGGGTCGTCGGGTAACGGCAGTGGCGCCGGCTACTTCACCGCCGGGTCCGACAAGAAGGTCACCCTGACCGACGGGGCGGACCGCCGACCCGGCGGCGACCGTGCGGCCACGCCGAAGGCAGCCGTCGACGAGACCGGCTCCGGCATGTACGTCGTCGAGTTGGCCGAGGACCCGTTGACCACGTACACCGGTGGGGTGTCCGGTCTGGCCCGGACCCGCCCGGCGGCGGGTAACCGGCTGGACGTGACGTCGACGCCGTCGCAGGCGTACCGCCGGCACCTCGACACGCAGCGAAGCTCCGTCGCCGCCGCGGCCGGGGTCACCGTCAACGCCGTCTACACCACCGCCTTCAACGGGTTCTCGGCGAAGCTGACCACCCAGCAGGTGAGCACGTTGCGGGCGGACAGGCGCGTCCGCGCCGTCACCGTCTCGCGGGCCCTCGGCACTCCCTCGGCGCCGCCCACAGCGACCACGGCGACCGCCGCCAACCCGACGCCCGCCACCTCGAGTGACGCGGACCAGTCGGCGCCGACGGACCGCTCCGGCCGGCCGGCCAAGCCCGGCCCCGGCACGGGCGCGGGCATGGTGATCGGCGTCCTGGACACCGGCATCTGGCCGGAGAGCGCGTCGTTCGCCAAGAAGATGCCCGCTCCCGCGAACTGGCACGGCACCTGCCAGGCCGGTGTGGCCTTCGTGGCCGAGCACTGCAACGGCAAGATCGTCGGTGCCCGGTACTTCGCCGACTCGTGGCTCGCCGGCGGTGGCTCGGTGCCCGAGGGCGAGTTCCTGTCCCCCCGCGACGCGTCCGGGCACGGCACCCACACCGCCTCCACCGCGGCCGGCCTGCCGATCTCGAACGTCACGATCGACGGTCGCCGCTTCGGCCCCGTCACCGGGGTGGCGCCGGATGCCCAGATCGCCGTCTACAAGGTGCTCTGGGGTGGCATGGGCTACGACGCCGACATCATCGCCGGCATCGACGCGGCCGTCGCCGACGGCGTGCAGGTGCTGAACTTCTCGATCGGCTCGCAGCTCGGCGACTGGGAGGCCAACACCCCCATCGGCGTGGCGTTCCTCAACGCCTCGCTGGCCGGAGTCTTCGTCGCGGCGTCGGCCGGCAACACCGGCATCGTGAGTGGAGCCATCAGCAACGCGGCCCCCTGGGTGACCACTGTCGGCGCCGCGGTGACCAAGCTCGACGAGGCCACCGCCAAGCTGGGCGACGGCACGAAGCTGGTCGGCGGCTCGCTGGACGCCCTGCCCGGCGGTGGCGCACGGCCGCTGGTATTCGGTGAACAGGCCGGCTCGCCCGATCTGGGCGCGGTCTACTGCGAGCCCGGCAGCCTGGACCCCGCCAAGATCAAGGGCAAGGTGGTCGCCTGCGCGCTGTCCGACATGTTCGGCTCCGCCGCCGAGATCAAGGCCAAGGGCGGGGCGGCGATGGTGGTGTTCGACCCGGTCGGCAACTACCGGATCAACTCCATCTTCAACTTCCCGGTGGTCTACCTGCCGACCGAGAAGCAGGCCGGCGCGCTGTTCAACTACCTGATGCGCCACCCTACCGACGCGACCGTGTCGTTGCGCACCGGCGGTGACGGCTCCAGCGTCCCGGGCATACCGAGCGTGGCGGACTTCTCCTCCACCGGCCCGGACAAGGTGACCCTGGGCGTCTTCAAGCCGGACCTGGTCGCGCCCGGGTCGAACATCATCGCCGCGGTCTCACCGGCGGGCAACTTCGGGCGACAGTACGACGCGTACTCCGGCACCTCGATGGCCTCGCCGTACGTGGCCGGGGCGGCGGCGATCCTGCGCGCCACCCACCCGGACTGGTCACCTGGCGCGGTCGCCTCCGCGCTGCGCACCACCGCCACCGACACCGTCGGCACCAGCAACCCCCTGGAACAGGGCAGCGGCTTCATCAATCTGCCCCGGGCCACCGACCCGGGACTGGTCATCGAGCCCACGGCGGCGGAGCTGATCGAGTTCAGCGAGACGACCGAGCCCGACGGCAAGGCACTCAACCTGCCGGCCATCTCGTTGCGCGAGTACGACGGGACCCGCCCGGTGACCCTCACCCGCACCCTGACCAACGTGGGCAAGGCGCGGGAGACCTACCGTTCGTCCGTGTCCGGTCTGCCCGGCATGAAGGTCACCGTGTCGCCGGCATCGGTGACCCTGGCGCCCGGCAAGTCCGCGACGGTCACCATCACGCTGCGTCGGGGCAGCGCGCCCTGGGACCGGTACGTGACCGGGTCGATCACCTGGCAGGGTAAGGCGCACAGCGCCCGGATACCGGTCGCCGCCCGTCCGTGGGGCATCGCGGCCCGGCCGTACGCGGACGACGGCGAGGAGTTCGCCCGGATGGCCAACGGCGCCTTCGGCATGGTCCAGCCGGGCTTCACCGGCCCGCTCGTCGGTCGCAGCACCGGTTACACACCGATGCGGCGCACGTCGTACTCGATGCCGGCCGGCGTCTACGGGGGCGTGTTCGACCCGAGCGCCACCGGAGTGAAGAAGGTCGACTTCACGGTGCCGGCGAACACCGCCGGCATTGTCATCGAGGCCAACACCGCCGATCCGAACACGAACCTCGATCTCTACCTGTACAAGGGCGACACCCTCGTCTACAGCAGTGACAGGTTCTGGACCAGCGCCGAGCAGGCGTACAAGTTCCTGCCCGAGTCGGGGCGCTACACCGCGTACGTGTTCGCACAGTACCCAGGTGGTCCCGTCGTCGACTTCGAGCTGGGCCACGCCATCATCGGCCGTAACGCCAAGTATTCGGGTGCCACCCTCACACTGCCCTCCACCTCGGAGCGCGGTCAGGGCTTCAACTTCACGCTGAAGCCGAACAAGCCGCTGGCCGAGGGTGACTTCTGGGCGTACACCGAGTACAGCACCAACGGCACTGTGGTCCCCGGCAACCTCGTCTACACCCAACAGAGTTCCTGGCAGTAACCGTTCAGCCGAGCGTGGGGCGGTGCCGATGTGCACCGCCCCACGCCCGGTCGGGGAGCACCCGCCCCTCATATACTCGGGTGTCTTCGCCCGGACCGAGCGTCACACTGTCGCGGTGGAGGGCTTCCGGTGTGCGAGCTGTGGGCACCCGCTGAGCGTCCCGGTCCGGTTGGTGGAGCTACCGGCGGAGCCGCACTGGTCGCTGCTGGACTGCCATCATGTGAACCCGCCGCTCCTCGACCCCGGCACCTACGCTGTCGATGAGGCCGCGTATGGCCGTGATCAGGTCATCGGCACCTTCGTTCTCTCACCCGGCGACGTCCGCGGGACACGCTTCGTCCATGAGCTTGTTGGCACGGGCTGCTGGTCGTTGGTGGGGTGGACCCCCTGTGGCCTGTGAAGGCTGTGGCGCCTTGGTTGCCTCCCGGACGGATGACTGCGGGGAGGCCCAGGAGACGCGTTTTTGCCCAGCGACGGTGGTCCGGGTGCTGTGTGACGGTGAACCGGACCGCGCCGCGGATCCTTTTGGAACGGATCGCCTACTGGGACAGCCCCGCGCCCGACACCAGGCAACACGGCTGGGTGCCCGAGCCGGTCCGCCCCCGTCCCGAACTCGTCGCGACCCGCTGGGGCGGACGAGGTTTGAAAGAGCATCTTTTTCGCGCTGATCCGCCGGCCTGACCAGCCGGCCAATATCGGCCTCGACGGTCGGCGTCAGGGACTGGTCAGCCTCCTCTTCGGCTGGCCGATATCAACCGCGGATGAGCAACCGCTCGACCGACGGGGCACCTTCCGCCACTGCGCACTGACCTGCCGCTGGTCGAGCTGCACCGGAGCTGTCACGCCATCAGGGACGCTTCCAGGTCGCGGCGGGTGAGGGCGGCGCGGAGTTGTAGCGCCTCGGCAGCCAGATTCTCACGACCGCCCTGCTCGCGGTCGATGGCGCAGACCACTGTCTTCACCTTGGCGCCGATGAACCGTAGCTGCGCGCACGATGCCAGTAGCGCTCCTCCCGTGGTTACGACGTCCTCGATCAACACGACACGCCGCCCGTTCACCGGACCGCCCTCGGCGACCTTGTTGGTGCCGTACTCCTTGGCGTGCTTTCGCACGAAGACTGTAGGCAGCCCCGTCAGCTGTGACATCACCGTGGCGAGAGGGATGCCGCCCATCTCCATCCCCGCCAGCACATCGCACTCCGGCAGCATGGCCACCATCGTTTCGGCGACCTCGCGCAGCAGATCCGGCTGCCCTTCGAACAGGTACTTGTCGAAGTACTCCTCGCTGACCTGCCCGGACCGTAGACGGAATCGTCCGGTTAGGTGGCAGGTGTCGTAGACGCGGCGCGCGAGTGGGTAGGTCATCTGCTCAGCCTCGCATCTCGCCCGGATCAACCAGTCGTGCCCGTAGCCGGAGGCTCGGACGGTGACGCCGTGGTCATGCCTTCAGGGCAGCGGGTACGTGGTGAGGTGGTCGGCGAGTTGCTTCGGGTGGCTGAGTGACACGCAGTGCCCACCGTCGATCTCGTCCGGGACGACGCCGAGCCGGTCGGCGGCAACCCGGCGCTGGAAGTCCGCCGGGAAGAACTGGTCCTCGCGTGCGAGGAGCACCGTCGTCGGCACGTCTGGCCAGGCGTCCAGGGGCCACGGCTCGTCGCCCTCCGCGCTGACCTGGTCCCGGCTGTGTGATGCTGCCTCCGCGATGATCTCGGCCGGGACACCGTTGTAGAACTGCTGCTCCTCAGTGAGCCCCTCGGCGCTGCGGTAACCGGTGTTGGCCCACCAGTCACCGGGCCTTTCACCGGGCTTGGGGACCATTGGTGTGAGCAGGACGAGTAGTCGCACCGGCAGCTTGTCGGCGATGAGCGGCGCGGTGAACGCACCGTAGGAGTGCCCGACGACCACGAGGTCGCCCCGGTCGCCGATCGCGTCGACGACCGTCTGGCAGAACTCGGCGAACCCTGCGGATCTGTCCTCGATCGGCAGTTCCGGTACGACCACGTCGTGGCCGCGGCTGGTCAGCTCGGGGACAAGGAGATGCCAGTCCCAGGCGCTGCCCCCGCCGCCATGGATCAGAACGAAAGTCGCCATGTCCCGAACCCTCACACACTGGTACGACAGCCATCGTCCACGGCTTTGTCGACCGGAGGTGGGCAGCACATGGCAGCCTTGCCGCAGCACCTGAGGCTGCGGCCGACTGATCGCCCTTGGCACCGGCGGTGGGCTCACATATTCATGATCGGGAGCTGCGTGTCGCCCGGCTCCAGCCTGGCGAGCAACTGTTCGGGTTGCCCGGTCACCCTCGACAACGCCTCCAGTGCCGCCGCCCGGTCGCCCTGGTCGCACCACACGACGGCCAGGGCGATCCCTAGTCCGTTGGCGACGTGTGGGCTGCGTTCCTTCGCCAACCGGGCGGCGTCGAGGATGTCCCGCAACGCGTCGTCGTGGCGGCCGGTGCGGCTGCGCGCCATCGCCCGGTTGGCGAGCAGCATGACGCGCACGATCGGGGTGCACTCGCCGGTGAGCTGGCGGCCCATCAGCTCGGCGGCCCGCTCGTAGTCCCGCATCCGGAACGCGGCAGCCCAGCCGGTCAGGTCGGTGAGCTGGATCAGGTCGATCACCCGGCCCTCTTCCGGCCAGGTCTTGCGGTAGCTGAGCCGGAAGCTGATCCAGCCGTTCGAGTCCAGGGCGGGCAGCAGCGGGCGAATGTCGGTAGCGCACTGCTCCGGGCTCGGCGGGCAGTGGAGAAACACCGGCCTCGGGTCGGCCACCAGCGCCCGGCCCTCGTGGTCGAACAGCCAGTTGCCGCGATGCGCGTCGCCGTGCAGGATCTTGAGGGAGTGCAGGCGCGCCAGGGTGTGGCCGATGGCGTAGCCGTCCGTGTCCGGCGTGAACCGGCCCGGCTCGGCCACCCACAGGTCCCGGAACTCGCGGTAGTCGGTCACCACCGGCCGGGCCTCGTACGGAAATGGCGGCGGCGGCACCCGGTCGGCATAGGAGCACAGGTAACGGATGCTCTCGCGTTGCCCGATCACCAGCGGGTAGCGCGGCCCGCCCTCGCCGGTGAGACCAGACAGTGGCACCGCGGCGCACTCGCCGACCGACTCGACGATGTCCCGCGGCCACTGATCCGTTTTGTGGTCGGCGGGCACCTCGTCGCGGAGCAGGACGATCTGGCCGCCCGCCACCAGCTCGCGGACGGCGCAGAGATCTGTTCCGGCGAACTC
This sequence comes from Micromonospora salmantinae, assembly GCF_022230905.1. Taxonomy (NCBI): domain Bacteria; kingdom Bacillati; phylum Actinomycetota; class Actinomycetes; order Micromonosporales; family Micromonosporaceae; genus Micromonospora; species Micromonospora salmantinae. Next base: position 76,827 of record NZ_JAKKFG010000010.1, read on the forward strand.
GATCACCTCGACACCCGTCGATCCCAGCATCATGGGTCGATCCTAGAATGGGCGCCGTGGCCGGGAACGATCAGAATGTGGCGCTGGTGACGCAGACGCTGGTGGCCAACGCCAGTGGCGTCCTGTCCCGGCCGGAGGCACTGACCCTCCCCAGGTTCCTCGATCTCTGCTCGCTCTGCGAGGCCACGGTTCTCCTCGACCGGATGGAGGCACTGGGCGCCTCGGGCGAGTACGTCAGTGGCCTCAGCAGCCGGCTCGCTCGCGAGGGGCTGTACCGGACGTTTGCGCCGACTCTGTCGCGCGACGAACTCCGCCGGGTCGCGCTGCGACTGCCCGACGAACTCGCGAAGCGGGTCACTGACGGCGACGGCGACGACCCGTCGGCTGCCGGCGAGACCGGCGCGGTGGTCGGCCTGGACTACACGACCGGCCTGAACAACCTCCTCGCCCAGGTCGACGGGCTCGGCGGCTTTGCCAGCGCGGGTGACGCCTTGGTCAAGGACCGGATGCACAGGGGCAACGGCTACCTGGTCGTGGCCGCCGCGCACGGCCTCGACTACTTCCCGGACTTCGATCGCGTGCCGTTCGTCGCCGGCACCCTGCAGAAGACCTACCGGTCGCTGCCGCGCCAGCTGTACGACAAGATCGCCGAATCGCTCGAGGAGCCGCTCACCGGAGGCGACGTCGTCGCCGAGTGGACGGCCATGTCGACGATCCCGATCCCGCCGATCGCCGCGCTCGTGCTGTCCCGCGCGTCCCGTCTCAGGGACATTCCCGAGCAGTTGCTCCGGGTCCGAGACGAGTTCAGCGGTTACCGCCGCTACTTCGGTGACTTCAAGGCCGAGTTGCAGGCCGCCGACACGATCCGCGAGCGTCGCAGACTGCTGGCCCGCTACCGAACCCTGCTGGAGGAGGCGAGCGGCCCGCGACGCGAGGCGGTCTCGGTGACCGAGATGCTCAACCTGACGGAGAAGGCGGTCAAGGTGGCCGCCGCCCCGACCTTGCCGACCAGTTACGGCGCCCTGCTGGTGACGCAGCCGGTCGACTGGATCAGCCGTTGGTGGCGCCGCCGCCCGCTGGCCATCCTGTTCCGCCTGGACAGCAAGATGCCCAAGCTCCCGGAGTACCGGCGGTTGGCCGCCCGGCTGTGGGGCCCCGGGCCCGCCGCCCGCCTGCACGACCAGGCCGCCGCGCACGGCGCGAACGTGCGGAAGCTCCTGTCCGAGGCCGAGGTCACCCTCCCCTGAAGGCCCGGCTGCGACGCGGCACGCCCTGCCGAGCGGCGGCGGACGGGGTTGACCCCCGCCCGCCGTCGCCCGACGGTCAGGTGACAGTGATGGTGAGGTTGAGCGAGCGGGTCTCCCCGCTGGTGTAGGTGACCGTCACCCGGGCGGTGTAGGTCCCCTTGCGGGGGTAGCTGTGCGCCGTCGACCGCAGTGTCGCCCCGTGCGTGATGGCGCTGTTGTCACCGAAGTCCCACGCGTAGTCGGTGATGCTCTGCCCGGACGGCGCCGTCGCCGTGGCGGTGAGCGTGGTGGTCAGCGGTGCGGTGCCGCCGGTCGGGTTGGCGGCCAGGGACAACGCCCCGCCCGGCTCCTGTTTGACCCCGGCGCCGTTGAACCGCAGCCAGTCGAGGGCGAGCAGGTCCGGGGTGCCGTTGACCTGGGCGGCGTTGACGAACTTCGCGTACAGGGTGGTCGTGCCGGTGGGCTTGTTGGTCAGCGTGACGGTGGGGGAGACCAGGTTGTCCCACCCGCCGGTGGAGCCGATGGTGGCCGTGCCGATCAGCGTGCCGGTGGGCGAGCCGGTGCGCAGTTCGATGGTGCCGCCGAGCCCGCCGTTGGTCACCCCGAGCGTCACCGAGCCGACGTTGCGCAGGTCCGCCGGCCCGAACGCCACCCAGTCGTTGTGGTCGACCTCGCCGAGCCGCTTGCCGGCGCGGGCGGTGGCCCGGTCGTTGACGGTGACGCCGGACTGGGCGCTGAAGTGCTCGGCCTCCTTGCTCTTGGGCTGCAACTGCACGCGGGTCGAGCCGGTCAGCGCCGGTACGCCGCCGGCCGCGCCACCGTCGGTGTACTGCGCGGTGATCAGGGTGTAGAGGTTCTGCCCCGGCCCGTGGCCGTCACCGGCGTCCGCCTCGGTGGCAAGCAGCCCGGAGCAACCGGTGTAGACGTCGAGCGGGTGGGCGTGCGAGTCGTGGCCGAGCTGCGTCTGCACTGTCACCTTGGCGCAGTCGATGGCGCTCTCCTCCGGGTCGGTGACCGTCACCGTGTACGGGATCTTGTCGCCGAAGTCGAAGAACCCGCCGTCGGGCACTGTGATGGTCACCGTCGGTCGGGTGTTGCCGACCACCACGTCGGTGACCGCTGTGGCGGTCAACCCGTTGCCGCTGTTGCGCACTGTCAGCCGGGCGGTGTGCTTCCCGGCCGTGGAGTAGGTGTGGCTCGGGTTGGCGGCGGTGGAGTCGGTGCTGCCGTCGTTTGTGAAGTCCCAGGCGTAGCTGAGCGCCGACCCGTCACCGGCGGACGACCCGGCGGAGGAGAACGTCACAGCGAGCGGCGTACGTCCGGTGTCCGGGGTGGCGGCGTTCTTCGCGGTCGGTGGCCGCCCGTTGGCGACGTAGTCGATCCGGTAGATGCCCGCGCCGGCGTTGCTGCCGCCGCGACCGCTGCCGGTGCCCTCGCCGAAGTCGATGACGTAGAGCGAACCGTCCGGGCCGAACTCCGCCTCGAAGGGCTGGATCCAGCTCATGTTGCCGAAGATCCCGTTGATCGACTGGAGGTCACCCACGGCGGTCGGGCCGAAGCGCGTGTTGCTGAAGGTCTGCGCCGTCTTGTGGATCGACAGCGTCTTGAACCACCTGCGGGTCAGCTCATAGGTGATCCACTTGCCCTCGAAGTACTCGGGGAACTTCGTGGTGCGGGTGTTGGCCGGGTCGTAGTCGTAGACCGGGCCGCTCATCGGCCCGCCACCGCCGGTGCCCAGCTCGGGGAACTGGGTGGAGGCGGAGTACGCGTACCAGACCAGCGCGGACTTCGCCGCCGGCAGGGTGGTCAGGCCGGTGTTGTTGGGTGAGTTGTTCACCGGTGCGGCGCAGTTGAACTTCGCCCCCGAGGTGTTGGTGGCGAAGTTGTAGTCGTTGAACGGGATGTTGTTGCCCACGCAGTACGGCCATCCGAAGTTGCCGGCGCTGGTGATCCGGTTGAACTCGACAGTCCCCTCCGGACCGCGGTTGGGGTCGGCGGCGCGGGCGTCCGGACCGTAGTCGGCCACCAGCACCGCGTTGGTCTGCGGTTCGACGGTGATCCGGAACGGGTTGCGCATGCCCATCGCGTAGATTTCCGGCCGGGTCCTCGCGGTGCCGGCCGGGAAGAGGTTGCCGCTGGGCACCGTGTACGTACCGTCGGACTGTGGGGTGATCCGCAGGATCTTGCCGCGTAGGTCGTTGGTGTTGCCGGCGGTGCCCTGGGCGTCCCAGGCCGCGCGGCCGGCGCGCTCGTCGACCGGGGTGTAGCCGCTGGAGGCGAACGGGTCGGTGTTGTCACCGATCGCCGCGTAGAGCCGACCGGCGGCGTCCATGGCCAGCGACCCGCCCATGTGCGAGTTGGCCCGGCCCTCACCCCGGTAGGTGGGGACGGTCAGCAGGCGTTTCTCCGAGGAGAGCGCGACGCTGTTGTTGGCGACAGTGAACCGGGACAGGTTGAGCTGTTTGAGGGTCTTGTCCGACCAGAGCAGGTAGATCCAGCCGTTGCTGGCGAAGTTGCGGTCCAGGGTCATCCCGAGCAGCCCGTCGGACTGGTCGGTCATCGCCGAGGTGTACGCGAAGTCCAGCAGCGTGGTGACCTGGAGGGTGTCGGAGTTGACCACCTTCAGCGCGCCGGTGCGTTGGATGTAGTAGACCTTCCGGTCCGGGCCGACGGCCAGCTCGAAGGGGTCGGCCAGGTTCTCGGTGACCAGCCCCACCCGTTCGAAGTTGCTGGTCTTGGTGGCCGAGCAGTCACCGGCGACCGCGCCGGCCGCCCACTCGATGCCGTAGCGCAGGTGCTCCAGGAAGGTCGGGGTGCTGAACTGGGAGCTGGCGTGCCCGCCTGCGGTGAACCAGGACCGGCCGCCGTCGTAGCGCTGACACCAGGAGTACGCGTGGTCGACGCCCTCGTCCAGGCCGTTGATCCCGTCGCGCACCTTGATCTGGGCGAGGGTGTGCACGTTGCCGGTCGGGTTGGTCCGCCAGTTGTACCACTCCTCGCTCTGCTCCCAGAGCTCCGGCAGGTTGCGCGTGGAGGGGTGCGCCCGGTCGAGCACCTTGACCCGGCCGGGGAAGGTGCCGCCGGTGGACGAGAAGTCGGGGTGGTAGTCGAAGATCGTGCCGACCAGGCCCTCGTACCAGGGCCAGTCACGTTCGCTGGCCGACGCGGCGTGCAGGCCGGCCCAACCACCGCCGTTGCGGATGAACGTCTGCAACGCGGCCCGCTGGCTGGCGTTGAGCAGGTCACCCGAGGTCGGGAGACTGTTGGTGTTGTTGAACACGAGAGCGTCGAAGGTGGCGAGGTTGGCGTCGGTGAAGGCCGCCGCGTCGGTGGTGGCGACGACCTCGAAGTTGTGGGCGGCGCCGAGCTGCTGGATCGCTGCGATGCCGGCTGGGATCGAGTCGTGGTAGAAGTTGGTGATCTTGGAAAAGACCAACACCCGGAAGCGCGGGGCGGCCTCGGCGGGCAGGGCGGTGGTGGTGCTCACCACGGTGGCGATGGCGAGCAGGATCAGGCAGAACGCACGGAGGTGTCGGGGCATGGGGGCGCTCCCTGTCGGACGGTGAGGGGTCGGAAAGCGCTTTCTCGCTGCCCGCACCACGGTACTGACAGCCAGTGACGACCGTCAATAGCTTGCTGGTAAGCGGTTTCCCGCCCCGGCGACGTCCGCGCCTCGGTGACCCCACGAACCGATGGGTACGGCCTAAGCTGTCCTCTGGATACGTCCGGTGACGCTGTGGATGCTGCGTGTTCCACCGACCTGGGGAGGTCTCATGACGGTGCCGTCCACGTCGGAATTGCCCGAGGGTCGCGGTGCCGACCGGATCGACACCACGACCGTGCATCCGGCTCGCCGCTACAACTACTGGCTCGGCGGCAAGGACAACTTCGCCGTCGACCGGGAGTCCGGCGACCAGATCGCGGCCGTCTACCCAGGGGTGCGCACGCTCGCCCGGGAAAACCGGGCCTTCCTCGGCCGGGCGGTCCGGTTCCTCGCCGACGAGGTCGGCGTCCGGCAGTTTCTCGACATCGGCACCGGCATCCCGAGCGCCGACAACACCCACGAGGTGGCCCAGTCCGTCGCCCCCGACTCCCGGGTGGTCTACGTCGACAACGACCCGATGGTGCTGGTCCACGCCCGGGCGCTGCTGACCAGCGACCCGGCCGGCGCCACCGCCTACCTGGACGCCGACCTGCGCGACCCGGAGAAGATCCTCGCCGACCCGCAGCTGCACGCCACAGTGGACCTGTCCCGACCGGTGGCGCTGGTGCTCATCGCCGTGACGCACTTCCTCACCGACGACGACCGCCCACACGAGCAGGTTGCCCGCCTGCTCGACGCGCTGCCGTCGGGAAGCTGGCTGGCGCTGACCCACTTCACCACCGACCACATCCCCGCCGAGATCGTCAGGCGGATGGAGGCCGAGTTCGCCGCCGGCCGGATGAAGCAGGACGCCGTCCCCCGCGACCGCGCCGAGTTCGCCCGCTTCTTCACCGGTCTGGAGCTGGCCGAACCGGGCATCGTCCCGGTCACTGAGTGGCGGCCTCAGGTGCCACCTGAGCAGCGCCCGCCCCTAACCGACGCCTCCATCTACGGCGCGGTGGCCCGCAAGCCCTAACCGGCCCGATCAGGACTTCGTCGCTAGGCACGGCCTGACCAGCTGGTGCTCTGACCACGAACGTTCACGATGTTGGACGACACGCCGCTCAGCCTCCGAGGTGGGCGCCGTGTCCGCGTTGAGGCTGTGCCGGTGGCACAGCCCGTGCGTGTGCGGCGGCTGTCCGACTAGGAAGGTCAGCAGCGGCTGCGAATTACGAACGCCAACGACGATGGGGCCAGCCCGCCGTACGAACGGCAGCCTGACCCACACCGTGAACGTTCGTGGTCAGAGCACTAGCAGGGCTTGGCGTACCAGTACGGGTCGAACTCCACCCAGCTTGCGCCGGCTCCGTCGACGAAGCCGTGGGCTTCATTGCCGTTCTGGTCCAGCAGATAGGCCCAGTAGCTCGGAGTCTGGTTGTTGTAGACGGACCCCCAGCCGTTCCAGTTGAACAGCGCGTAGTTGCCACAGGCGTAGATCACGAACATGCGGCCGCGGAAATCGCCCTCGGTGTAGAGGCACAGGGCGGTGTAGGGGCAGGAGCCAGCGGTCTGCGAGGAGATCCCGGAAACGCTTGCGTTGTTGTTGTCGTCGGGGCCGGCCTGGATGGCCTGCGCGGAGATTCCGGCAACGCTCGCGCGGTTGCTGTCGTCGGGGTTGGCGTGGGCGGCCGAGGGCACTGCGTCAATAGGCTCGATATGTGGGGAAAATAACGCATGCGTCCCGTTCTCGTGAAACCCCAGAGGGATGCCGCGGCCGGATCCTCGCCGGCAGTGGCGCCGAGCGTGGGGAGACGGGTGGTCCGCACACCGTCGGCGGTGAGCGACAGCGGGTTTCGCCGCCACCGCTGGGGCGTCGGGCCGGGCCCTTGCCGGTCAGGCAAACGGCTTCGGGTCGAAGCTGATGCCGCCCCGTTCGGCCATCCGGAGCACCCGAGCGCCGTAACGCGGGGGTTGGCGCAGGTAGAGGGTGTAGCCCGTCGCCTGGAACCTCAGGTCCAGGTCGCGCCCTTCCAGGTGCCAGCAGGGCTCCCCTGGCTGTGAGGGAGCCTCCTGGCGCAGGCTCTTCAACTCGAACGGCAGACAGATGGAGTCCAAGCTGCCGACGATGTCCCACACGCTGTGGAAGATCAACGTGGCCGGCGCGACCCAGAAGTGAATCTGCCCAATCGGCCCCGGATCGATCCGGCGCACGATGTAGTCGAGGTCGAGATGCAGTTTCGTGGCCGACGGCGCGGTGGGGTCGAGGTCGTCGTCCTCCCGGTAGTCCAGTGTCGAGTCTTCCGGTGGGCCCTCGTCGTCAGTGACGGCGAGCGCGTGAATTCGGCAGTAGTCCCACGATGTTTCCACAAGGTCCCGATCGGTCAAGGTGGCCTTACGGAGACCAGATTCGGGGTGCACATCCGTCGTCATGAAACGATTATCGCCAGCCGCGTCGACAGCGCCAGATGTCATTCTGCGCGTGCGGGCTCCGCCGGCCGGGCGAAGAAGCGAACGATGTCCTCCGCAGCGGTAGGGGACAGCGTCATCGCCTGGACCCGTGCGGACATGTCGGCGATCGGGTGAATCCTGCTGAACATCGACTCTTCGTACGTCCGAATCGCCGAATTCGGGTCGGCCGGGTTGGCGGCGAGCCGGCTGGCGAGTTCTGCGGCGTCGAGCATGGCCTGGTTCGCGCCCTCGCCGACCGGTGGCATGAGGTGCGCGGCGTCGCCGATGAGGGTGACGCCCGGCCGGCTGGTCCAACGCGTGTCGGTGGGCATCGCCTCGATCAGGCGTGGCGTCGGCGCGCACTCGGCGGCCTCGATGAGTGCGGTGAGGCGGGGGTTCCAGCCAGCGAACAGGTCCAGCAGGGCGCGCTTACTGCGGTACGTATCCAGGGACCGGTCCTTTGCGCGCAGCGAGATCCCGACCCGGAGGTTGCCGTCGCCGAGACGTTGCGCTGCCAGGATCTGGTTCACCCCGACGCACCACAGGTTGCCGGGGCCGACCAGCTCGGCGAGATCGGGATGACGCCGGTCGACGTCGTCGACGCTCAGCTCCACCAGCGTGGCCACATAGGACAGCTTCACGTCGGTCAGCAGCGACCGGACGACCGAGCGCGCGCCGTCCGCGCCGACGAGGATGTCGCAGCTGGCTCGGTGGCCGTCGTGGAACGTCAGCTCCCAGCCCTCGTCGGGTCGTGGGGTCGCCGCGACGAGCCGGTGCCGCCAGGCAACCATGTCGTCGGGGAGGGAGTCGAGCAGGAGATCACGCAGTGCGCTCCGGTCGATCTCGGGACGTCCGGAGAATGAGCCAGGTTGCGGCTCGTGGTGCACCAGGATGCGTCCGGTCGGGTCGAGGATGCGATGTTCCTCGCCCTCGGGTCGTGCCTCCGACCGAAACCGGTCGGCGAGACCCGCCTCGGCTAGGGCCAGTTGCCCGGACTCCGGGTGCAGATCGAGGGCACCGCCCTGGGGCCGCGCGGATCGGCTTGCTTCCCGGTCGTACACCACCGCGTCGATGCCGTGTCGGTGCAGGATCCGAGCCAGCGTCAACCCGCCGAGTCCACCACCGGCGATCGCAATTCGCGTTCTCACGGCGCTACCGTACACTGTATCGGTGGATACACCGTACGGTAGCGAGCCGTTGTCCGTTTGGGAACGGCCCGAACCGCAGCCGCGGGCGGTGCCGGTGCCGTTGAGCCGCGAGAAGATCGCCGCTACGGCGATCCGGCTTGCCGACGCGCACGGCCTCGACGGGCTGTCACTGCGCAAGATCGCCAAAGAGCTCGGTGTCGGCCCGATGCGGCTCTACGACTACGTGATCAACAAGTCGGAGTTGCTCGATCTTATGGTCGACGTCGTCTACGCCCGGATCGCCGAGGTGGGCCAGCGCTCCGGGTGGCGCGACACGGTGCTGGCCATCGCCCACGCGACCCGCGCTGCCGCCCTCGACCACGAGTGGTTCTCCGACGTGCTCGGCGGACGGCCACACCTGGGACCACACGCGCTCGCCGTGGGCGAAGCGACCGCCGCGGCGCTCAGTGCGGCCCCCGGTGTGCGTGACATCGACGATCTCCAGCGAGCGGTGGGCGCCCTCAACGCCTTCATCATCGGATCGGTCCGCAGAGAGGTCACCGAACGACGCACCGCACGTTCCACCGGCACCGACGAAGCCGCCTTCCAGGCCAGCCTCGGCCCTTACCTCACGCGCATGTTGAGAACCGGCAGGTACCCCACAGTGGCCCGGCTCGTCATCGACGGCGCCCACCTCAACGTCGAGGAGACCTTCAACCACAACCTGACCACCATCCTGGACGGCATCACCCGCCGACGCTCGACGTGATCCGTTGCGCTGCGGCCAGCGCCTCCCGAGCCCAGACAGGAGCCCACGAGTGGACGTCAGCCTGGCGACGAGCGCCGGCAGGGCCGATCGGCCGAACGAGGACTTCGTCGGTGCGGTTCCCGGCGCTGTCGTCCTGCTCGACGGCGCCGGCATTCCGGGAGCCGAATCGCTCTGCTCCCACGGCGTCGCCTGGTACACGCACCGCCTCGGCGGCGCGCTGCTCGGCCACCTGTCGCGCGGCGACGGGCGAGAACTCGCCGCGATCCTCGCCACCGCCATCGACGAGATCGCTGCCGAGCACGGCCACACCTGCGACATCGCGGACCCCAGCAGCCCGCAGGCCACCGTCGCGATGGTCCGCGCCCACCAGTTCCGCTTGGACTGGCTCCTGCTCGCGGACTCCTTCCTCGTCATCGACCAGGTCGACGACGGCCCGCTGGTGATCACCGATGAGCGCGAGATGACTGCCCGGCGGGAATGCGCGGCGCCGCTCGCCGGCATTACCCGAGGAACGCCAGAGTACGACCGGGTGCGGGCCTCCTGCGCCAGGGCGCTGCGTGCCCGCCGGAACCAGCCGGGCGGCTACTGGATCGCCAAGGATGACCCGCGCGCGGCGCGGGAAGCGGTGACCGGAAGCCGGTCCCTCGCCGACCTGAACGGTGTCGCGTTGCTCAGCAACGGTGCCAGCCGCATCGTCAGCCCGTACGGTCGGACCGACTGGCCGGGCGTGCTGGACCTGCTTCGCGCCAGCGGGCCGGCCGGCGTCATCGCCCGCGTCCGGCAGGCCGAGGCGCAGATTACCGGTGGCGCGGATGCGTACCGCCCGGACGACGCCACAGTGGCCCGCTGCACGCACCTGCCGCGGTAAGCACCTGCCCGTGCCGCGAGCGTGCTCGGCTCAGGCGTGAGACGGGGGAGCTGCGACAGGGGCTCGGTCGTCGGACCCCTCCGGCAGGGTGATGGGGGCCGCGATGATCCGGCTGGGCACCACCGGCGCGTCCCGGCCGGTGCCCCGCCGGCTGTCGCCGCCGGAGGATTCCTCGTGGTAGTCCTGCTCCACGTTGACCGACCAGACGTCGTGCCTACTCCCGGTGGCGATGTTCTCGGCGGTGAGCATCGCGGTCAGCATCGAGTGGTCCTGGTTGTTGTAGCGGTGCATGCCGTTGCGCCCCACCGGGTGCACGTTCGGCACCGCCTCGGTCAGCCAGGCCCGGATCACGTCCACGTTGTGCTGGTAGCGCTCGTCGTACACCGGGTAGGCCTTGGGCATGCGCACGACGTAACCGGCCTCCACCACGCCCTGTCGAACCAACCCCAACCGCTCCAGCTCCGCGGTGGCGAGCGCCACGAGGTCGGCATCCGGGGTACGCCACATCTCGTCGTCCTCGAACACGAAGTACTCCAGGCCCAGGCAGGTGCGGCCGTCCTTGACGAGGTACGGCGACCAGGAGCCGAAGTTCTGGATCCGGCCCACCCGTACCCCCGGGTCGTGCACGTAGATCCAGTTGTCCGGGAACGAGAACTCCGCCGGCACGACCAGGGCGACCGTCAGGAAGTCGCGGTAGCGCAGGTCGGCCGCGCAGGCCAGCACCTCCGGCGGCGCCGGCGGGTGCAGCGCGGTCACCAGCTCCGAGATCGGCATGGAGGAGATCACGTGGTCGGCAGCTTCGGTACGCTGCCCGCCCGCGCCGTTGATCGTCACGCTGATCGCCCGCCGGCGGGCCGGGTCGCGGTGCACGGCCGTTACCCAACTACCGGTGGACAGTTGCCCGCCCCGCTCGCGAACCTGCTCGGCGCAGCGCTCCCACATCATCCCGGGCCCGTACTTCGGGTACTGGAACTCCTCGATCAGGCTGGTCACGTCCGTGCGTCGACGCCGGGGCAGCAGCGCGTTGCGGATGGCCGTGGCCAGCGACAGGTTCTTGATCCGTTGCGCCGCCCAGTCGGCCTGCAACCGGTCCGCCGGCATACCCCAGACCTTCTCGGTGTACGTCTTGAAGAAGATCGAGTACAGCCGCCAGCCGAACCGGGCCGACACCCAGCCCTCGAAGTGTGACTGGTCCCGTGGCGGCCGCAGCCGGGCGCGGGCGTACGAGCCGAGGCAGCGGACGGCCTCCGGCAGACCCAGGTTGCGCAGCGCGTTCACGGCACTGAGCGGGTAGTTGAACAGGGCGCCCCGGTAGAAGATGCGGCTCATCCGAGGCCGGGTCAGGAAGTCCTCGTCCGGCAGGATCTCGTGCCAGAACGCCTCCACCCGGGGCACCTTTGTGAAGAACCGGTGCCCGCCGATGTCGAACCGCCACCCGTCGCGCTCCACTGTTCGACTGATCCCGCCGACCACCTCGTCGGCCTCGAACACCTGCACCGAGCGGCCGTGCCGGAGCAGCTCGTACGCCGCGGTGAGCCCGGCCGGCCCCGCACCGATGACCACAGTGCCGTTCTGCTCACTCATGCTGACGCGCTCCCTGCTCACCGCCGTGGTTGAGGCGCGGCGTCTACCCGCTATGCGCAGAATGTCACACTTAGTGGTAGCTGGTCCCCGCTTCGGCGGGGCACGCTGGCGGCGTACCACGAGAAGAGCGACTTCCCCGCGCGGCCGGCGACCGGGGGAGCGGGGAAGCGGGGCAGATGGACCGGTGGCGCAGCGGCGCGGCGACGCTGGCCGCCCGGGCCGTCGCGGCCGGCCGCGGCGGAGCGCGCCTGGCCCGTCGGGTGCCGGCGCCCTGGCCGTACGTCATCGGCCTGTTCCTCGGCGCGAAGCTGCTGCTCACCCTGCTCGGGCTCCTGGTCCTGCACGCCTGGGACGGCGTCCCCGGTGCCCCGCCGCCGGATGAGGCGTTGATGTGGGCGCAACAGCGGGAGATCTCCGGGCACCGGTGGATCTCCTTCTGGTTCGCCTGGGACTCGCTGCTCTACCTACGGCTGAGCGAGCTGCCCCTGAGCGGGCCGTGGCGAGACTTCGGCTTCCCCCTGCTGTACCCGTTCCTGGCCCGGCCGGTCGGCGTGCTGCTCGGCGGCGACACCGCACTGGCCCTGTTGCTGATCAGCAACGTCGGGTTCCTGCTGGCGCTCTGGTACGGCTACCGGCTGGCGGAGCTGCTGCTCGGCGACGCGTACGCGGCCCGCCGGTTCACCCGGTACCTGGTGCTGCTGCCGACCGCGTTCCTGTTCCAGGCCGCGCTGACCGAGTCGCTCTTCGTCTGCCTCGCGTTGGCCACCTTCTACTACGCCGAGCGACACCGGTGGCTACTGGTCGGCGTGATCGGCTACTTCCTGGCGATGAGCCGCTCCGTCGGCCTGCTCGTGGCGCTGCCGCTGGCCCTGGTGCTGCTGCGGCAGCACGACTGGCGGCTCGGGCCGCGCGCCCTGCTCGGCTACCTCCGGATCGGCTGGCCGTTGCTGCTGCTCCCCGCCGGGTGGTTCACCTTCATGGTGTACTGCCGGTGGCGGGGCGGGGACTGGTTCGCCTACCAGCACGCCCAGGAGACCGGATGGGGCATCGAGGTGCAGAACCCCGTTCCGGTGCTGCTGAACGGGTTGACCGGGGAGCTGCGCGACGCCGCTCGGGCGTGGTTCGCCGTGGCCGTCCTCGCCGTGCTGGTCGCCGGGTTCCGCCGCCGGGACCTGGCCTACCTGGTGTACGGCGTCCTCATGGTGCTGGTGCCGCTGTCGATGGGCCCGCCGGTGTACAAGAGCCTGCTGCGCTATCTGCTCGCCGCTTTCCCGGTCGCGCTGGTGCTGGCCCGCTGGGCCCGCCACGCCAGCGTCGACGTGTGGCTGACAGCGACGCTCGCCGTGGTGCAGGGCGTGCTGTTCGTCCTCTGGCTCACCTACTGGACCCACATGATCATCTGATCGGCGCCGCCAACCCCTCCTACCTGACCGTGGCCCAGTTCGCCGCGCTGCGGACCCACCTGCCGCAGTGAGCGGAGGGCGGCCGTGCCTCGACGAGGTGCCTGTGCGAGCCTCCTACGGACCTGAGAATCGCACTGAGTGGAGGCCCGGTGTTCGCCCTGCCGCTGACCGAGGACGTCGAGCTGCGCCCGTTGAACCCGTGGCTGGCCGAGGAGTTCCTCACCCACCTCGACCGGGCCCGCGAGCACATCCAACCCTGGGTGTCGCCGTCGTTCGTCGCCACCGACCTGCCGTCGGCCCGTGCGGTGTTGCAGCGGTACGCCGACCTCTGGGCCAGCGACAGCGGTGGCATCTGGGGGCTGTGGTGGCGGGGCACGCTCGTCGGCGGGGTCATGTTCGTGTCGTTCGACGTGACCCGTGGCGTCTGCGAGGTCGGTTGCTGGGTGGAGCCGGCGGCGCAGGGCAGGGGCCTGGTCGCCCCGGCGGTGCGCCGGATCGTCGACTGGGCGGTGCGCGAGCGCGGCATCCAGCGGGTGGAGTGGCGGACCAACGCCGACAACACCCGCAGCAAGGCCCTCGCCGACCGGCTCGGGCTGCGCCTCGACGGCACGCTGCGCCAGGTCAGCCCGGGTCCGCACGGTCGGATCGACCTTGAGGTCTGGTCGGTGCTGGCCGACGAGTGGTCCGCCCGCCACGCACCGTCCACTGACGACAGCGAATAGTTGTCATACCCGCGCGGCACCATGCATCCATGGCCGTCCCCGCGCTCACCCCTCATTCCGACCCGCCGCGTTCCGTGCCGCTGCGTGAGGCGCGCACCCGGTTCAGCCAGCTCGTCGCGCTGGCCGAGCTGACCGACGCGGTCACCGTCGTCACCCGCGACGGCGATCCCCGCCCGGTCGCCGCGATCGTCCCCGCCGCAGCCGCCCGCAGCGGCGCCCAGGCCCGCGCCGACGCCGACCGGCTCGCGACGGTCACCGCCGGCTGGGCCCGTCGCCTCGAGGAGCAGCACCGACGCAGCACACAGCGGCACGCCGCCGAGCTTGGCGCGGTCCGCGCGGCGCTGGCCGAGGCGTGGGCCGAGCTGGACAGCCGGGTCGTCCCGGGCAGCGACCCGACGCTGGCCCGGCTGCGCGCCGCACACGCCGACCTGCTCGCCGGCTGACCCGCGTCCGCGCGGCGTTGGCTGCACCCGCGCGGGTGACGATGTGGCCGGCGTCGGGTCAGCCCGTGGCCGGGTACGCGTGGGTCTCGGTCGCCTTGACCGCCACCCAGACCCGCTGGCCGGGGATCAGCCGTAGCTGTGCGGCGGCGGCCGGCGTGACGTCGGCGGCCACCCCGATCGGTCCGTCCAGTTGCACCCGCACGTTGTCACCGTGGCGCTGGACGCCGGCCACTGTGCCCGCCCAGGTGTTCCGTGGGCTGCCCTCCGGCCGGGCCGGGTGCAGAGCCACCGCGGCCGGACGGAACGCCACGAACGCTTCGCCGTCCAACCGGTCGGCGACAGTGAGGGTCAGCTCCGGCGACACCCGCACCCCGTGCCCGTCGGCGCGACCCCGGTACAGGTTCAGCCCGACCAGCCGGGCGACGTAGTCGGTGCGGGGGCGGGCGGTGACGCTCGGCCCGTCGCCCTCCTGCACCACCCGGCCACCCTCGACGATGACCAGCCGGTCGGCCAACGCCAGCGCGTCCAGCGGGTCGTGGGTGACCAGCACCGTCGCGCCCGCGTGCGCCGACAGGTGCCGGTGCAGCTCCGCGCGGGTGTCCAGCCGGGTGCGGGCGTCCAGCGCGGCGAGCGGCTCGTCCAACAGCAGCAGCGACGGCGCCACGGCCAGCGCGCGGGCCAGCGCCACCCGCTGCGCCTGACCGCCGGAGAGCTGCCGCGGCTTGCGCTGCGCCTGCGCGTCAAGCCCCACCCGGCCCAGCCACTCCCGGGCCGTGGCGCGGGCGGCCCGCCGCTCGACGCCGTGCCGGCGCGGCCCGAAGGCCACGTTGTCCAATGCGCTGAGGTGCGGAAACAGCAGGTAGTCCTGGAAGACGACGCCGATCGACCGGCGTTCGGTGGGCACCCAGCCACCGGTCGCCGGGCGGTCCAGGTCGACGTCGTCGAGGGTGACGTGCCCGTCGGTGAGGGGATGCAGGCCGGCCAGCGCCCGCAGCGCTGTGGTCTTGCCGGCACCGTTCGGGCCGAGCAGCGCCACCACCTCGCCCGGCGCGACCCGCAGCGGCACGTCGAGCCGAAAGACGCCCCGGTCGACGACGAGCCGCGCGTCGAGAAGCCGGTCGCTCATGCGGTGGTCATCCAGCGGTCCCGCAGCGCCACCAGGATGCCCACCGACACGACGAGCAGCACCAGGCTGAGCACGATCGCGGACTCCAGGTCTGTCTCCAACGCCAGGTAGACGGCGAGCGGCATGGTCTGCGTCCGACCGGGGTAGTTGCCGGCGAAGGTGATGGTGGCACCGAACTCGCCGAGCGCCCGCGCCCAGCAGAGCACCGCCCCGGCGGCCAGACCGGGCGCCACCAGCGGCAGCGTGACGTGGGTGAAGGTGGTCCACCGGCTGGCGCCCAACGTCGCAGCGGCCTCCTCGAAGCGGTGGTCGGCGGCACGTAGCGCACCCTCCACGGCGATCACCAGGAACGGCATGGCGACGAACGCCTCGGCCAGCACGACACCCGTGGTCGTGAAGGGCAGGGTGATGCCGAACGTGCTGTCGAGCCAGCCGCCGAGCAGGCCCCGCCGACCGAAGACCAGCAACAGCGCCACCCCACCGACCACCGGCGGCAGCACGAGCGGCACGGTGACCAGCGCGCGTACCAGCCGACGGCCGGGAAACTCGATCCGGGCCAGGACCCAGGCGAGCGGCACCCCGAGCAGCAGACAGAGCGCGGTGGCCAGGGTGGCGGTCTGCACCGACAGCCGCAGGGCGGTCAACGCGCCCGGCTCGGTGAGCCGCTCGGGCAGGGTCGTCCACGGTGTCCGGATCAGCAGCCCCGCCAACGGCAGGACGAGGAACAGCAACCCCAGCCCGGCGGGGATCACCAACGCCGCCGGCACCCGCCCCCGCCGTCGAGACGTGGCCGGGCGACCGCGGCGTGCGTCGTGGGTGTGGACCTGCCTCACGGAGCCTGGAACCCCGCCTCGGCGAGGACCGCCTGCGCCGGCGCCGAACGGACGTACGCGACGAAGGCCCGTGCGCCGTTCGGATTCGGCGCGTCCTTCAACGCGACGATCGGATAGTCGTTGACCGCCCGCGCCGACTCGGGAAACTCCACGCCGGTCACGTCGGCGCTCGCCTCCCGCGTGTCCGTGCGGTAGACCAGTGCCGCGTCGACCTCGCCGAGCTTGACCTTGGCGAGCGCACCCTTGACGTCCCGTTCCAGGGTGACCGGCGTCAGCGCGACGCCGGCCGCGTCCAGGGCGGTGCGGGCCGCCGCGCCGCAGGGAACCTGACTGGCGCAGAGCGCCACCTTCACACCCGGGCCGGTCAGGTCGGCCAGGCCGGCCACTGCCGTCGGGTTGCCCCGGGGCACCGCGATCACCAGCTGGTTGCGGGCGAAGACGCTCGGCGCGCCGTCGGCGTCGCCGGCCTCGACGACAGTGGTCATGTTCGCCGGGGCGGCCGAGGCGAACACGTCCGCCGGCGCCCCCTGGGTGATCTGGTTGGCCAGGGCGGAACTGCCGGCGACGTTGAGGGTCAGGCGACTGCCCGGGTTGGCGGCCTCGAAGTCCTTCCCGATGCGGGTGAACGACTCGGTCAGCGAGGCCGCCGCGAACACGGTCACCGGGCCGGTCACCCGCCCGTCCCCACCGCTGCCGGTTGCCCGGCCGTCGCCGCCCGCGCCGCAGCCGGCCACCGCCAGGCCCGCCGCCACCAGGACAGCCACCGCCGTACGCCTGCTCCGCGCGACCGTCACCGCGTTCATCTGGCCGACCGTCCGCGAGTCGGGGCGGGTGCGGCCCGCTCCACCACGACCGTTGTCGACTTGATCACCGCAACGGCCACCGACCCGACCCGCAGGTCTAGCTCGTCGACGGCCTCCCGGCTCATCAGCGACACGACCCGGAACGGGCCCGCCTGGATGTCGACCTGGGCCATCACCGTGTCCTTACGGACGTCGACGACGATGCCGCGCAACCGGTTGCGGGCCGAGGAGAACTCGGCGCCCGCATCCGGGTCGGTGGCCTGAGCGCGAGCGAACGCCGCCAGGTCGACGCCGTCGACGACCCGGTGGCCGTGCTCGTCGCGCCCGGCCGTCAGGCGCCCGGCGTCCACCCAGCGGCGAATGGTGTCGGCGCTGACGCCGAGCAGGTCGGCCGCCTCCCCGATCCGGTACGTCGTCACCCGCTCACCCTAACGGCCGCATTTGCCATGACAAAAGTCCGGCATGGGCAGCAACCGCGTGGACGAGGGGGTGCAGGGCCAGCAGTTGCGTCTGACTTCTCGGTCTCACGACGCCTGCGGCTCCCTGGGGCGCGTGCGGACGACCCGTTGCGGCGTCAGGGCCGGCGGGGGTGGCCCTTGAGGTGCCGGCCCAGCTCGCGGGCGATCTCCCGGTTGGCGTCGCGCTCGGCCAGCGTCTGCCGCTTGTCGTAGGAGCGCTTGCCCTTGGCGAGGGCCAATTCGACCTTGGCGTAGCCGTTCTCGAAGTACATCGACAGCGGAACGAGGGTCACCCCGCCCTCGCGGACCTTGTCGAGGATCCGGTCGATCTCGGCGCGGTGCAGCAGCAGCTTGCGGTTGCGACGCGGGGCGTGGTTGGTCCACGTGCCGTAGGTGTACTCGGCGATGTGCAGGCCGTACAGCACGATCTCGCCGTCGCGCTCGTGCGCGAACGCGTCCACCAGCGAGGCCCGCCCCTCGCGCAGTGACTTGACCTCGGTGCCGACCAGCACGATGCCCGCCTCGTACGTGCGCAGCACCGTGTACTCGTGCCGGGCCTTCTTGTTCGAGGCGATCAACCGGCGGGCGGATGGCTTGGACGGGGTCACCAGGCGACGATATCCGGCCGCCGGAGTAGTCGTACCGGCCGGCTCAGTCGCGTGCCGGGCGCGCGCGGCGTAGTCGCGCGGTGAGGTCCCGTACCGCGTCCCCGAACGCCTCCTGCGACTCACACGGCCAGTGCCCGAGGATCGGTGGGGGAACGCTGTCGCTGGGTGCCGGCACCACGTCCTGCGGGTCGGTCAACCGCCGGTCCACAGTCGCCGGCGGACCGGTCAGCGTCTCGGCCTCCCCGGGACGGTGGGAGGCGAAGATCCAGCCGCCGATCGGGTCGGTGTCGCGCCACAGGTTGATCCAGCGCCAGCCGATCCGTTCGCCGATCTCCCGCAGCGCCGGCTCGTCGGCGTAGGCGGGGAACAGGCGGGAGTACAGGCGGCCCAGCGGTGACCCGTAGGTCAGCAGGGCTACCCGCTCGGTGATCCGGGTGGGTAGTTGCAGGACCGTGGCGGCGAGCAGCACCGAGCCGTGGCTGTGTCCGGCAAGCAGCACACCTTGGCCCTGTTCCACCAGGTAGGTGATCCGCTTGGCCAACTCCGGCACGGCCCGCTCGGCGTAGCAGGGCGGCGCGAACGGGTGCGCCGCGCGGGGCCAGAAGGTGCCCAGATCCCAGAGGACCCCCACGTACCGACGGAACTGCGCCGTCCGGTACGCGAAGATGCCGCCCACCACCAGGCCGAGCAGGATCGCGGCGATCACGTAGCTACCCGACCCGATCAGGAAGTTGACCATGTTTTCCGGCACTCCGACGTAGCGCTGCGCCACGTCGCCGGGTAGGAGCTGGAGCAGGCCGAGCACGCTGGTGGCCAGGCCGAGCGCCGCCAGGCCGGCGTACACCACGGAGAGCGGCTCCAACCGTTCGGTGAAGCGGGCCCGCGCCACCGCCTGCTCCACCCGCCGCAGCCGGTCCGCCGCCTGCGGCGGCGCGTCCGGGAAGTCGGCGGCCACGATCGCGCGCGCGGCCCGCCGCCGCCCGCGCCGGGTCAGCCTGGTGACCAGGCCGGCCACCAGCAGCGCGGTCACCACTGCCAGGAAAAACCCGAAGATCGCCCATTTGTACGCCAGGGGAGGGCTGGTCTCCAGGCCGTCCGCGGTCGTCCCCTCGCGGTCGAGCAGGTCCGCCACCCGGTAGACCAGCTCGGCCGAGAACGCCACGGCGAGCCCGGCCGAGATCGTGATGAAGACCGGCGCTCCCAACGCGCGGATGGGTGACCGGCTCTGCCCGCCGCCCCGTCGCCAGATCACCAGCGCGGCGAGCGCGATCACCAGCACCGTCTGGCTGACGAACAGCCAGGCCACGATCGCGCCGTAACCGGGCAGCGCACCGCCTTGCGGCCACGGTGCCGGGCTGATGACGACGTGCACGATCACCAGCATCGTCAGGCCGCAGGCGATGATGCGCAGCCCGCGGAAGACGCCGTCCACCCGGGGCGACGGGTCGGTGCGGTCCATGCTCGGCACCACGGTGACCAGGATCAGACAGGCCAGCAGCGCCGCCCCGGTGGCCGTCAGCAGGGTCACCATCACCCACGAGCGGTGCTGGCTGGCCCGCGCGGCCAGCAGGCTGGCGCTCAGCGTGGTGAACGCCGCCGCGACGTGGACCGAGCGCAGCCGACCCACCAGCGGCTCGCCGTCCCATTGGCCGACGGCGCTCAACTGGTGTTTCGACGTCGGCGTCGACGGCGTCCGGAACGCGTCGAACGAATGGCCCGGGCGGGCGCCCAGCCACCAGACCAGCCCGATGGCGGCGACCGGCACGAGCGCCAGCACCCCCAGGCGCAGCCCGGGCGGGCGCCCACCGAGCCAGGACAGCCAGCTCCGGCCGGCCAGGCACGACGGGCTGTCCATGCAGCGCCACGCGACCAGGTCCAGCGCCACCCCGACGATGGAGAGCACGTAGAGCACGGTGAGGGTGAGGGCGAGCACCCGGCACAGCGCCATGAAGCCGCGCTTCGAGACGGTGTTCGCCGGGCGCATCCAGAGCGCCACGTTGCAGAGCATGAACGGCAGCAGGAAGACCAGCGACAGCGTCCGCACGGCCGTGCCGGACGGCAGGTCACTCCAGCGGTACGCCTCCAGCGTCACCCCGTCCGTCCCGGTGGAGTCCGGATAGCCGGGGCGCGGTCGGTAGAAACCTCCGCTGCGGTCCCCGGCGACCTGGTGCACGTACGGCCGGTCCAACACCTGGTCCGCGCCCGCGCCGGAGACACCGTGCACCCGCAGCTCCACGATCCCGCCCGACGTCGTCGGTCCGGTCGGTGTCGCGTCCGCCATGGGCCCCCCGAGGTGTGCGCGGCAACCGGGAGGGTCGTCGATGTCCGGCCACCCGCGCGGCTTCCCGGCTTACCCGTCTGCCGGGCGGTCAACCGTGGGCCGGGCCTCGGCGATGGTGCGGTCGACCCTCGACAGGTGATTTCATGGCGCCATGGCGAACCCGGTGATCCTGACCGTCGACGACGACCCCGTGGTGTCCCGGGCGGTGGCCCGGGACATCCGGCGCCGCTACGGCGACCGCTACCGGGTGTTGCGGGCGTCCTCCGGGCCGGAGGCGCTGGACGCGCTACGCGAGGTCAAATTGCGCGGCGAACAGGTGGCGCTGCTGCTGGCCGACCACCGGATGCCGGAGATGACCGGTGTCGAGTTCCTGGAAGCGGCCATGGACATCTTCCCGGCGGCCCGCCGGGTGCTGCTCACCGCGTACGCGGACACCGACGCCGCGATCGAGGCCATCAACGTGGTCGACCTGGACCACTACCTGCTCAAGCCCTGGCACCCGCCGGAGGAGAAGCTGTACCCGGTGGTCGACGGGCTGCTGGAGGCGTGGGCGCTCACCCCGGACGCGGCCAGCGCGGAGATCCGGGTCGTCGGGCACCGCTGGTCGGCGCCGTCGTTCAAGGTCCGCGACTTCCTGGCCCGCAACCTGGTGCCGTACCGGTGGCTGCTGTCCGACGACCCGGAGGGCGTCCGGCTGCTCGACGCGGCCGGGGCGACCGAGGCGGACGTGCCGCTGGTGGTGACGCCGGAGGGCAAGGCGTTGGTCGCCCCGAGCGAGGCCGAGCTGGCCGCGCTGGCCGGGTTGACGGTGGTGCCGGCGTGTGACTTCTACGACCTGGTGGTGATCGGTGGCGGCCCCGCCGGTCTCGGTTCGGCCGTGTACGGCGCGTCGGAGGGGCTGCGCACCGTGCTCGTGGAGCGACGGGCGACCGGCGGTCAGGCCGGGCAGAGCAGCCGCATCGAGAACTACCTGGGCTTCCCGGACGGTGTCTCCGGCGCGCAGTTGACCGATCGGGCCCGGCGGCAGGCGGTCAAGTTCGGCGCCGAGCTGCTCAGCGCCCGGGAGGTGGTCGGTCTCAGCGAGGCCGGCGGTGCCCGACTGCTGCGCTTCGGCGACGGCACCGAGATCGCCGCGCACACGGTGGTGCTGGCCACCGGCGTGTCGTACCGGGTGCTCGACGCTCCTGGTTTGGCCGACTTCACCGGGCGGGGGGTGTTCTACGGCGCCGCCGCCACCGAGGCGCCGAGCTGCGTCGAACAGGACGTCTACATCGTCGGCGGGGCCAACTCCGCCGGCCAGGCGGCGGTCCACTTCTCCCGGTACGCGTCGAGGGTGCACCTGCTCATCCGTGGTGCGGACCTGACCGCCTCCATGTCGCGTTACCTGATCGACCAGCTGGAACGGATCGACCGGATCACCGTGCACCCGCACACCGCAGTGGTCGGCGGGGCGGGGGAGGACCACCTGCAACGGCTCACCCTGTGCGACACCCGTACCGGGGAGGCCCGTTCGGTCGACACCTCCTGGCTGTTCATCTTCATCGGCGCGGAGCCCCGCACCGACTGGCTGGACGGGGTGCTGGTCCGCGACGACCGTGGTTTCATCGTGACCGGTCCGGATCTGCTCGCCGGGGGGCGGCGGCCGGCCGGCTGGTCGTTGTCGCGCGACCCGTACCACCTGGAGACCAGCGTGCCGGGCGTGTTCGCTGCCGGGGACGTGCGGGCCGAGTCGGTCAAGCGGGTCGCCTCGGCCGTCGGCGAGGGTGCGATGGCGGTGTCGCTGGTGCACCGCTACCTGGAGGCCCAGTGAGCCGGGTTTGCGAGCCCCGCAGTCGCGAGCGAAGGAGGCCCAGTGAGCGCGAGGAGTGAGCCGGGTTTGCGAGCCCCGCAGTCGCGAGCGAAGGAGGCCCAGTGACCACCGAGTCTGATCGGCTGACATCTGCGCAGTTGCGCACTCTGTTCCTGTTCGAGGCGCTCGACGACGGGCAGCTCGACTGGCTGGCCGAGCACGGCCGGGTCGAGCAGCGCGCCGGCGGCACCCTCGTGTACGGCGAGGGTGAGCCCGCTACCTGCTTCTTCGTGCTGGTGCGCGGGGCGGTGGCGTTGAGTCGCCTGGTGCGCGGCGACGACGTCGAGGTCAGCCGAACCGACCAGCGCGGGGTGTACGGCGGGGCCACTCAGGCGTACCTGGGTGACCAGGTCGAGCAGAGCTACCGCAACAGCCTGCGGGCGGTGACCGACGCGGAGTTCTTCGTGCTGCCGGCGGAGGACTTCGCGTACGCCCTGCGGTCCTGGTTCCCGATGCCCATGCACCTGTTGGAGGGGCTGTTCTTCGGGATGCGGGACAGTCAGGCCATCGTCGGTGAGCGGGAGCGGTTGCTGGCCCTCGGTTCGCTCTCGGCGGGGTTGACCCACGAGCTGAACAATCCGGCCGCGGCGGCGGTGCGGGCCACGTCGGTTCTGCGGGACCGGGTCGCCGGGATGCGGCACAAGCTCGCCATGATCGCCGACGGGCGGCTCGACGGCAGCGCCCTGCACGGCCTGGTCGCCCTGCAGGAGGAGGCGGTCGCCCGGGTGGCCAGCGCGCCGAAGTTGACCCCGATGGCCACCGCCGACGCCGAGGACACCCTGACCGACTGGCTGCAGGACCATGGCGTCGGCGGGGCCTGGGACCTGGCGCCGATCCTGGTCGGCGGTGGGCTCGACGCGGCCTGGCTGGCGCAGGTCAAGGCCGCGGTCGGCGCCGCGGACCTGGAGGCGGCGGTGCGTTGGCTCACCTACACCGTCGACACCGAGCTGCTGATGCGCGAGATCGGCGACGCGGTCACCCGGATCTCCGGGCTCGTGGGCGCCGCCAAGCAGTACTCGCAGCTGGACCGCGCCCCGCACCGGGTGGTGGATGTGCACGACCTGCTCGACGCCACGCTGGTGATGTTCAAGGGCAAGATCCCCGCCGAGGTCAAGCTGGTCCGGGAGTACGACCGGGATCTCCCACCGGTCCCGGCGTACGCGGCCGAGCTGAACCAGGTGTGGACCAACCTGATCGACAACGCGTTGGGCGCGATGGGGGAGAAGGGTGTGCTGACCGTCCGCACGGGACGGGTCGGCGACCAACTGACGGTGGAGATCACCGACACCGGGCCGGGTATCCCGCCGGAGGTGCGTCCGCGGATCTTCGAGCCGTTCTTCACCACCAAGCCGGTCGGCGCGGGCACCGGTCTGGGGCTGGACATCTCGTACCGGATCGTGGTGCACAAACACCACGGCGACATCCGGGTCGAGACCGAGCCGGGACGAACCACCTTCCGGGTCCTCCTACCGATCACCGAGGGCGCACCGGACTGAAGTTCCGCGCGTCCGCCGCGCCGATCTTGCAGTTTCGGTCGTCGATATGCGTGATAAGCCGCTTGTGTCGGGACAGTAAGTGCAAGATCGCGAGGGTGGGGCGCGGGTCAGACCTGGTGGGTGGGGGTGAGGAAATCGGCCAGTACCTGGGTGTGGGTGGAGAACGCCAGCTCGACCGGGTCGGTGAGCACCAGCCACTCGGTCGCCTCCTCGGTCGGCGCCGAGGGTGGCAGGTCCTCGGCCGCCCGCTCGGGCAGCACTCCGAAGACCATCATCGTGCCGCCCGCTGGCGCCCCGTGCACCGCGAACAGGCGGGCGTCCTCGGCCGCCGCGATCAGGCCGGTCTCCTCCCGCAGCTCCCGTACGAGTGCGTCGGACCACTCCTCGCCGTACTCGATGAAGCCGCCGGGCAGCGCGAGCAGGCCGCGGGCCGGTTCGATGTCCCGGCGGACCACCACCACTCCCAGCCCCTCGGCGGTGCGGACCGGCAGCACCGCGACCGCCACCGGCAGCGGGTTGCGCCAGATGGTCTCGCCGCAGACCGCGCAGACTCGCGGCCATCCGGCGGCCGGCGGGTAGGCGGCGCCGCAGTAGGAGCAGTGCGTGTACGGCGTGCCGGTCATGCCGCAGCACGTTACTCCGATCCGCGCTCAGCCCGCCGCGCCGCCGCCTCGTCCCGTGCCCAGCCCGTCGCGCCGCCGCAAGCCTCCCGCGCCGCCGCCTCGTCCCGCGCTCAGGCGGCCGGGTCGCCGGTGTAGAAGGCGGTGGTGCGTTCGGCGGCGGCCTTCGCCTCGTCGGCGTCGGTGCCGGCGGCGATGCTCGCTTCGCACCACAGCTGGCTGCTCAACTCGATGGCCCGTCGTCCCTCGGCGGAGGCGGTCCACTCGGCGCCCTGTTCCGGGGTGATCCCGCTGCCGTCGCCGGCCAGGTGCGAGGCGAGGCCGAGCAGCCCGAGGTCCCAGCCGACACCGACCGCGCCCGGCCCGAACTGGGCCCACCGGTCCTGGTCGACGTGCGCGATGTGGTCCAGGTCGAGGCGGGCCCGCTCGTCGCCGACCGGGGTGACCCGCACCTCGATCCAGCTCACCTCGCCGCCCATTTCCCAGGTGGCGGTGAAGCGGTGCGGCGGTTCGCAGCTCTCGACGGTGCCGTGGGCGTTGCCCTGGAGTTGGTACGTGCCGCCCAGCCGCAGGTCGCCGGAGATCGGCAGGAACCAGCGCGGGATGCGCTCGGCGCTGGTGCAGGCGTCCCACAGATCCTCGGCCGTCGCCTGGTAGGTCTGGCTGATCGTGGTGACCCGCGCCTCACCGGCTTCCAGGGTGCGGCTGCCGACCTTCCGCTGGACGGCGTTGATCTGCTCGGTGGCGTCGAACATCAGGTGTTCCTCTCATCGGGTGGGTCGGCGGGCCCGCGCAGCCGACGCTCGCGTCGGCCCCGGGCCAGCTCGGTGGCGAGTGCCGCCAGGGGTGGGGCCCAGAATCGGCGGAAGTGCTCCAGCCAGCCGTCGACCTCGCGCAGTGGGCGTGGGTCGACGGCGTAGAGCCGCCGGGTGCCCTCCGGCCGCACGGTGGCGAAGCCGTTGTCGCGCAGCACCTTGAGGTGCTGGGACACGGCGGGCTGGGAGATGCCGAACTCCTCGCGGATGACCGCGCTGACCGCGCCGGCGGTCTGCTCGCCACCGGCGAGCAGTTCCAGGATGCGGCGCCGGACCGGATCGCCCAGCACGTCGAAGGCGTGCACGACGACAGTTGTATCACTGACGGCTTATTTAAGCCAAGTCTGATATTCCGATGAGCTTGTCCAGCCGGATCGGTAGCTCCCGGATCCGTACGCCCGTCGCGTGGTGCACAGCGTTGGCGACCGCCGCGGCGGCGCCGACGATGCCGATCTCGCCGATGCCCTTCACCCCGGCCGGGTTCAACTCGTCGTCGCGCTCGTCCAGCCAGTACGCCTCGATGGACTCCACATCCGCGCAGCCGGTGATGTGGTAGGTGGCCAGGTCGTGGTTGACCCAGTCGCCGTACCGCTCGTCGAGCAGCCCCTCCTCGTGCAGCGCCATCGACAGCCCCATCGTCATGCCGCCGATGAGCTGGCTGCGCGCCGTCGTCGGGTTCACCACCCGCCCCGCCGCGAACACCCCGAGCATCCGGTTCAGCCGCACCTCGCCGGTGTCCGCGTCGACCCGCACCTCGACGAACTGCGCCCCGTACGCGTACCGGGGCAGCGCGGGCTGCCCTCCCACCTCCTCGGTGGTGTCCGCCTCGGCGGTGACCTCGCCGGTCGGCGGCCCGCCGTCGCGCAGCTTCTCGCGCAGCGCCTGCGCGGCCCGTATCACCGCCCAGCTCCAGCTGGCGGTCCCCATCGAGCCGCCGGCCAGCGCCGCCGTCGGCAGCGCGCTGTCCCCGATGCGGATCTCCACCCGCTCCGGCGGCACCCCGAGGGCATCGGCGGCCACCTGCCAGATCGCCGTCCGGGCGCCGGTGCCGATGTCGGTGGCGTTGATCTGGACCAGGAAGCTCCCGTCGGGCCGGGCGGTGGCCGTCGCCGTGGACGGCCGGGCCCGGGCCGGGTAGCTCGAACCGGCCACTCCGGTCCCGATCAGCCAGCGCCCGTCGCGTCGGGACCGGGGCGACGGGTCACGGCCGGCCCAGCCGAACCGCTGGGCGCCCTCGCGCAGGCAGGCCACCAGGTTGCGGCTGGTGAACGGGCGTCCCTGGTCGGGGTCGACAGCGGTGTCGTTGCGGATGCGCAGCTCGACCGGGTCCAGGCCGACGGCGATGGCCAGCTCGTCCACCGCGGACTCCAGGGCGTACGCGCCGGGGCACTCGCCGGGGGCACGCATCCAGAACGGCGTGGGCACGTCGAGGCGGACCAGCCGGTGCGTGGTGCGGCGGTGCGGTGCGGCGTACATGCTGCGGGTGTAGACGGCGGTCTGCTCGGCGAACTCCCGGATGGTGGAGGTCTGGCTGATCGCGTCGTGGCAGATGGCGGTGAGCCGGCCGTCGGTGTCGGCGGCGAGGCGGACCCGCTGGATGGTGGGGGTGCGGTAGCCGACCGGCCCGAACAGTTGCTGGCGGGTCAGCGCCAGTTTGACCGGGCGGTCCATGTGCCGGGCGGCGAGGGCGGCCAGCACCACCGACGCCTTGGCGTACCCCTTGCTGCCGAAGCCGCCGCCGACGTGCTCGGCGACGACGCGGATCGACTCCGGCGGCAGCTCGAACAGCTCGGCGAGGGTGGCGCGCACCGGCGTGGCGCCCTGGGTGGAGTCGTGCACCAGGAGCCGCCCGTCGTGCCACTGCGCCGTGGTGGCGTGCGGTTCCATCGGGTTGTTGTGGTACGCCGGCGTGCGGTAGGTGACGTCCACCCGCACCGGGGCGGCCGCGTACCCGGCGTCGAAGTCGCCCTCGGCGGTGTCCGTCGGATAGCTGGGGTTGACCTGGTCCGGCTTGTAGAGGCCGGGATGGTCGTCGGTGAGCACTGTGCTGTGCGGGCCGGTGTCGTAGTCGATGCGGACCAGTCGGGCGCCCTCGCGGGCCGCCTCCAGGCTGGTTGCCACCACCACGGCGACGTACTGCCCCCGGTAGTGCACAGTCGGCTCCTGCAACAGCCGCAGCTCCGGCTGCGGGCCGGGTGCCATCCGGGGCGCGTTGCCGTGGTGCACCACGGCCAGCACACCGGGCGACGCCAACGCCTCCGCCGTGTCGATCCGGGTGATCCGGCCCCGCACCACCGCCGACGGCACCGCCCAGCCATAGGTGACCCCGTCCACCGGGTACTCCACCGCGTACCGGGCCGTGCCGGTGACCTTCGCCGCGCCCTCCAGCCGGGGGTACGCCCGTCCGACGGCCCCGGTGCTCACGACGACGCCAGTTCGGTGAGCGCCCGCACGGTGATGGCCCGGGTCAGTGGCACCTTGAAGCCGTTGTGCCGCAACGGGCGCGCCTCGGCCAGCTCCGCGTCGGCGGCCCGTGCCGCCAGCTCCGGGCTGAACGGACGACCGCGCAGCTCCTCCTCGGCCCGGTACGCCCGCCACGGCCGGTGCGCCACCGCCCCGTACGCCAGCCGCACGTCGCGGACCACGTCCCCGTCGAGGTCCAGCACCGCGGCCACCGAGCCGGCGGCGAAGGCGAACGAGGCCCGGTCGCGCACCTTGAGGTACGTCGAGCGGCGCGCGGCCGGTAGGGGCGGTAGCCGCACGGCGGTGATCAGCGCGCCCCGGGCCAGGGTGGTCTCCCGTTCCGGGTGGGTGCCGGGGGAGCGGTAGAGGTCGGCGATCCGGACGTCACGGGGGCCGTCGGCGTCATGCACCTCCACCACTGTGTCGAGGGCGGCCAGCGCGACGGCCAGGTCGGACGGGTGGGTGGCCACGCACTGCTCGGACCAGTCCAGCACCGCCAGGTCGCGGTTCTGGCCGTGCAGAGCGGCGCAACCGCTGCCCGGCTCTCGTTTGTTGCACGCCTTGCCGGTGTCCTGGAAGTAGACGCAGCGGGTGCGCTGCAACAGGTTGCCGCCGGTGGTGGCCATGTTGCGCAGTTGTCCGGAGGCGGCGGCGAGCAGGGCGCGGGCCAGCACCGGGTAGTCGCGGCGTACCACCGGGTGGGCCGCCAGGTCGCTGTTGCGGACTGTCGCGCCGATCCGCAGCCCACCGTCGGGCAGCTCCTCGACGGTGTCGAGTGGAAGCCGGGTCACGTCCACCAGCACGTCGGGGCGTTGCACCCCGAGCTTCATGAGGTCCACCAGGTTGGTTCCGCCGCCGAGGTAGGCGGCCTGCGGTTCGGCCGCGAGCACCGCGACCGCCTCGGCCACGTCGGCGGGCCGGTGGTAGCGGAACGCCTTCACGAGGACGCCGCCGTCTGGCGCACGGCCGCGACGATGTGCGGGTACGCGGCGCAGCGGCACAGGTTGCCGGCCATCCGCTCGCGGATCTCCGCGTCGGTCAGCTTCGCGGGCGTGTTCAGGTCGCCGGTGACCGCGCTGGGCCAACCTCGGGAGACCTCGTCGAGCATGCCGCGGGCGGAGCAGAGCTGCCCGGGGGTGCAGTAGCCGCACTGGAAAGCGTCGTGCGCGATGAAGGCGGCCTGCAACGGGGACAGCTCGTCCGGGCCGGCCAGCCCTTCGACGGTCACCACCGACCGGCCGTCCACGGTGACCGCGAAGACCAGGCAGCTCTTCACCCGCCGGCCGTCGAGCAGCACCGTGCAGGAGCCGCACTGGCCGTGGTCGCAGCCCTTCTTCGCCCCGGTCAGGTCGAGGTGCTCGCGCAGGGCGTCGAGCAGGGTGGTGCGGTTGTCCAGGGTCACCTCGCGGGACGCGCCGTTGACCTCGACCGTCACCCGGGACGAGTGGCGCTCGTCGATCGTCGTCGCGTTCTCCGGTCCGCCCTGCACCGGCCCAGACTAGCTTTGTCGGTATATCTCAGGGCGAATAACGCAAAGCCCCTCGTAGGGGAGGTGACGACGGTGACCGCCGGACTGCTGCTCGCCGCCGGCGCCGGGCGGCGCTACGGCCGGCCGAAGGCGCTGGTCGAGCTGGACGGCGAGCCGTTTGTGCGGCGCGCGATCCGGCTGCTCGGCGACGGCGGCTGCGCACCCGTGCACGTGGTGCTCGGCGCGGGCGCCGACGAGATGCCCGACCTGCCCGGCGCGGTGCCGGTCCGGCACGATCGCTGGTCCGACGGGCTGGGCTCGTCGCTGCTGCGGGGCCTGGCCTCGCTGCCGGCCGACGTACCGGCCGCCGTCGTGGTCCTCGTCGACCAGCCGCTGCTCAGCCCGATCGCGGTGCGCCGGGTGCGCACGGCGTACGCCGACGGCGCGGTCGTCGCTGTCGCCACCTACGCCGGCAGGCGCGGGCACCCGATCCTGCTGGCTCGACGCACCTGGCCGCTGCTGAGCGGGTACGCCGTCGGCGACCGGGGCGCCCGCGACCTGATGCGCGACCGGCCGGACCTGGTGGTCGAGGTGCCCTGTGACGACGTCGGGTCCCCGGCCGACGTGGACACCCCGGCCGACCTGCTCCGGCTCCGTTCGCTCAGCGGCGGCTCAGCCAGCGGGGGAGCCCTTCGCTGGTGACCGCGTGATAGGTGATCATGACGATGACACCGATCAGTCCCAGCAGCGGGCTGACGAACCAGCCGAGCAGCCCGCTGAGCCCGTACAGGATCAGGCCGGTGACCGGTCGCAGCCGCTGCGTACGCACGTACTCGGGGTCGACCCGACGCTCCAGCAGCGCCGGGTGGCGGTGCAGGTAGCCGAAGAACACCAGCCAGGGGGCCGACATCAGGGCCGCGGCCAGCGCGTACAGGGCGACGGCCGCGCGTTGGTCGTCGGTGTCGCCGTGGGTGAACGCGGACGCCAGCACCGCTGTGGGAAAGGGGATGATCACCGCGCCGAAGAGCACACCGAGGTTGATCCAGCTCAGCGTGAGCGTGGTGCCACGGATCAGCCGCAGCAGCGCGTGGTGGTTGAGCCAGAGCACCCCGATGTAGACGAAGGACACCACGAAGGCCAGATAGGAGGCGCCCTCGCCGAGCAGGCCGGTGAGCAGTTCGCCCTCGTGGTATTCGGGCACCCGCAGCTCGATGACCAGCAGCGTGATGACGATGGCGAAGACGCCGTCGCTGAAGGCCGTCATCCGGTCGGTGGCGGACACTCGCCCCTTGGGATCGGCCTGCTCGACCTCGTCGGGTGCTGCGGACATTGCCGCAGGCTAGCCACTCGGCAGCGCGGTTGGTGGCGGTTTCATCCGATCCGGACGGGAACGGCCGCCCGAGGTTGACACCCCGGGCGGCCGCTCGCACCGCCCCCGTTCAGGCCACCGGCGTCGCGGTGCCGGTGGTGCGGGCGAGCCGCTGGTGGGCACGGATCAGCTCGGCGTAGCGCAGACCGCTCGCCTTCACCGTCCGGCGCTGGGTGGTGTAGTCCACGTGCACCAGCCCGAAACGCTTGTCGTAGCCGTACGCCCACTCGAAGTTGTCCAGCAGTGACCAGACGAAGTAGCCGTCCAGGGGAACCCCTCGGGCCACCGCCGACGCGCACGCGGCCAGGTGCTGCTCCAGGTGGTCGGTGCGTTCCTTGTCCTCCACCGTGCCGTCCGGGGTGACCTCGTCCGGCCACGCCGAGCCACTCTCGGTGACGATGATCCGTCCCGGCCGGTACTCCTCGTGCACGTCGACGAGCAGCCGCTCCAGGCCCGCCGGGTACATCTCCCAGCCCATCGCGGTCTCCACCGAGCCGGGCACCGGCACCTGCCGGGTGTACGGGGCCGCGCCGGTCGGGTCGTCGACCACCAGCTGACGGAAGTAGTAGTTCACCCCGAGGAAGTCCGTCGGCGTGGCGATCACCGCCAGGTCGTCGCCGCGTACCGGCGGCTCGACCCCGTAGGTGGCGATCATGTCGGCCGGGTAGCCGCGCCCGTGGATCGGGTCCAGCCACCACCTGTTGACGTGCCCGTCGGCCCGGCGGGCCGCCGCGACGTCCTCGGGTCGGTCGGTCGCCGCCTCGATCGGGCTGAGGTTGACCACCAGGCCCACCGAGGCCGGCCGGGCGGCGTTGGCGCGGATCGCCTGGGTGGCCAGGCCGTGCCCGAGCAGCACGTGGTGCGAGGCGTGCACCGCCCGGGTGAGGTCCCGCTCGCCGGGGGCCATGGTGCCCTCCAGGTGCCCGATCCAGCACACGCAGAGCGGCTCGTTGACAGTGCACCAGTCGGCGACCCGGTCACCGAGGCGGGCGGCCACCACCGCCGCGTAGTCGGCGAACGCCTCGGCGGTGCTGCGCTCCGGCCAACCACCCCGGTCCTGAAGGACCTGCGGCAGGTCCCAGTGGTAGAGCGTGACGAACGGTCGGATCCCGTCGGTGAGCAACGTGTCGACGAGCCGATCGTAGAAGTCCAGCCCGGCGGCGTTGACCCGCCCGACGCCGTCGGGCATGACGCGGGGCCAGGCCACCGAGAAACGGTACGCGTCCACGCCGAGTCGGCGCGCCAGCGCCAGGTCCTCCGGCCACCGGTGGTAGTGGTCGCACGCCACCGCGCCGGTGTCGCCGTTGTCGACAGCGCCGGGGGTCGCCGAGAAGGTGTCCCAGATGGACGGCGCCCGGCCGTCGACGTCGACGGCCCCCTCGATCTGGTACGCCGCCGTGGCGACACCCCAGAGGAAGTCGGGTGGCAGCTTGGACAGGTCGGGCACGGGTCGGTTCTCCTCTGGGGTTGGATGACTCACTTGACCGCGCCGGCGGTGAGGCCGGCGACGAAGTAGCGCTGCAGGGCCAGGAACCCGACGACGACCGGGATGCTGACCACCAGCGAGGCGGCCATGATCTGGTTCCAGTAGACGTTGAACTGGGTGGAGTAGCCCTGCAGGCCGACGGCCAGGGTGCGGCTGCCCTCGTCGGTCATCACCGAGGCGAAGAGCACCTCACCCCACGCGGTCATGAACGCGTACACGGTGACCGCTACGACGCCGGGCACGGCGGCCGGCAGGATGACCTGGAACAGGGTGCGCAGCGGCCCTGCGCCGTCGACCTGCGCCGCCTCGTCCAGACCCCGGGGGATCGAGTCGAAGTAGCCGACCAGCATCCAGATCGAGAACGGCAGCGAGAAGGTCAGGTACGTGATGACCAGGCCGGTGCGGCTGGCGTACAGCTCGATGCCGGTGGCGTTGCCCAGGTTGACGTAGATGAGGAACAGCGGCAGCAGGAACAGGATGCCGGGGAACATCTGCGTGGACAGCACCGTCACCGAGAAGACGCCCCGACCGCGGAACCGGTACCGGCTGACCGCGAACGCGGCGAAGATCGCCACCGCCACCGAGCAGATCGCCGCGATGCTGGACACCACCAGGCTGTTCACCAGGTACCGGGCCAGCGGCACCGTGCTCCACATGTCGATGAACGGTTGCAGGGTGGGCCGGCTGGGCCACCAGGTGAAGCCGTTCTGGACGTCCTGCAACGGCTTCGCCGCCGAGGTGACCATGACGTAGAGCGGGATGACGACGAAGAGGGTGAGCAGGGTCAGCACGATGCGCCGGCCCCAGCGTTCACCGGCGGTCTCACGCATGATCGTCCCTCCGACGGTTGGTGATCAGCAGGTACGCGGCCGAGACGACCAGCAGGAACAGCAGCAGCGCCACCGACATCGCCGACCCGGAGCCGAAGTCCCAGGTCTTGAAGGAGCTGCGGTAGATGTGGATGGAGATCAGGTCGGCCTGCTCCGGCGCGGAACCGCCGAACAGCACGAACGGGGTGTTGAAGTCGTTGAACGTCCACAGGAACAGCACCAGCAGCAGCACCAGGTTGACCGGCCGCAACATCGGCAGGGTGACCGAGCGCAGCCGGCGCCAGAACCCGGCGCCGTCGATGGCGGCGGCCTCGTACAGCTCACCGGGCACGTTCTGCAGCCCGGCCATCAGGCACAGGAACGCGAACGGCCAGTTGCGCCAGACCGACACCACCAGCAGCGACCAGAAGCTGTTGTCGCCGATCAGCCAGAACGGCCGTTCGTTCATCAGCCCGAGCTGGTCCACGAGCACGTGGTTGACCAGGCCGGTGTCGCGTTGCAGCAGGAAGCTCCAGGTGATCACGGCGGCGTATACCGGCAGCGCGTACGGGGTGAGGAACAGCGCCCGCAGGATCGCCCGTCCACGGAACGGCCGTTGCAGGACGACCGCCGCCGAGATGCCGAGCAGCCAGGCGAACCCGACCGAGAGCAGGCTGTAGGCCAGGGTGATCCAGAACGAGTGCAGCAGTTCCTTGCCGGCGGCGCTGTTCAGGTCGAGCGTCGCCCGGTAGTTCTCCAGCCCGATGAAGGGCGCGGTGGACCAGTCGCGGATGTGGAACTGGGTCAGCTCCAGCAGGCTCATCCAAACCCCGACAACCATCGGGATCACGTGGATGGCGAGTTCCAGCACGACGGCCGGTGCGAGCAGCAGGTACGGCAGGAGCGAGCGGCGGGGGCCGCGGGGCCGGCGGGCCGGCTCCCGGGCCGGCGACCCGGCCCGGGGTTCGCGCTGGTCGGCGTCCGGCGCGGTGGTGCTGGTTGCCATCGGGGTCCTCTCGGAGGCGGTGGCCGTGGCCGGGCTCAGCGCCCGACCACGGCCACCGGTGACGCCTGGGTCAGCGCATCTTCTGCTGCGCGTCGGTCAGCTTGGCCTTCACCGACTCCTCGGTGACCGGCTTGCCGCTGGCCGCGTCGGCGAACAGCTCCTTCATCGCGGTGCCGACCAGGGTCTCGAAGGTGCTCTCGTCGGGCACCTGCGGCAGCGGGGCGGCGGTGGTGACCAGGGTCTCCTGGATGGTCTTCTGCTCGGGGGCGCTGAACGCCGGGTCGGAGGCCGCGGTCTTCACCGCCGGCAGCGAGCCGTACGTCTTGTTGAGGAGCGTCTGCTCCTCGTCACTGGTCATGAACTTGACGAAGCTCAGCGCGCCGTCCTTGTTCTTGGTGTGCTTGAAGACCGCCATGTTGATCCCGGCGACCATGCTGTTGACCTTCTTGCCGCCGGCCGGCGGGCTGGCCAGGAACGGCACCGGGGCCACCCCGTACGCGTCGGCGGGCATGTTCTGCGTCTTCAGGTTCGACCCGGCGGACTGCCACAGCAGCATGGCCGCCTTGCCGTTGGCGAAGTCGGAGACCGACTGGTTCTGCGCGTACTCGGCGTTGCTCGGGTTGGTGATCTTGTCGGCGGCCATGAAGTCGATGTACCGCTTGATCGCCGAGACGTTCTGCGGGGTGTCGAAGGTCGGCTTGCCGGCCGAGTCGAACCACTCGCCGCCGTACTGCTGGCTGAAGGTGAACGCGTGGTGGGCGTTCTCCGACGGGTTGGCGCCCTCGATCGCCAGGCCCCACTTGCCGCCGGTGCTCAGCTTCTTGCCGTACTCGGCGAGTTGCTCCCAGGTGGTCGGCGGCGCGGTGATGCCGGCGTCGGCGAACGACTTCTTGTTGTAGTACAGGCTGTACGCCATGCTGTAGAGCGGCACGGCGGCCGGCGGCTTGCCGGGGGCGCCGGCGGCGGCGAGAGCGGCGGGCACGATCCGGTCCTTGCCGCCGACGGCCTGCAGGGCGGCGTCGTCGAACTCGACCAGCGCGCCGGTGGCCTGCAACGACGCCGACCAGGTGTTGCCGATGTTGACCACGTCCGGGCCCTTGCCGGAGGCGGCGGCGGCCAGCAGGCGGTTGAGCAGATCCGACCAGGGGACCACCTCGACGGTGACCTTGATCCCGGTCTGCTTCTCGAACTTGTCCAACTCCGGCTGGAGGATGGTCTTGTCGGCCTCCAGGCTGGCGCCCTGGTTGCTGGCCCAGTAGGTGAGCGTCTTGGGCGATGCGGCGGAGTCGTCGCCGGAGCCTCCGCAGGCGGTCAGCGAGGCGGCCGCCAGTACGGCGGCGGTGAATATCCCGAGGTGTCGTCTCGACACGGGTCAGCCCTTCCGGTGCGTGGTGGGGGTCCGCCGACCTTCGTCACCGATAGGGGTCGGGCGACGGGGGCCGGCTGCGGACAGGGTTCGGGGGTGCGCCGTTGGGGTCCGTCGGCGTTTCCCGGGAGTTACATCACGGCTTAATTTATGTCGTCATTAAAGTTGCTGGCTGGTGGGTCGTCAAGCACGAGGCGGTTACAGTCGCCTCGAACGGCCGACGGGAACGAGGTGACGAGTGGAGCTGGCGCGTGCCACCAACCGCAGCGTGCGGTTGCGCAACCGGTCCGCCCTGCTGACCAAGCTCTTCCTGGACGGCCCGCTCACCCGGCAGGACCTGGTGCGCAGCACCGGGCTGAGCCAACCCGCGGTCAGCAACGTGGTGGCCGACATGATCGACGAAGGACTGGTGGCCGAGGTCGGCGCCGCCGAGTCCGACGGCGGCCGGCCCAGCATGCTGCTGCGGATCGCGCCGCGCTTCGCCTTCCTGATCGGTGTCGACGTCGGCGAGACCCGGGTCCGGGTGGAGCTGTTCGACTTCGCGATGGCCCTGCTGGCCAGCGTCGAGTACCCGCTCGACCCGGCCCGCACCGAGCCCGACCTGGTGGCCGGGCACGTGCTGGCCGGCATCGAAGCGGTCACCAGCCAGGCCGGGGTGGCCCCGCGCGACGTGCTCGGCGTCGGCGTCGGCGTCTCCGGCGTGGTCGAGCAGGGCGCCGAGGCGGTCGTGCACGCCCAGGCCCTCGGCTGGGACCGGGTGCCGCTGGAGCGTCTGATCGGCGCCGGCACCGACCTGCCGCTGCACATCGACAACGGCGCGAAGACCCTCGGCCAGGCCGAGATGTGGTTCGGCGCCGGCCGGGGCGCCCGGCACGCCGTCTTCGCGCTTGTCGGCTCGGGCGTGGGCGCGTCGGTGGTGACCAACGGCGCCACCTACCGGGGCGCGTCCAGCAGCGCGGGGGAGTGGGGGCACACCACCCTGGTGTACGGCGGTCGGGTCTGCCGGTGCGGCGCGCGCGGTTGCCTGGAGGCGTACGTGGGGGCGGAGGCGATCATCGACCGCTACCGGGAGGCGCGCCGGGGCCGACCGGTGCCGGGCGAGGACGAGGAGTCCCAGATCGCCGCGCTGGTCGCCGCCGCCGAGACCTCGGCCACCGCCCGACGCGTGCTGGAGGACACCGCCGGCTACCTCGGCGCCGGGGTGGCCAACCTGATCAACCTGTTCAACCCGGAGCGCGTGGTACTCGGCGGCTGGGCGGCGATGGCCCTCGGCGACCTGCTACCGGCTGTGCGGGAGGCCGCCGGCCGACAGGCGCTGCGCCAGCCGTACGAGCAGGCGTCGATCGAGCTGTGCCGGCTCGGGGTGGACGCGGTGGCGCTGGGCGCGGCAACCCTCCCCATCGCCCGCTTCCTCACCGAGGGTGGCGTCCGCCGCTGAGCGGTGACGACTGCTGCGCCGTCGGCAAATTACCCAAAAAGAATCCTCGGGATAAATAACGAAGTTATAGATCGATGTCTTGACGCCGTCGCAATCTCGCCGCAACACTCCTACGAGAGCGCTCTCCGACCCGCGACGCCGCATCGGCGGCACCACCCACGGCGCCACGGGGCGAGCCGATCCCATCCACGCGGCACCCCCTCGTAGCCCCCTATCGACAGGCGATGTCATGACATCTCGTGCAACATCCGTACGCCCGCGTCCTCGACGCGTCGTCCGGCACCTGCTGGTCGGGCTCACCGTGGCCCTGGTCGCGGCGCTCACCCCGACCGGCGCCACAACGCCCGCGCAGGCCGCGCCCACCCTGCTGTCCCAGGGCCGCCCCGCCACCGCCTCGTCCAGCGAGAACGCCGGCACCCCGGCCTCCGCGGCCGTCGACGGCAACACTGGCACCCGCTGGGCCAGCGCGTTCAGCGACCCGCAGTGGCTCCAGGTCGACCTGGGCGCCCGGGCCACCATCAGCCAGGTCAACCTGCTCTGGGAGGGTGCCTACGGCCGGGCCTTCCAGCTCCAGACTTCCGACGACGGTGCCACCTGGACGACGATCTACTCGACCACCACCGGCACCGGCGGCACCCAGAACCTCACCGTCACCGGCGCCGGCCGCTACGTACGGATGAACGGCACCGCCCGGGGCACCGGCTACGGCTACTCGCTCTGGGAGTTCCGGGTGTACGGCGAGACCGGCGGCACCACGCCGACCTGCGGCAGCACCAACGTCGCGCAGGGCAGCCCGGCGACCGCCTCGTCCAGCCAGGACGCCGGCCTCGCGGCATCCGCGGCGGTCGACGGCAACCCGGGCACCCGCTGGGCCAGCGCCGCCAGCGACCCCCAGTGGCTGCGCGTCGACCTCGGCAGCACCCGCACCATCTGCCGGGTGGTGCTCACCTGGGAGGCCGCGTACGCCCGGGCCTTCCAGCTCCAGACCTCGGCCGACGGGACCACCTGGACCACCATCTACTCCACCACCACGGCAACCGGCGGCACGCAGTCGCTCACCGTCACCGGCAGCGGGCGCTACCTGCGGATGTACGGCACCGCCCGAGGCACCGCCTACGGCTACTCGCTGTGGGAGTTGGCGGTGAACACCACCGGCGGCGGAACCGGCGAGCCCCCGGTCGACACGACCGACCCGCGCAACCCGAACCTCGGGCCGAACACGTTCGTCTTCGACCCGAGCACGCCGACGTCGACCATCCAGAGTCGACTGAACACGCTCTTCACCCAGCAGGAGACCAACCAGTTCGGCCCGCAGCGCTACGCGGTGCTGTTCAAGCCCGGCAACTACACCGCCGACGTCAACCTCGGCTTCTTCACCCAGGTCGCCGGCCTCGGCATGAGCCCCGACGACGTCAACCTCAACGGCCACGTGCGTGCCGAGGCGTTCTGGTTCGGCGGCAACGCCACCCAGAACTTCTGGCGGGCCGCCGAGAACCTGTCGGTCACCCTGCCCGCCGGGCAGACAGTGGAGCGCTGGGCGGTGTCCCAGGCGGCGCCGTACCGGCGGATGCACCTGCGCGGCGCGCAGAACCAGATCCAGCTCTGGAATGGCGGCGACGGCTGGTCCAGCGGTGGCCTGATGGCCGACACCCGCATCGACGGCCTGGTCGTCTCCGGCTCGCAGCAGCAGTGGTACTCCCGCAACAGCGAGTTCGGCAACGGCTGGACCGGCTCGGTGTGGAACATGGTCTTCCAGGGCGTCAACGGCGCTCCCGCGCCAAGCTTCCCCAACCCGTCGCACACCGTCATCCCGCAGACCCCGCAGGTACGGGAGAAGCCGTTCCTCTACGTCGACGGCACCGGTGAGTACCGGGTCTTCGTGCCGGCGCTGCGCACCAACTCCACCGGAACCAGCTGGTACAACAAGACCCCGGCCGGCTCGTCCATCTCGCTGTCGCAGTTCTACGTGGTCCAGCCCGGCACCAGCGCCGCCACCATCAACGCGGCCCTCGCCCAGGGGCGGCACCTGCTCTTCACCCCTGGCGTGCACCGCGTCACCGAGCCGATCCAGGTCAACCGGGCCGACACTGTCGTCCTCGGTCTCGGCCTGGCCACCATCCAGGCCGACAACGGCGCGGTGGGCATGCGGGTGGCCGATGTGGACGGCGTGAAGGTGGCCGGCATCATGTTCGAGGCCGGCACGACGAACTCGCCGGTGCTGATGGAGGTCGGGCCGTCCGGCTCGTCCGCGAGCCACGCCACGAACCCGACCTCGCTGCACGACGTGTTCTTCCGCATCGGCGGGCCGCACGTCGGCAAGGCCACCAACACGCTGACTGTCAACAGCGACAACGTGATCGGCGACCACATGTGGCTGTGGCGGGCCGACCACGCCGCCAGCGGCGTACCGACCGGGTGGACGCTGAACACCGCCGACACCGGGCTCACCGTCAACGGCGACAACGTCACCATGTACGGCCTCTTCGTCGAGCACTACCAGAAGTACCAGACCATCTGGAACGGCAACGGCGGGCGGACGTACTTCTACCAGAACGAGCTGCCCTACGACCCACCGAACCAGGCGGCCTGGATGAACGGGTCGACCCGGGGCTACGCCGCGTACAAGGTGGCCGATTCGGTGACCAGCCACCAGGCGTTCGGGCTGGGCAGCTACAGCTACTTCAACGTCAATCCCGCGGTGGTCGAGGAACGGTCCTTCGAGGTTCCCAACAACCCGAACGTGCGCTTCACGAACATGGTCACCGTCTCGCTCGGTGGCGTCGGCACCATCAACCGGGTGATCAACAACGCCGGTGGCACCGCGAACGCGGCCAACCAGCAGGTGTACCTGACCATCTATCCCTGACCGGGGCGCCCGCGCCGGCCCGGACGTCTGACGGACCGGGTCGGCCGGGTCGCACCCAGGGCCGTGGCCGGCCCGGTCCCGCCGAGACCGGGCCGGCTGCGGTCGTGCCGCTCAGCCGGCCAGCACCTCGGCCGCCGCCCGCTCACCGGCGCGCACCGCTCCCTCCAGGTAGCCAGTCCAGCGGGTGGCCGTCTCGGTGCCCGCCCAGTACACCCGCCCCACCGGCGTCCGCAGGTGCGGGCCGTAGGTCCGCCACGTGCCGGGGGTGAGCGCACCGGAGAAACAGCCCCGGGTCCACTCGTCGGCCGACCAGTCGTACTCGACGAGATCCACGGGGTCCTCGGCACGCGGCCCGACCACGCTGGCGAACGCTTCCAGCAGGCACTGCCGACGTCGCGCGGGGGACATGCCACGCAGCGTGGCGGCGTCCGTGGAGTAGCTGAACCCGGTCAGCACCCCGATCGGTGAGGTCGGGGTGGAGTTGTCGACCGTCTCGGTGAGCGGACCGGCGCTGGTGGTGGCCACCCCGGAGCGCCCGTCGGCCCGCCAGAACGGCTCCGGGTAGACGGCGTGCACCTTCAGTGCCGAACCCATCGGCATGCGCTGGGTGAGCCCGTCACGCAGTGGAGGCAGCGGAGGGTCGTACCGGATCCGGCCGGCCAGTGCCGGGGCCAGCGCGACCACCACGGCGTCGCCGTCGACGCGCCCGGTGTCGGTCCACGCCGTCACGCCGTCGACGGTCTGTTCGATGGCTCGCACCGGCGCGGCCAGCGTCAGCGTGCCCGGTGGCAGGGCGGTGGCCATCCGCTCCGCCAGCGCAGCCGGCCCGCCCACGATCCGGTCCTGCTGCGCGCCACCGGCCATCCCCAGCAACGGCCCGGTCCCGCCGGCGCTGCGCAGGTAGAACAGCAGGTGCAACAGGGACAGCTCGTCGGCGCCGGTGGCCAGCAGCCCGCCGGCGAGCACCCGCCCCAGGTAGTCGGCGGTGTCGTCGTCCCCGGCCGTGACGGCGAGCCACCCGCCGAGGGTCGTCCGGTCCCACAGTGCGGCCTCCGGCGTCGCCCAGGGTGCGGCCGGGTCCAGTCGTGCGGCGTACTCGTCGAGCAGGCCGAGCACCCGGCCCACCTGCACCGGCGGCTCGGCCTGGCGCGCACCGGCCCAGAGCACAGTGGGCGCGCCGATCGATGCCGAGGCGAAGGTGGCCAGCCCGTGCTCGGCGACCAGCGCGTACATCCGATCCTGGGTCGGACCGATCCACTGCGCCCCCAGGTCGAGTTGCGTGAGCTCGGGCAGCCATCGGGTCAGCACCCGACCGCCCACCCGGTCACGGGCCTCCAACAATCGCACCTGGGCGCCGGCACGGGTGAGCGCCAGCGCGGCGGCGAGCCCGGAGAAGCCGGCGCCGACCACAATCACCCGCAAGCCGTCGACCACACCGGGGTCTACCCACAACCGTCGCGGGCATGGCTACCGGCTCCGGTCGCGGCACTCGCGGACCGTATCCCTGTCCTTCATCCTTTGCTCTGCACCCGCCGATGCGACACCCGTGCCCGCGCACCCGTCGCGTCCGCGGGTGCAGAGCAAAGGACGCCAACAGCGGGCCGGGTCGGACGCCGACAATTTTCCGCCGGCCTGTCGATCTGGGCGGCCGCCGATCGTGTGGAGGATGAGAGGTCGGCGACGGGCCGGCCCCCCGCGAGGAGGAACGATGACGCTGTACCTGCTCAGCATCCACCAGCCGCAGGGTGAGCTGCCGCCGGAGCCGGAGTTCCTGGCCGGGGTGATGCGTCAGCTCGGCGAGCTGCGCGACGAGTTGGCGTCCACCGGGTCGTGGGTCTTCGGGCAGGGCCTGCACGGCCCGGAGACCGCCACCGTGCTGCGGCCCCGCGACGGCGAGGTGCTCACCACCGACGGACCGTTCGTGGAGGGCAAGGAGTACCTGGGCGGCATCACCATCATCGACGCGCCGGACCTGGACGCCGCCCTGCTGTGGGGCCGCCGCTACGCGCTGGCCACCACCCTGCCGATCGAGGTGCGCCCCTTCCAGGGTGGGGCCGGCGACTGACAGTGCCCGACGTGGAGACGGTGTTCCGCGCGGAGTACGGCCGCGCCGTCGCCGTCCTGGTTCGCCTTCTCGGCGACATCGACCTCGCCGAGGAGGCCGTCCAGGAGGCTTTCGTCGCCGCGGTGGCGCGCTGGCCGACGACCGGCCTGCCGCCCAGTCCGGCCGGCTGGATCATCACCACCGCCCGGAACCGGGCGATCGACCGGCTGCGCCGCGACGCGGCCCGGGCCGACCGGCACGCCCAGGCGGCCCTGCTGTACGCCGCCGACCCACCCGCCGAGGAGGGACCGGTGCATGACGACCGGCTACGGCTGATCTTCACCTGCTGCCATCCGGCGCTCGCCCCGAGCACCCGGGTCGCCCTCACCCTGCGGCTGCTCGGTGGCCTGAGCACCGCCGAGATCGCCCGAGCCTTCCTGGTGCCGGAGCCGACGATGGCGCAGCGGCTGGTCCGCGCCAAGTCGAAGATCCGCAACGCCGGGATCCCGTACCGGGTGCCCCGCGACGCCGACCTGCCCGACCGGCTGCACGGCGTCCTCGCGGTGCTGTACCTGATCTTCAACGAGGGGTACACGGCCAGCGCCGGCCCGCATCTGGTCCGGGCCGAGCTGTGCGTCGAGGCGATCCGGTTGACCAGGCTGCTGGTCGAGCTGATGCCGGACGAGCCCGAGGCGCTCGGCCTGCTGGCGTTGATGCTGCTCACCGAGTCCCGCCGCGACGCGCGGACCAACGCCGAGGGTCAGCTGGTGGCGCTGCCGAGCCAGGACCGGGCCCGGTGGGACGCCGAGCTGATCACCGAGGGGCAGGCGCTGGTCCGCCGCTGCCTGCGCCGCGACCGGCCGGGCCCGTACCAGATCCAGGCCGCGATCGCCGCGGTGCACAGCGCCGCGCGGCGCGCCGCCGACACCGACTGGGCCCAGATCCTTCAGCTGTACGACCAGCTGACGGTCGTCGCCCCCAGCCCGGTGGTGGCGCTGAACCGGGCCGTCGCGCTCGCCGAGCTGTCCGGAGCGGCGGTCGCGCTGACCGAGGTGGACCGCCTCGACCTGATCGGCTATCACGTCTACCACGTGGTCCGCGCCGACCTGCTGGCTCGGCTCGGCCGCGGCGGGGAGGCCGTCGAGGCGTACCGGACGGCTGTCGCCCTGACGGACAACGCGGCTGAACGGGCCTTTCTCACCGGGCGCGCGACGGCCCTGAGCGCGCGTCTGCCACCGGGGTAGGCCGGGACTGGAGGCAAGCTGTCAACTGATCCAAGCCCAGCGAACCCAGCTCCAGGGCCTGGCGATGGAATGCGCGCCGGTCGCCGGGGAAGGACGAGCGGCCTGCCAGCCACACGCGCTCACCCGCCTTGTAGGCCAGCGCCTGCCCTGGCCGGCCCAGGTAACGCGCGAGCTCGGCGGATGCGTACGGCCCCTGATGGCAGCGGTCCTGCAACAGCTTCAGCGCCGCGTCCGCCGTCCACACGGCTCCATCGCCAGCTGGCATCGGCAGTCGCAGGTGCAGGCCGATGTCGAGCACGACCCGCGCGGCGCGCAGCAGCCGCATGTACAGGTACCCCAGTCGAGCACCCG
Organism: Micromonospora salmantinae; assembly: GCF_022230905.1. NCBI lineage: Bacteria > Bacillati > Actinomycetota > Actinomycetes > Micromonosporales > Micromonosporaceae > Micromonospora > Micromonospora salmantinae. The sequence continues at coordinate 119,820 of NZ_JAKKFG010000010.1, forward strand.
GCTGTTCGTAGAGCCCGAGCTCGTCCATGAACCGCTCGGCGTACAGTGCCCAGCCCTCCTGGCTGCCGGAGAGGCCGCCGAGCAGGTTGAGCCTCTGCCCGAGGCCACCCCGGCACACCTCGGAGCCGAGGTGGAGGTGGTGGCCGGGAACACCCTCGTGATAGGCGGTGCTGTAGGCGTACCAGGTGGGGAAACTCGTCGCGTCCTCGGGGATGGACCACCAGACCCGGCCCGGCCGCGTCAGGTCCCGCGACGGCCCGGTGTAGGCGATGCCGGACGACGTGGTCAACCGCGACTCGACGCGCCGCAACGGGGCGGGGATGTCGAAGTACACGCCGTCCAGCCGTTCGGTGGCGGCCTCCAACAGTTCCTGCAGCCACGCGGCGAACGACTCCCTGCTGTGCAGGGTGCCGGGTGCGTCGGGGCTGTTGAGCCGGGCAAGCGCCTCTGGCACGCTCCCGCCCAGAGCCTTCGCCTCCGCGATCAGTTCTGCCTCTATCGCTCTGAAGTCGTCCCAGCCCCAGCCGTACAGCTCACGCACATCAGGCTGGGCCGCGAGGAAGGTGCGCACCCAGAGTTCGTACCGCTGCTCGCCGAACGTCTCCTCCTCGACGGCCTGTGGTGCCAGATCCGCTGTCAGCGTCCCAGCCAGTTTCTGGTACGCCTCTCTCGCGTCCGTCGCTGCGGCCTGCAACGACGCCCGCTGACACCCCTCGCCGTAGCGCTCCACCAGGGCGAGATCGTCGTCGATCCAGTTGCGGCAGCGCTGCGTGACGAGCTCCACTTGACGCCGCGCCGGCAGATTGCCGCGCTCTGCGGCGAGTGAGAGGCTGCGGGCATACCCGTCCAGGGCGGCGGGGATCGCGGCTACGCGTGCGCCGACACGAGCCCAGGCCTCCTCGAAGGCAGCGCCCTCGGCGTCGGAGCCGGGAACCGCGGCCTCGACGGCCTGGCGGATGAGCTGGAGCGGACCGGTGGCGGCCACGTGCAGTTCGCGCAGGTCCTCCCCGGCATCGTGGAAGGCGATACGCGTGTGCAGCCGTTCGGCGAGGTGAGCGTGCAGCGGGCCGCCGTCCGCCAGTTCGTCGCCCAGGCTCTCGAGCTCGCCCAGGGCGCGGGCTGCGAGGTCGGCCCGGGCCTGGTGGCCCTCCGGGCTGTAGTCGGTGAGCCCGTCGACATCCTGCTCGCCAGCCTCGACGACCGCTGTGCAGGGGTCGAGGCTGGCCATGTCGCACAGGAGCCGATTGGCGAAGCCCTCGATCACGGGGCCATGCTAGGGCCTTGACCTAGCTGCCGTGGTACGAGCCGCATCGATCGCGGTGGCCCGGCTCGGTCGGGACGCCGAGGCCGTCGACGCGTACCGGACGGCCGTCGCCTTCACGGACAACGCCGCCGAACAGGCCTTCCTCACCGCCCGCGCGGCGGTCCTCAGCGCGTGTTTGTCATCGGGGTAGGCCGGGAACCCGAGGCACCGCCGCAGCAGGGATGGGGAGGGGCCATGGCGTACCGACCGACCGCCGTCGACACCGTGCCCGACCTGTCCACCCTCACGCTGGGCGTGGAGGAGGAGTACCTGCTGCTCGACCCGGACAGCGGCCGGAACCTGCCGGTCGCCGATGAGGTGCTCGCCGCGCTGCGCGGCCCCGCCCGGGACCAGAGCCGCCAGGAGTTCCGGCACAGCATGGTGGAGATGGTCACCCCGGTCTGCTCCGACCTCACCGAACTGCGCGCGCACCTGGTGGCGCTGCGCCGATCCGCCGCCGAGGCCGCCACGGCGGCCGGCGCCCGACTGGTGGCGGTCGGCGCCACCCCGGTGGCCGAACCCCACCGGACGGTCCCCGACGAACCGCGCTACCACGCGATGTCGCGCCGGTACGGTCCGGTGGCGCACGACCCGGCGGTGTGTGGCTGTCACGTGCACGTCGGGCTGCCCGACCGGGAACTGGCCGTGCAGGTCTGCAACCACCTGCGGGTGTGGCTGCCGGTGGTGCAGGCGATCACCACCAACTCGCCGCTGCACGACGGGTACGACACCGGGCACGCCAGTTGGCGCTCGATGCAGTTGGAACGCTGGCCCAGCATCGGACCGACGCCGTTCTTCGACTCCGTCGCCGACTACGACCGCACTGTCGGCGAGCTGATCGCCGCCGGCATCATGCTCGACGCGGCGATGGTCTACTGGTACGCCCGGCCGTCGTCGACCTACCCGACGGTGGAGGTGCGGGTCGGTGACGTCTGCACCGAGGTGGACGACGCGGTGCTGGTCGCCGCGCTGGTCCGGTCCCTCGTGGCCACCCTCGCCGACGACGTACGCGCCGGGGTGAGCGCCCCGAACGTCCGGGACTGCCTGGTCGCCGCGGCGCACTGGCGGGCCGCCCACGACGGTCTCGACGGCGAGCTGATCGACCTGCGTGCCGGCGGCACCCGCCCCGCGTGGGCACTCGTCGACGAGCTGATGGCGGTGATCGCCCCGGCCCTGCTGCGCCACGGCGACCTCGGGTACGTGTTGGCGCAGCTCGCCCGGCTGCGCCGCGACGGCACCGGCGCCACTCGGCAGCGGCGGGTGCTGGAGCGCGCCGGAGACCTGCACGTGGTCCTCGACGACCTGGTCGCCCGCACCGCCGCCGGCTGACGGCCCGTCACGGCCCAGCGGGTCAGCGGATGTCGTGGGTCTGGAGCCACAGCTCCAGCAGGCCGAGTTGCCACAGCTTGTTGCTGCCGGCCGCGGCCTCCGCCCGGTCCGGCTCGGCCAGCAGATGTGCCACGTACTCCGGGCGGAACAGCCCCCGCTGGCGCGCGGCCGGCGCCTGCAACGCCTCGGCCACCAGCTCGCGCACCGGGCCGTCCACGTTGCGCAGTGCCGGCACCGGGAAGTAGCCCTTGGGCCGGTCGATCACCTCGGCGGGCAGCACCTCACGGGCGACCTCCTTGAGTACGCCCTTGCCGCCCTGACTGACCTTGTGTTCCGGCGGGCAGTGCGCGGCCAGGGTGACCAGGTCCTGGTCGAGGAAGGGCGTACGCACCTCCAGACCCCACGCCATGCTCATGCTGTCCACCCGCTTGACCGGGTCGTCGGGGAGCATCAGGTGGGTGTCCAGGCGCAGCACGGCGTCCAGCGCGGTCTGCGCCCCGGGCGCGGCGAGGTGCCCGGTGAGCAGGTCCCGGCTGGCGTCGTGCTCCAGCGCGTACGCCGGGCCGACGATGCGGCGCAGCTCGTCGTGGTCGCGGTCGAAGAACGCGGCGGCGAACGTCTCGGCGGCGCCGTGCCGGGGCGCCTCGACGAGTGGCTGGTGGTAGCCGTAGCCGGCGAACACCTCGTCGGCGCCCTGACCCGACTGGGCCACCTTCACGTGCTGCGCCACCTGCTCGGAGAGCAGGTGGAAGGCGACCACGTCGTGGCTACCCATTGGCTCGGTCATCGCCAGCACGGCCCGTCGGACGGCGGGCACCAGGTCGTCGTCGGCCAGCCGGATCCGATGGTGGTCGGTGTCGTACGCGCGGGCCACCAGGTCGGAGTAGTGGAACTCGTCGCCGGACTCGCCGTCGCGGCTGTCGAAGCCGATGCTGAACGTCCGCAGGTGTTGCTGGCCGGCCTCGGCGAGCAGCGCCACGATGAGGCTGGAGTCCAGTCCGCCGGAGAGCAGCACCCCCACCGGCACGTCGGCGACCAGCCGTCGGCGTACCGCCGCGCGTAGCGCGTCGCCGATCGCGGCCCGCCAGTCGGCGGCGTCCATCCCTTCGTCGGCGGGCTCCCGCACGTAGTCGGGTCGCCAGTAGACCTCCTCGCGGCTGCTCCCGTCCGCCTCGATCACCCGCAGGGTGGCCGGCGGCAACTTGCGCACGCCACGCAGCACCGTCCGCGGCGCGGGCACGATAGAGTGCCAGGACAGGTAGTGGTGCAGCGCCACCGGGTCGATGCCGGTGTCGACGTCACCGGCCCGCAGCAGGGCGGGCAGGGTGGAAGCGAACCGCAGCCGTCCCGGTGTCTCGGCGAGGTAGAGCGGTTTGATGCCGAGCCGGTCGCGGGCCAGGATCAGCCGCCGCCGCACCCGGTCGACCAGCCCGATCGCGAACATGCCGACCAGGTGGTCGACGAAACGTTCACCCCAGTGGGCGTACGCCACCAGGATCACCTCGGTGTCGCTGGTGGAGTGGAAGGCGTACCCGGCGTGGCGCAACTCCTCGCGCAGTTCCGGGTAGTTGTAGATGCAGCCGTTGAAGACCAGCGCCAGGCCCAGGTCGTCGCGGACCATCGGCTGCCCGCCCGCGTCGGACAGGTCGATGATGGTCAGCCGGCGGTGCCCCAGGGTCACCCAACCGTCGGCGAACAGGCCCTCGTCGTCCGGGCCGCGTGAGCGCATCGCCTCGGTCATCCGGGTGACCGCCGCCGCGTCGGGCGAGCGGCCGTCGAACCGCGCCTCCCCGCTGATCCCGCACATCAGCCGGGCCTCCCGTCACCTCGCCCCCGACCGGTGCCGGCCGGTCCCGCCGACCGGACGGGGCCGCTGGCTACCCGTGGGCGCGGGGAGCAAACCCGTCAGCCGCGCAGGGTGCGCAGGATGCGGGCCAGTTCGGCGCGGTCGGCGTCGTCGAGGTGGCCGAAGAAGCGGTCGGCCTCGGCCCGCCGCGCGGCCCGGATGGCGGTGCTGACCCGGTCGCCCTCCTCGGTGAGCGCGACCAGGGTCGCCCGACGGTCGGCCGGGTCGGGTCGGCGTTCGACCAGCCCTCGCGTCTGAAGGTCGTCGACGACCTCGGTCGCCGAGCGGGGCGCGATGCGCAGGTGCTCGGCGAGGGTGCCGGGGCGTACCTCACCGTGCCGGGCCAGCACGCCGAGGGCCCGGGACTGGCTGGGCGTGACGTCCCAGGGCGCCAGTGAGTCGCGGCTCTGCCGGCGCAGACGGGACGCCACCGCCCAGAACGTCTCCGCCAGGCTCTCGTCGTCGGCGCTCTCGACGGTGTGCTCGGTCACCGGAATACGGTAGCAGGATATGTGGTTGCTCCCTCATGATGAGGTAACCTCAGCAATATTGTCGACGAAAGGCAGTGCCCCCCTTGGAACCCACCCCGAAGGGCCGCGACCGCGGCCACCGCACCGTCAGCGCCGAAGAGAAGACGCAGGCCCGTCAGGTGTCGCTGCGCCGCATCGGTCGCCTGTTCACCCCCCACCGGCCCGCGCTGGCCGCCGTCACCGCGATCATCGTGGTCTCCTCGATCATCGCGATGGCCACCCCGTTCCTGCTGCGTGCCGTGATCGACCGGGCCCTGCCGCAGGGCGACGTGACGCTGCTGGTCTGGCTGGTCGTCGGCATGGTCGCCGTCGCGGCGGTGACCTCCGCCCTGGGCGTCGTGCAGACCTGGATCTCCACCCAGGTCGGCCAGCGGGTCATGCACCGACTGCGCACCGACGTCTTCAGCCACCTCCAGCGCCAGTCGCTCGGCTTCTTCACCCGCACCCGCACCGGCGAGGTGCAGTCCCGGATCACCAACGACATCGGCGGCATGCAGTCGGTGGTCACCTCCACCGCAACCGCCGTCGCCGCCAACCTCACCACAGTGGTCGCCACGGTCGTCGCCATGGTCGCGCTCTCCTGGCAGCTCTCCCTGGTCTCGCTCGTGGTGCTGCCCCCGGCCATCTGGCTGACCCGTCGGGTCGCCCGGATGCGTCGCGAGATCACCGCCCAACGGCAACGCGAACTCGCCGACCTCAACGTCACAGTGGAGGAGGGGCTCTCGATCAGTGGCGTCCAGCTGGCCAAGACCCTCGGCACCGGCCCCGCGCTGATCGACCGGTTCACCGCCTCCTCGGCCCGCCTTGTCGACCTGGAGCTGCGCAGCGAGCTGGCCGGCCGCTGGCGGATGGCCTCGATGAGCATCATCTTCGCCGCCGTACCGGCGGTCATCTACCTTGCCGCCGGGCTGCCCGGCACCGCCGGCACGCTGAGCATCGGCACCCTTGTCGCCTTCACGGCCCTGCAGGGCGGCCTGTTCCGACCGCTGATGGGACTGCTCAACGTGGGTGTCTCGCTCACCGCCTCGCTGGCGCTCTTCGCCCGGATCTTCGAATACCTGGACCTACCGGTCGACGTGGCCGACCCCACCGAGCCGGTCCGCCTCGACCCCGCCCAGGTGCGCGGCCACCTGCGCCTGGAGGACGTCACCTTCGGCTACCCGGGCAGCGACACGGCAGCCCTCGCCGGGATCACCCTCGACGTGCCCGCCGGCACCAGCCTCGCCCTGGTCGGCGAGACGGGCTCGGGCAAGAGCACCCTCGCCGGGCTGGTCAGCCGACTGCACGACCCGACCGCCGGCCGGATCACCGTCGACGGCGTCGACCTGCGCGACCTGCGCCTGGCCGATCTGGCCGCGATCGTCGGCGTGGTCAGCCAGGAGACGTACCTGCTGCACACCACCGTCCGGGAGAACCTGCGCTACGCCCGGCCCGAGGCCACCGACACCGAGATCGAGGACGCCGCCCGCGCCGCCCAGATCCACGACCTGATCGCCGGGCTGCCCGACGGGTACGACACAGTGGTCGGCTCACGCGGGCACCGGTTCTCCGGCGGTGAGAAGCAGCGCCTCGCCATCGCCAGGACGCTGCTGCGCGACCCGCGCATCCTGGTCCTCGACGAGGCCACCAGCGCGCTGGACACCGAGACCGAACGCGCCGTACAGCGGGCCTTCGACGTGCTCGCCCAGGGGCGCACCACGATCACCATCGCGCACCGGCTCTCCACGGTCCGCGACGCCGATCAGATCGCGGTGCTCGACCACGGTCGGATCGTCGAGGCCGGCACCCACGCCAGCCTGCTGGACAGCAACGGCCGCTACGCGACGCTGGCCGCCTGAAACCCGGATCACAACCGTCTCGAAACAGTCTCGGAACTGTCTCGTTATGGCGCGGTCAGGTGACGGTAGACGGTGGCCCGCGAGACACCCAGCGCGGCGGCGATGGCGTCGACGGAGTGGGTGCCCGCCGCGTGCATGCGTCGGGCCGCCTCGATCTGCTCCCGGCCCAGCGCAGGCGGCCGTCCCGGCCGCCGACGCCGGCTCGTCGCCCCCGCACCGTCGGCTACGCCCGGTGGCGTCGCCGAGCTAGCGCTTGCCGGGGCCGCGCCCCTCGCTGTCACACGCGTCGGGGCTTCGCCCGCTGGCGGCGGGACCGTCGTGCGCGGGGCGGCTGTGACGTCCGTGCGCGGCCCGGTCGTGGGGTCCGTGCGCGATCCGGCTGTGGGGTCCGTGCGCGGCCCGGCTGCGGGGTCCGCGTGCGGCGCGGTCGCGGGGTCGGCGCGCGGCCCGGCTGCGGGGTCCGTGGGCAGCGGGGCCAGCAGTCGGCGTGCGCCGTCGAGCATGTCGGCGCGCAGCACCTCGTCGGACACGTCGGTGAAGAAAACGACCGGATCGCTGCACGCGCCCACCGCCTGGACCGCGAGGACCCGCTCGCGACGCCCCGCGTTCGGTCCGGCGATGAGGTCGTTGGCCCGCATCGCGACCTCCATCAGGCGGTGGTACGTGTCGCCCCGGCCAATCAGCGCGATGTCGTGGAAGAGCATGCCGAGCGGCCGGCGGTGGGCGAGCATGGTGTCCAGCCAGCCCTCCAGCACCGTCCACCGGGCCCGCTCGGTGGGCTGTGTCTGCGCCGAGTCGAGCAGCGCCTCCAGGTCCGCCACCAACGGCTCGACCAGGGCGGCGAGCAGATGCTCCTTGGCGGGGAAGTGGTACAGGATCGCGGTCTTGGTGAGGCGCAGCCGCTCGCCGATCTGGCGCAGCGAGGTGCGCTGGTAGCCGTGTTCGGCGAACAGGTCGAGCGCGGCGCGCAGGATCCGGGTGCGGGTGTCGTCCGCGGGATCGGCGGTCATGCCGGCCAGCCTAGCGACGTCCTGACCGGTGGGCACGATCACCATTGATTCGACTGACCGTTGGTCAGTACAGTGGTGGCGGTCGACGCAGCCAACGGCAGGAGGGGCCATGCCCGTCATCTCGATCGGCAACCTGGTCAAGACGTTCGGCGCCATCCGGGCACTCGACGGGTTGGACCTGCACGTCGAGCAGGGGGAGGTGCACGGCTTCCTCGGGCCCAACGGCTCCGGAAAGTCCACCACCATCCGGATCCTGCTCGGGCTGCTCCGCCGCGACTCCGGCGACGCCAAGGTGCTCGGCGCCGACCCGTGGCGCGACGCGGTCCGCCTGCACCGCCGGCTGGCGTACGTGCCGGGCGACGTCAGCCTCTGGCCCAACCTCACCGGCGGGGAAGCCATCGACCTGCTCGGTCAACTGCGCGGCGGCCTCGACCGGCGTCGCCGCGACGAGCTGCTGCACCGCTTCGACCTGGACCCGACCCGCCGCTGCCGCACCTACTCCAAGGGCAACCGGCAGAAGGTAGCCATCGTCGCCGCCTTCTCCTCCCCGGTGGAGCTGTACGTGCTCGACGAGCCGACCTCCGGCCTCGACCCCCTCATGGAGGCGGTGTTCCAGGACGAGGTCCGGCGGGTCAAGCAGGCCGGCGCCACAGTGCTGCTCTCCAGCCACGTGCTCGCCGAGGTCGAGGCGCTCTGCGACCGGGTCAGCATCATCCGCGAGGGCCGCACCGTCGAATCCGGCACCCTCACCGAGCTGCGCCACCTCACCCGCACGGCGGTGACCGTCGAGACCGCCCGCCCGGTCACCGGCCTGGACGCGCTGCCCGGCGTGCACGACGTACACGAGGTCGACGGCCGCACCCACCTGGAGGTCGAGCCCGCCCACCTCGACGAGCTGCTCGGCCAGCTCATCCGCTTCGGCGTCCGCGCGCTGACCAGCACACCACCCACCCTGGAGCAGCTCTTCCTCCGCCACTACGGCGACGACCCCGCCACCACTGCTGGCACGGACGCTCCCGCCACCGCCGCATCGGGGGCTCCCGCCGCCGGCTCCTCGGACGCCGATGTGCAGGCGGACGCCCCGCAGGGCGGTGCCCGGTGAGCGCCCTCACCGGCACGACCCGGCTGGCCCGGCTCGTGCTGCGCCGTGACCGGATCCGCCTCGCCATCTGGATCCTCGGCACGCCCCTGCTCGGCTACGCCCTCGCCGGCAGCGTCGCCGGCATCTACCCGGACCAGGAGACCCGGCTGGGCTACGCCACCACCTCGGCGTCCAGTCTGGTCGCCCGCGCCTTCAACGGCCCCATCCACGGCACCGACCTCGGCGCCGTGGTCGTCGCCGAGACGTACGTGACGCTGGCCCTGATCGTCGCGCTGCTGAGCACCTTCGCGGTGACCCGGCACACCCGCCAGAACGAGGAGACCGGCCGCGCCGAACTGCTCGGCGCCAACGTGGTCGGCCGGTACGCGCCGCTCACCGCCGCGCTGCTCGTCATCGTCGCGGCGAACACCATGGCCGCCGTGCTGCTCGCGGTCGCTCTGGTCGGCGCCGGTCTGCCGCTCGCCGGCTCCGTCGCGGCAGCGGCCGCGATCGGCGGCGTCGGGGTCGCCTTCACCGCTGTCGCCGCGGTCACCGCCCAGCTCTCCGTCACCTCGCGCGGCGCCAACGCGCTCGCCGCCGCCACCCTCGGGCTGTCCTTCGTGCTGCGCGCCGCCGGAGACGTCCTCGGCGAACAGAGCGCCGACGGCACCCGCGTGCGCAGCGCCTGGCCGTCGTGGATCTCCCCGCTCGGCTGGGGCAACCAGGTCCGAGCCTTCGACGGTGAACGCTGGTGGGTGCTCGCCCTGCCCGTCGCGCTGCTGCTCGCCGGAGTGGCGCTGGCGTACGCCCTCGCCGAGCGACGCGACCAGGGCGCCGGGCTGATCGCCCCCCGACGCGGCCCGGCCACCGGCGCGCCACGGCTGCTCAGCCCCACCGGGTTGGCCTGGCGGATGCAGCGCGGCACGCTACTCGGCTGGGCGGTCGGGGTGGCCGTGCTCGGCCTCTCCATGGGCGTCGCCGCCGACGAGTTCAACGACATGATCGACGCGAATCCGGCCGCCGCCGAGGCGATCAACGCGATGGGTGGCGGAGCCGACCTGATCAACGCGTACCTGGCCGCGATGCTCGGCCTCTTCGCCCTGACCATCGGCGCGTACGTCGTGCAGGCCCTGCTGCGCGTACGCGGCGACGAAGCCGACGGGGTGCTGGAAGCCGCCCTCGCCACGGCGGTCAGCCGTACCCGCTGGCTCGGAACCCAGGTGCTCGCCGCGACACTCGGCGCGGTCGCCCTGCTGCTCCTCGCCGGCGTCACCACCGGCCTCGGGTACGGCATCGTCACCGGAGACCCGCTCGGCCAGGCCGTCGAGCTGGGCGGCGCCGCGCTGCTGCGGCTACCCGCCCTGCTCGTGATCGCCGGCGTGGTGACCGCGATCTTCGGGCTGCTGCCCCGCTGGTCGGTCGTGCTGTCCTGGACGGCGTTGCTGGTCTTCCTGCTCCTCGGGCAGCTCGGCGCGGTGCTGGAGCTGCCACAGGCCGCGCTCAACGTCTCGCCGTACACCCATGTGCCGGCCGTGCCCGCTGTCGACCCGGCGGCGCTTCCCCTTGTGGTGCTGGCGGCGGTGGCCGCGGCCCTGCTCGCCGTCGGCGTGGTCGCCTTCCGCCACCGCGACGTCCCGTCCTGAGCCGTGTTCCTTGATCCCTGCTGACTGCCGCCGACAACCGGAACCGGGGGCGGGCAGCTCGCGGGCGTGGGTCGGGGCGGACGGGATTGCCTGGGGCTGGCAGCCTCGATCGCGTGAGCGACCTTCTGACGCAGCTTCCGGCACTCCTCGGCGTCCTGGTTGGCACCGCGGGCACGATTCTCGCCACGTCCCTCGCCGACCGCGCCCGATGGCGTCGCAGCCAGAGCGTCCGCTGGGACGAGCGGCGGCTCGACGCGTACGTCGACTACGCGCACGCCCTCAAGGAGAGTCACGCGGTGGCGCTGCGACTCACGGCCGAGCACCGGCCGGGATCGCGAAGCCACCCCATCGACCGCGAGGAGGGGCTGGTCCGGCTGGCTGAGGCGGACGCTCGGCGCACCATCGTCTGGGAGAACCTGCTGCTGCTCGGCGACGAGCCGACTGTCGCCGCCGCCGCCAGCTGGCGGGACGCGATCTGGCAGGTCGAACGGCTCGCCCGGGGAATCGTCGAGTCGCCATCGGACGCGGCGGGCATGCTGACCCGGGTCGACGAGGCCCGCGACGGGTACTACCGGGCGGCCCGGCGCAGTCTCGGGGTACGCGGGGGGTCGGTGGAGCAGTCCGCGACGCTGCGGCAGGCGTTGGTCGACCGGTCCACCGCGACGCCGGAGGCGCCCGCCGTATAGGTGCGGCGGTGCCCGTGGGTCCGCTGCGGGCGCTCCCATGTGGGACGTCGGCTGATGCCGACTGACGGGTACCGGACACCATCGACGGCCGTGCAGGGGGTTTGTCGCACGCTACCGCGACACTGAGGCTTCCTCGACCGGGGAGGTGCCTCGTGCCGTATGTCAGGTCCCACACCAGGAAGGGTGGCGCGCGGGTTCGGGCGCACTACCGAAGGCGGCGCAGGGGCAGCGTTCGGCGCAGATCGACGGCCCGCCGCGTGGCCGGTGGCGGCAGATCTGCCAACGGCTGGGTTCTGGCGCTGTGTGCCGTCGTCGTTTTCCTGCTCCTCCGCATGGTCATCGACTTCGTGCAGCGGCACCCATACTGGTCCGCCCTCCTGGTGAGCCTCGTCGTAATGGCGGCGGCCGCGGTGGGTCTTGTCGTGTCGAGGCAGCGTGCCCGCGAGCGGGCCGACCAGGCCCAGCGGGACAGGCTGATCGCGGTGACCGACACGATGAGCGGACCCGAGTTCGAGCAGTGGTTCGCCCGGATCCTGGTCGCATCCGGGTTTCGGAACGTGACGGTGTGCGGTGGCTCCGGCGACCGGGGAGCGGACGTCTTGGCGGTCGCTTCCGACGGCCGACGCGTCGTGGTGCAGTGCAAGCGGCAGAGCCCCAACAACCGGGTCGGAAGTGCCGCGATCCAGCGGTTCGCCGGCACCTGCCGAGACATCCACGGTGGCGAGATCTGCATGCTCGTGACTAACAGCTTCTTCACTGCGGGCGACGGTATTCAGATAGCCCGACAGCTCAACATCACGCTCGTCGACCGGGATGCGCTGGAAATGTGGGCCTGGACGGGGAGACCAGCGCTGGGGTCCATCGCGGGAGGCGGATCGCACTGACGCAGAACGTCGGGGCAAAGGCTGGCGGGGCTTGACCGTGCTGACAGCCACGGCCTCGTGGGCACGCTTCTGATGCTGCTTGCAGCGCTCCTCGGCGTCCTGGTCGGCACGATCCTCGCCACCTCGCTCGCGCGATTGAATGTCTCTGAGGACAGCGGCCGCCGCGACGCGCGCACAGGTGACCGTTCAGGTGGTGGCGTTTAAATCCTCTTTGATCAACACTGTTCGTTGTGAAGGCCTTCGTGGGGGTGACTGACGAGAGGTGGTACCGCTTCCTTGCGGAGCGTCCCGCGCTGAACGAGGTCAACTTCTGGCGGCCCTCCGGCGGTACATTTCGGGCTCTCACTCCAGGCGAGCCCTTCCTGTTCAAGGCACACTTTCCGCTGAACCGGGTGGTGGGTGGCGGCTTCTTCAGCGGCTTCACGCAGCTACGGATCTCCGAGGCGTGGGAGCTCTTCGGCGAGGCCAATGGAGCTTCGAGTATCGACGAGATGCGCCGCAGTGTCGGGCGCTACCGCAAGCAGGCGATCGGTGCAGGGGAAGATCCGATCATCGGCTGCATCTTCGTCCGGGACGTGACCTTCTTCCCCGACGAATCGACCGTCGATCCACCGCCAGAGTTCGCGTCAAATATCGTGCAGGGCAAGACCTACAACCTGGCCGACGCCGGTTCGGCGTCGTACTTCGACCTGCTGATCCACCGTCTGATCGGGACGACGGCGGCGGTTGACCTGAGCGGGCCCTGGCATCGTCCCGGACCCGTCTACGGAGACCCGCGACTGGTGCCCCAACGGCTCGGGCAGCAGTCATTCAAGGCGGTGGTCCTGGGAGCCTACGGCCGACGTTGCGCGATCACCGGCAACAGGGTCCAGCCCGTGCTGCAGGCCGCGCACATCCGCCCGCTCCCGCTGGGGGGCGAGCATCGGCTGGACAACGGCCTGTTGCTCAAGTCCGACGTGCACATCCTCTTCGACCGTGGCTACCTGGGCGTCGATCCGAAGCACCGCCTACTGGTCAGTCCGCGGCTTCGCAGCGAGTTCGGCAACGGTGACCAGTTCTATGCGAAGGCGGGCGAACAGATCGCTTTGCCAGAACGACGCCGCGACCGGCCGCGTGCTGATTTCCTCGAATGGCACCTCGACACCGTCTACAAGGCGGCTTGATCCAGTACTGCCCGCCCTAAGCGAGGCTCGGGTTGATTCGGTTGCCCGGACGCCGCTAGGCCGGCTAGTTGGACGTAGACCTCACGTGTGGCTGTCGCGATGCCGCGGCGGTTGAGGACCTAGCCGGTCAACCAGACCCAGCCCTCGTGCGTCGGTCGGTCGCAGACTGAGACGACGCGGAAGGTCAGGGCATGATCCCCGGCGAACTGCACCGAGGCTCGGCCGTCGATGACGAGCAGGTCGCCGGGGGAGGGACGCGCGGTCACCAGTGGCCGGAATTGTGGTGGTGCTGCTGCGGTGGCGGGCACTTCCGCGCGTGCATCGTCTGCCAGTCACGCAGCGCCCGCTTGATCCGGTCGTACTCCCGGCTGAGCAGCCGTACCGTCTCGTTGAGCATGGCCAGTGCATCCGACACCCGGGCCTGGAATTCGCGTACCTCCTTCCGGTCGACGCCGCGCCGGCACGCGGCGAACTCGCGGGTCCGCACCTCGTGGCGGCGTCAACCTGCCTGGGTAGCCGGCGGGGTAGGGCTGGCCACCTCACGGCGGATGCCCATTCGACGGAGATCGCTGGCGGATCGTCGCGGTAGCGCCGCCCGTTGTCGGGAGCCGAACCGCACGCGCCCATGCAAGCCTTTACTTTCACGAACTTCGATGTCCCGGTCTCGGCTCGACGCAGAGCCGCCATGCACCGTGGACGGTGATGAGGAGGCTCCATGCGCGGACGCAGATGGGCGACCCTGGTGACGGCGGTGGCGCTGGCACTGGGCGGATTGGTCGGGGTCAGCGCCACTCCGGCTGCGGCGGATCCGCCGGGCGGCACGCTGCGCAACGTCTACTCCGACGGTCAGTTCTGCAACAGCTATGGCAGTGAGGGTGTTCGGACCGGCCTGTGGAGCCGGTACTACTGCGAGTACCGCCAGTACGGCCCCAACGCCCCCGGCTTCTACTTCCTCTGGACCTTCAGCTCCTAGCGCACGCACCTGCTCGGACGGGCGCTCTCGGACCCGATTGGCCGCCGCCGGATCGACCAGACCGGCGGCGGTCATCCGCTGCCCAGCTGATCCGTCGGTGTGCGGGCGCGAGACCGAGGCTTCGTCGACCGGGGAGGCGCCTCGTGCCGGATGCCAGGCCACACGCTAGGAACGGTGGCGCGTGGGTTCGGGCGCCACGGCACTTCTGCTCGTCGGCTCTCCTGGCGAACTGGATTGGCGGGCGGTCACCTGGCGGCACCTCGAGGGCTACCGGCAGTGGGCACAGCTCGGCCGTGCCGGTGGCTCGACAACCGAGGCCCCAAGCGGGTCCGCGACCCGGTGTGGATCGGGTGTGAGGAAAACCCCTCACCTGACGATCGTCGAGTGTCGGGCCCCCGTGCACGGCCGATTTCCTGACAGCGTCCGCAGTCCCAACGGCGTACCGTCCGGGTCAAGCATGGGGAGGAGCCGGATGAGTTTCCTGCAGCAGGCAGAGCAGTCGCCTGACACCGAGCGGATGTTCGACACGGACACGAAGGCGATGGGCTACCTGCCCAACTACACCAGGTTGTTCGCCCACAGCCCGGCTGTGTACCTGGCGTGGCAGCAGCTCAACGGTTCGGTGAAGACCGGGATGGAGCTGCGCCGCTACGAGTTGGCGACCCTCGCCGCAGCTCGGGCCCTGAAATCCTCCTACTGCGGCTTGGCGCATGGAAAGGTCCTACGCGACAAGTTCTTCGACGCGCCGAGCGTCGCCGCCATCGCGTCGGACCACGGCAGCCCTGTTCTCTCCGCGCAGGAGGTCGCAGTCGTCAACTTCGCCGGAAAGGTCGCGGCCGATGCAAGCTCCGTCACCGAAGCCGACGTCGCGGGCCTGCGCGGTCACGGTCTCGATGACACGGAAATCTTCCGCGTGATCCTCGCCGTTGGCGCCCGATGCTTCTTCAGCACCGTCCTCAGCGCTGCCGGGGCTGAGCCCGATCCGCAGTACAACGAGAGCCTGGACGTGGATCTGCGGCAGGCGCTGAGCTTCGGCGGTTAAACCCAGGAAGAACGCACCGACCAGGCTGTCCCAGTGTCAGTCGGCATTCTGGACGTCAACATCGAATCATGGCTCAGGGGCGAAGACCGACTGCCGTGGCTGCTCCAGTACTGGTTCGACTCCTGTTCGGGCGTCGGTCGCGGCCCAACGACTCGGACAAGGCGCTTGCCGGTCTCCAGGTGAGTGCCGCCTCGCCGAAACGACTCGCCGTCGCCGCTCTGGCCCGAGCCAGGCGAGGCACCACGGCTCCGCATACCACAATCGAAGGTGCCTCGGGCGGCGGTCCACAGGTGCATTCGCTATCCACAGCGGCCGTCACGCGGGCAGTACTCGGCCGTACGCCGGGGCAGGGTGGGGCGGTGGACCCGAGGTTGCATGCTCTGCTCGTGCGCGGCAATGGGCTGGTCGCTCGACGGGACATACTGCGGGCGGTCCCGGCCTGGACGATCCAGACCGCCCGGCGGGCGAACCGGCTGATACAACTGCTGCCCGGGGTCTACGGCGACGCGGCGCTGATCCGTCGCGCCAACTCCGACCTGCCGACGCTGGCCCGGGTCGAGCGGGACGTCGCCCGACGCGCTGTGCTGGCGTACGTCGACGGGCGCGGGGTGCTGAGTCGCCTGACCGCCCTTGACGTGTGGGGACTGCGCCGCCAGCCACCAGAGGAGGCGGTCTATCTCGACGTGCCACAGGGCTCAGGCCTGCGTGATCGGCCGCATCTCCTGGTACGACGTCGCTCCGGCTTCGTGGTCGCGCCGCCGCAGGTGGTGACACGGGGAGGACTGCCGGTCACCCGGCTCGACCGGACCCTGGTGGACTGTTGGCCGATGTTGCCGCCGATCGACCGATCGAGTCTGCTCATCCGTGCGGTCAACGATCGGATGACCACGCCGCAGCGCCTCGCCGCCACATCTGCCCAGGTACCCCGGATGCCCGACCGTGCGGCACTGAGCGGTTTGCTGGACCGGCTCGCCGCCGGTTGCCGCAGCCCGTTGGAGATCTGGGGCCACGATCACGTCTTCACCGGCCCGGGAATGCCGACGTTCACCCGGCAGGCGCGGGTACGGGTCGGCGCCCGGACGATCTACCTCGACCTGTTCGCCGAGGCGGAACGTGTCAACATCGAACTGGATGGCGCGACCAGCCACGGCGACCCGGCCGAACGCGAGATCGACCTCCGCCGCGACGCCCTGCTCGCCACCATCGGCATCCTCGTCGTCCGCTTCACCCACCGTCGCCTAACCACGGATCCGGTTCAGGTCCGCCACGAGACTCTGGCCATTCTCGCCAACCGCACCCGCCCCGCCCCATGATCAAGTGATGAGAAATAGGTCCCACAGGCCCTCCACACCTACTTTTCATCACTTGATCATGGGGGAGAGGGCGGGGGAGCTACTCGGGGGTTGGCGGGGCCGGGGCAGGGGTGGGAGGGGTGGGGTGGGTCTGTTGTGGGGGGACTCTGGGCGTGGGTGCCGACTCTGGTGGGTGCTCGCTGTGGCGGTGGAGGAGTTCGGCGATCCATCGGGCGGCTTCTCGTTGCGCGGTGAGCATGTGGTCGCGGGCGTCGGCCAGCTCGTGGTCGTCCGCGTGGTCATTCAGGATCGTCGCCCACTGGCGGCTGAGCTCCTCGGCGTACCGGGCCTTTCGGATCTGCTCGTCGAACTGGTATTCCAGCTTGACCAGGCGGTCGACGTGCGGCTGGAGCGCCGGCATGATCCGTTCGTCGAGTCGTACGGCGGCGTCGGGGCGGCAGGTGAGCGTGATGTCGCCCCGTTGGTAGTGCCACAGGGGATCCTCGGCGAGCGCCCGCTGCAACGCCACCTCCAGGTCTCCGGCCCGGTGCGGGGGCAGGTCCCGGGCGGCGTCGGCGGCCAGCCGGGTCAGCCGCTGGATCGCGTTCGGTTGGAAGTTCTGCACGTACCAGCTCAGCACCTCGGACCGCAGACTCGCCGGTGACGACCAGGCGAACGTGGCGCGGATGTAGAACGAGTACACGTACCCGCGTGCGGGGACCGCGATCAGCCGGGGTG
This sequence comes from Micromonospora salmantinae, assembly GCF_022230905.1. NCBI lineage: Bacteria > Bacillati > Actinomycetota > Actinomycetes > Micromonosporales > Micromonosporaceae > Micromonospora > Micromonospora salmantinae. The sequence continues at coordinate 137,178 of NZ_JAKKFG010000010.1, forward strand.
CGTCGCGTTGCTCGACGAGTGGACCGGACGGCGACGGCGCGGCAGCGGAACCGACGGGCGCCTCGTCCTGGAGTGCGGCGACCAGCCGATCCCAGCTACGCGCCCACCACCGCCAGCCGCGCACACCGGCGTCGCGGGCGATGGTCAACCCTCGTACGCCCCGGTGTCGCCACTGGTCCGCGGGCCTCGGCCTCCCGTCGGGGGCGTCCGTCATGGCACCCCTCCACGGTCACGGATCCGCGTTTCACGCTAACAACCGGTGACCGATATGCCCGCCGCCACGCCGTCAGCGAGCAGACCGCATACCGACACGAACCAGACCATGGGTCGTCGACGGTGGGACGGCCGAGCCGGTCCGACATCGCGCCGTCGCCTGGTGATCGTCCGGGGGTCGTGTGGCGGTCAGCCGCGGACGACATCCTGCCCGGGTGCGCACACTGCCGACCGTCGTCGCGTACCGGCTGCTCGGAGGCGTCGGTGCCACAGTGTTGTCCGGCGCCGGCCTGGCCGCCGGGGCGCTCCCGGTCGGCGCGCACGCCGCCTGGTGGAGCGCGTTGCGGCAGCTCGCGGGGCCGGGTCTGCTCTGCGGGTACGCCGGCCTGACCCTGCTCGTGGCCGCCTGGTGGTGGGCGGGCCGGCATCCGCACGCCCCCGACGAGGTCGTCGACCGACGTTCCGCCGCGCTCACCCTGCTCTGCTGGGCGGGGCCGTTGCTGGCGGCGCCGCCGCTGTTCAGCCGGGACGCGTACAGCTACCTGGCGCAGGGAGCGATGGTCCTCGCCGACGTCGACGTGTACCGGCACGGGGTGGCCCGGTTGGGCGGCGCGTTGGCCGGTGAGGTGCCGCAGATGTGGCAGCAGACCCCCGCGCCGTACGGGCCGGTGTTCCTCGCGGTGGCGGCAGTTGTCAGTGGCGTGACCGGCGGCAAGCTGGTGCTCGGCGTGCTCGGTCTGCGCCTGGTGGCGCTGGCCGGGGTGGCGCTGCTGGTGGCGTACCTGCCCCGGTTGGCCCGGCACTGCGGCGTCGATCCGGCCGCCGCGCTCTGGCTGGGCGTGCTCAACCCGCTCGTACCGTTGCACCTCGTCGCTGGCGCGCACAACGAGGCGGTGATGCTGGGGCTGCTGGTGGCCGGGCTGAGTCTCGCCTTCGAGCATCGCTACGGCGCGGCCACCGTGCTGGTCACCCTCGCCGCGCTGGTCAAGGTGCCGGCGGTGGTCGGGCTGCTGGTGGTCGTGTCGCTCGCCGCGCGCCACCGTGGACTGCCGACCTCGGTGGCCCGCACCGCCGGGTTCGCGGTGGGCACCACCGCCGTGGTCACCTGGGCAACCGGCATCGGGTACGGGTGGGTCGGCGCGCTCGGCACCCCGATGTACCAGCACAGTTGGTCGATCTCCAGCGCGCTGGGTCGGGTGGCGTCACGCGCGGCCGGGCGGTTCGGTCTGCACCTGGGCGACGCCCCGATGCGGTTCTGTCTGGCGCTGGGCGTGGCCGCCGCACTCGCCGTGGCGGTCGGGGTGTGGTGGCATCGGCGACGGCTCGGGCCGGCGTACGCGCTGGGGTTGGTGTTGGTGGCGGCGGCGCTGCTCGGCCCGGCGACCCGGCCCTGGTACGCGCTGTGGGGTCTGGTGCTGCTCGCGGCGGCGGCGCACGGGCGGGCCCGGCCGGCGGCGGCGCTGGGCGCTGTGGTGCTCGCGTTCGTGGCGCTGCCCAGCGGCTTCGGACCGGATGTGGCGCAGGCGGTGCTGGCCGTCGCCGGGGTGCTGGTGGGGTTGCTCGCGGTCGGCTCGCTGCGCCTGCTGGTGCCACCCGCCCCGGTGGAGCTTGCCCGATGAACGCGGGTCGGCGGCGGGTGGTGACGGTTTTCGGCCTGGTCGCCGTGCTCGCGGTGGCGATCGCGGTGTTGCCCGGGCATCGGGGTTGGTTCGACGTCGGTGTCTACCACGGCGCGGTCGGGCACTGGGTGCGCGGCGGTGACCTGTACGAGTGGACCACCGGCAACGGGTACGGCTTCACCTACCCACCGTTCGCCGCGGTGAGCATGGCGCCGATGGCCGCGCTGGCCTGGTACCCGACGATCGTGGCGAATTTGCTGCTGACCGCGTTGGCCGTCGCGTTCCTGCTGCACCTGCTGGTGGACCCGTTGGCCCGGCGGCACGGCTGGACCCGTTGGTACGCGCTCGCGTTGGCCTGCTGTCTGCTGGCCGGGCTCAACCCGGTGCGGGACACGGTCAGCTTCGGACAGGTCAACCTGTCGCTGGTGGCGCTGGTCTACGTGGACCTGTGGTTGTTGGAGCGGGGCAGTCGGCTGGCCGGCGTGGGGGTGGGGTTGGCCGCCGCCGTCAAGCTCACCCCGGCGATCTTCATCGGGTACCTGCTGGTCACCGGGCGGTGGCGGGCCGCCGCCACGGCCAGCGGCACCCTCATCGGCGCCACGGTGCTCGCGGCGGTGCTCGCGCCGCAGGCCAGCCACACGTTCTTCGCCGAGGCGTTGTGGGACACGGACCGGGTCGGTGAGTTGGCGTACGTGTCGAACCAGTCGCTGCTCGGCCTGGTCGCCCGGCTCGATCCGGCGCACCCGGACCGGCGGGTGTGGCTGCTGCTCGTCGTCGCCGTGCTGGCGGTGTGGGCGGTACGGGCACGCCGGGCCGTGCGCGACGGCGACGAACGGGCCGGCTTCGCGCTGACCGGCGTCGCCGCGTGCCTGGTCAGCCCGGTCACCTGGGTGCACCACCTGGTGTGGCTGGTACCGGGGCTGGTGGTGCTCGCCGCGTCCGCGCTGCCGTGGCCGCCGGTCGACGCGACGGCCCGCCGTCGGGCGAGTGCCGGTGCCGCCGGCTACGTCGTGCTGTGCAGTGGGCTGGTCTGGGTCTTCGCCAACGGCTCGGACGGACCGTGGGGGTTCGTGGGTGCCAACGCGTACGTCTGGGTCAGCCTCGGCATGCTCGCGCTGCTCCCGATCGGGCGCGCCGAGACAGATGATCATCCGGGGTTAACCGAGCATTGTGGAGCAGTTGGGGTGCCGAAGGGTGTTGCCGCCGACCGGCAGCGGTGAGACTGGGTCCGGTCCAACAATCACGCGGATCGATGGATCGGATGGTCTGGAGGCAGCCTGTGTCCACCCTCGTGTCCCCGCTGGCCACGCTCGGCGCGATCCGCCGGCGTACCACCGCCCTCGCCCTGCTCCTCGCCATGGTCGCCGCCGCGCTGGTCGGCCCGTCCGTGGTCTCCCCTCGGTCGACCGACCCGGCCTTCGCGGCGGTCTACAGCTCCTGCACCATGAGCCGCTGCGCGGACGCCCGCACCGCCCGTTCGGGCTGGTCCGCCAAGGCGTTCCCGACCAGCCGAGGCTGGTACTCCTGGAGCGGCGGGAAGTCCAACTTCGCCGGCGGCCGGTTCTACAACTACGAGGGTCAACTGCCCGCCAACGCCACCTACTACGAGTACGACGTCTACCCGCGCACCCAGGGCGCCGCCCGGGACGCGTACCGGATCGTGGTGAACCGCAGCACCGGGGTCACCTGGTTCTCGCCCAACCACTACACCGACTTCTACCGGCTCTGACCGACCTGGGGGCCGGCCGGCCGCGGTCGGCCGGCCCCGCCGCGGGTCGTCGCCCCCGGACAGATTCAGGAGGAACGTGATGGTCGACGAGCACGCGGGTCGGGTGCCCGATTGGCTGATCGTCCGCCACGGCGGCGGCCTCGACGTGCCCGGCGCGGTGGTGCTGGCCGGAGCGATGACGCGGACCAGGGCCGACTTGTTCGCCGCGCTCGCCGCCGTACTGGCCCTGCCGGCGTACCTGGGGGACACCTGGGACTCCCTCTCCGACGTGCTCCGGGACCGGCTCGACGCCGGCCCGCTCACAGTGCTGATCACCGACGCCGGCCAACTGCTCGTCGATGAGCGCTCCGATCAGCGCGGTCTGCTGCTCGCCGTGCTCGGCGACCTCGCCACCAGCGCCCCGCACCCGTTGCGCATCGTCCTCGACGAGGCCGCGCCGTCCTGACCGGTGAATCGAACCCGCCGTCGGTGGCGGTGCCCGGCGGTGCGGGTCGGTGTCACCCGCACCGCCGGTCGTCCGGGTCAGTGCGTCGCGGGCGGGATGCTCTGCTCGTACTGGAAGACGTTGTGCGGGTCGTACTTGGCCTTGATCTTGCGCAGCCGGGGGAAGTTGCGCCCCCAGTAGGCCTTCTCCCACTCGGCCATGCCGATGTTCGGCACGTTGACGTAGGCGCCGTCCACGTAGGGCCGCAGCGCCTGGCTGAACTCGGCGATCCAGGTCTGGGCGATCGGGGTGATGGCATCGTCGCTGTCGGGTTCGCCGCGTTTGCCCCAGCCCGCGCCGGGCTCCGAGTAGAAGAGCGCGTCGCGGTGCGGGAACGCCGAGCCGCCAAAGGGCTCCTGCCGTTGCGCCCCCCGGCCGAAGGCCTGGGTGAAGAAGTTGCTGTCGGGCGAGGGCGCCTTCTCCATGAACTCACGGACGATGCTGACCGCCTTCTCCGGAAACGGCTCGCGGGTGAACTGGGAGAAGAACTTCCATTTCGCCGGGTCGTCCTCGTTCGGGGTCTGGAAGCCGGCGTAGACGTCGCCCCAGTTGCCGGTCTGCACCGTGACAGTGGGGTTGCCGATCGACAGGATCGGCGCCAGCAGCTTCCTGGCCTCCGCCTCGGATCCGTCCGCCAGCACCGCGAAGAACAGGATCTCGGTCGGGTGGACCTCGAGCTGGCTGCCGAGACGCGGGTCGGTGAAGGGTGCGACGCGCTGCCAGGTGTCGAAGACCTCGTGCAGGTCGCCGAGACCGGGCCAGGTCACCTGCAGGTACGCGACGCTGGTGACCGGAGCGACCTTGTAGGTCAGGGAGGTGACGATCCCGAAGTTGCCGTTGCCCGCTCCGCGCAGCGCCCAGAGCAGGTCCGGGTAGTTCCACGGGTCCACCTCGAGCACCTTCGCCCCGTCGGCGCCCGCCGCCACGACGATCTCCGCGCCGATCAGGTTGTCGCAGGCCATCCCGAGGTAGCGGGTGAGGAAGCCCAAGCCGCCGCCGAGGGTGGCGCCGGAGAGGCCCACGGTCCCCTCCGTGCCGGTCGTCGCCGCGAGGTCGTGCTCCCCGAGGGCGGTCACGGCCTCCGACTGGGTGAGCCCCGCGCCGACCTTCGCCGTGCGGGTGGCGGTGTCGATGTGGACGTCCTTCAGCTCGCTGACGTCGATCACGATGCCGTTGTCGACGTTCGACCAGCCCTCCAGGTTGTGCCGGCCACTGCGTACCCGCAGCGCGACGTCGTGCTGCCGCGCCCAGGTGAGCGCGTTGACCACGTCCTGGGTCTCCTGAGCGAAGACGATGACCAGCGGGTAGTGCACGAACAGCTCGTCCCAGCCGAGGCTGGCCTCCGCGTAGTTGGGGCTCTGCGGGCGGACGATCCGGCCGGTCAGCTGTGCCGGCGGGAACTTCGTGTCGGAAGCCCACCCGGGACCGTCGGCCGCGACCGCCGAGCTGCCGGCGATCACGCTCGGGATAGCGACCGCTCCGGCGCCGACGGCGGTAGCCCTAAGCAGATCACGACGGGAAAGGTCGCGCATCGTCCAAATCCTCTCGATTGGTGACACGCCCGAAAGATGAACCGAGAGGGGCCTTTCCTCTCATCTGGCGCAAACCAACCGTAATGCCCGCGGCTTCCTGGCAGATCCGAGAACTTGTCACGGAACCCGGTCGGGTGATCCGGGAACGGATCAGTTCGGGGCGGGCTGGTCCAGGATGGCGCTGAACCGCTCCTCGGCAAGGTCCAGCTGGCCGAAGATGTGCCGCTTCACAGCAGGCGACAACGGGGTGTCCGGCCGGCCGATCAGGTCCCGGAACAGCGGCACCAGCGGCCGGTACTTCCGGGCCGACGAGATCACCTTCGGCCCGACCGTGTGGATTACGCCCACCCCGTTGTCGGTGAAGTCCGACACCTTGATCACCCGGGCCCAGGGCTCCCGGTCCAGGCTGACCGCCAGATGCTCCCGGTACTGCGCGTTGCGGTCCCGGTCGGGGTCGTACACCGGATTGGTGACAGCGGCGACCAGGGTGGCCACCCGTTGCCCGAACCGCGCGGCGAGCGCGGCCAGCGCGGCCCCGGTCGGGTCGGCGCCCGGATCGCCGTCGGCCAGCTCGACCGGATGGTCCTCCACCGCGTCGTGCAGCAGACCGGCGACGATCACGTCCACGTCCCGCACCTGGTAGTGGTGCATCAGCCTGATCGCCACCCGCAGCAGGTGGTTCAGGTACGGCTCACGGACGCGTCGATCGTCGCGGTGCAGTTCGGCGGCGAGGTCGAGCGCGGCGGTCAACCGCGCCCGGGCGGCGTCGTCGAACTGCTGGACCTCCAACCGGAAACGTTCCAGCAGGCCCGGTTCGCCGTGGATCTCGGTGATCGCGTGCATCGGCATGCTGCCCAGGTGCGGCGGGAAGTCCATGCGTCACTTATAGCCGATCTTCACCACATCGATGAGCCCGTACGTCGCCGACCCGACCGCGAGTCGCGGGCGCGCCGAGCCGTCAGACGGGCAGCCGGTCGGCGCCGGCGAGCAGGCCCACCAGGAGGGGGACCAACGGCGCCGGCAGCACGGGGTCGCGGCGCAGGGTCGGCGTCCAGCCCGCGTCCGCGGCCACGTCGGGGTCATGCGTCGCGTTGTACGCCCCCAGCAGGTCGACCGGTCGGGCCGCCCCGCCGCCCTGGCGGACCCAGGAGCCTCGCTCGGTCACCGCAGTGCCGCCCCAGTCGTAGAGCAGGTCCGCCGGGTCGACCGCCGCGTCCAGTGTGAAGAAGTTGCTCTGCGCGTAGATCGCCGACTGGACACCGACGCCGAGCGCGTACTGGAAGTCCTCCCCACCGAGTCGGTAGTGGTTGTTGTAGACGTCGACCTGACCGAAACGCACCCGGGGCAGCCGTTGCAGGACGCCGTCGAAAAGGTTGTGGTGCAGTGTGACATTCAGCCGGCTCACATCCGGGCCGACGGTGTTGGACGAGCCGATCAACAACAGCTTGTCCCGACCCGTGAAGCGGTTCCAGGAGGCGGTGACCAGGCTGGCGGTGTGTGTGACGTCCAGCGACCCGTCGTGCACCTGGTACGGCCGACCGAAGTACACCGGCTGGGCGCTGTCCGGGTTGTCGCCGTCGGTGAAGGTGTTGTGGTCGACCCAGACGTTCTCGCTGCGGCGTACCGAGATCTGGTCGTACTGGCTGTTCCAGTTGCCGGCCTCACCGTCGGTCGGCGACCAGGCGGGGAAGCAGTCCCGGGCGTCGACGAGGGTCAGATTGCGCACGATGACGTTCGACGCCCGGTCGATCATGAGGGTGAGCCCGGTCAGTCGAGCGCCGCGCAGCCCGACGATAGTGGTGTTCGGTCCGACGTTGATCTGGGTCTGCCGGGTCTGGTTGGCCACCGAGCGCACCCGAGCCTCCTCCAGCGGCCCGCTCGGCGGCACCCGCCCCCACACCGCCGGGTCGTACGCGGCCAGGTAGGCGTCCAACCGGTAGGCCGGGTCGGCCAGGTCGGCGCAGCTCAGCGGCGTACCGCCGGGGCCTTCGAAGCCGTCGACGGCGCCGTCGACGTAGATGAGCTTCGGGGTGGCGTCGGCGGCGTTGCCGGCGTTGTCGCCGCCCAGCGCGGCGACCAGCCCCGCCCGGTCGTGGACCACCCGGGTCCGTTCGGGGGTGGCCGCCGAGCCGCCCGTGGTGCCGGGGCCGTCGGCCGCCCAACCGTCCCGCTCGGGCAGCGTCTGCCGGCCGAGGCGGTCGGCCAACCAGGAGAGCCGGTCGGCGGACGGGACGTCCGGGCGGGCAGCGGCGGCGGCCGGGGTGGCGCCGAGGAGAAGGGCGACCACTGTGGCGCCGCCGAGGATTCTGCGCATCGACTCACTCCATTCGTTTGTGGTGGAGGTCCGTCCCAGGTGGTGCCTGTCGCTATCCGGCCAGCTCGGCGCGGTACGCGCCGGACGCCCACGGCACCCCCAGTTCGCTCGGCAACGCCCCCCGATCGGCGGCCCGGCGCAACACGTCGACGACGCCCCGCAGGTGGCGGACCCGCTCCCCGCCCTCGCCGAGGGTGGTCACCAGTTCGCCGTCGAGCAGCCGGGGCTCCGGCGCCGGCCGCAACGCGTCCAGCAGCGCCGTGAACGGCGCGGTACGGGCCAGCGGTGCGATCAGTGGCACGCCCACCGGGTCGACCCGGTGGGCGAGCAGGTTCTCCAGCAGCCCCAGCCGCCCCGGCACCCGGCGGGTCACCACGTCCCCGGGCAGGCGCAGCCGGTCGGTCGGGTACTCCAGCACCGCCTGCCCCGCCGTACCGGTCACCACCACCTCGCCCGCCACGAACTCCTCGGCGGCCAGGGTCACCGCCACCAGCACCGGCGGCCCGGCGCGGAACCGGACCCGCAGCACTGCGGTGTCCTCCACCTCGATCGGTCGGACCCGGTAGCGCTCCACCTCGATCGCCACCGGCCACGGTGTCGCCCCGGCGAGCGCCTCGGCGATAGCCAGGCACTGCATGACCGCGTGCGCGAGCGGGTTGACGAGCGCGCCGTCCAGCACCGGCCGGCCGTCCACACTCCGTCGACCGGCCCAGGGGGAGCGGGCGTAGTAGGCGTCCGGCCGTTGCCAGGCGGCGATGGTGGAGATGCCGGTGACAGTGCCCAACCGGCCGGCGGCCAGCGCGTCGGTCAGCGCGGTGAGGGCCGCCGAACCGAGCGCCTGGAAGCCGACCTGGGCCACCCGACCGGCGGCGGTGAGGGCCCAGGTCAACTCCTCGTGCTCGGCCAACGACAGCACCGGCGGCTTCTCCAGCAGCAGGTCCGCGCCGGTGGCCAGGGCGTCGCGGGCGATCGCCAGGTGGGTGTGCGGCGGCGTGCAGATCACCACCACCTCCGGTCGGGTGGCGGCGAGCATCGCCCGGTGGTCGGTGAACACCGCCACCCCGGGCGGCACCGGTGCGGCCGGGTCGTCCTCCACCGGTCGGACGTCGACCAGGGCGACCAACCGCAGCCGACCGGCGGCGTGCAGGGGCGCGATAACCCGCCGGTGCCAGCGACCGTGCCCGTTCGCCCCAATCACCGCCACCCGTGGCGGTGGGGTTGCCCCGCTCACCGCCGACCGGTCCGGGTGGACCCGGTCACCGGGCACCGGCCAGGGTGGCCTCGACGCCGTGCCGCTCCAAGGCGGTCAGCCAGGCGATCACGTCGGCGCGGACCTCGTCGTCCTCGGCCACCTCCATCGGGATGACGTCGCGCAGCCCGAAGACCGCGTCGACAGCGCCCGCAGGGCTCTGCGCCCCGGCGTCCAGCGCGGCCCGGATCGGCCCGGCCAGTGGGTCCTGGAACGGCAACGGCCGGCCGTCGTCGGCGTACCCCAGCGCGAAGCGCAACCAGGACGCCACGACCAGCGCGCCCCAGCGCGCGGACCGCCCGGTCGCGCGCAGGTCGGCGATGGTGTGCAGGACGCGCTGCGGAAGCTTCTGGGAGCCGTCGATCGCCACCTGGAGGGTGCGGTGGTGGATCGCCGGGTTACCGAACCGGGCGAGGGCCTGCTCGCCGTAGTCGACCACCAGCACCCCGTCCGGTGGAGTGAAGCTGGCCGCCACGTCCTCGGCGATCAGCCGGCGCAGCACGTCACGCAGGTGCGGGATCTCCAACGCGTCGGCGATCGTCTCCCGACCGGCCAACGCTCCGAGGTACGCGATGGCGGAGTGCACCCCGTTGAGGGCACGCAGCTTCAACCGCTCCCACGGGCCGGCGTCGTCGGTGAGCACCGCCCCGGCGAACTCCCAGCCGGGCCGACCGCCGGGGAAGTCGTCCTCGATCACCCACTGCGCGTACGGCTCGGCGGCCACCGCGGCCAGGTCGGTCACGCCGAGCGCCAGCCGGGCCGCCTCGATCGTCTCCGGGGTGCTGGCCGGCACGATCCGGTCCACCATGGTGCCCGGGCAGGTGACGTTGCCGGCCACCCACTCGACCAGCCCGGCGGGCACCCCGCCGGCCCGGCCGACCGCCTGGTCGAGCATGCCGCGCAGTCGTCGACCGTTGGCCGGCAGGTTGTCGCAGCTCACCAGGGCCACCGGCCCGGCGTCCGCGGCGGCCCGGGCGGCCAGCCCGCGCAGCAGCAGCCCCGGCACCGTGGTCGGCGCCGCGCCGCCGGCCAGGTCCGCGGCGAGCGCCGAGTCCGGGGACAGTCGGCCGGTCACCGGGTCGAGTTGGTACGCCTTCTCGGTGACGGTCAGGGTCACCACGCGGATCGCCGGGTCGGCGAGCAACGCCACCACGGCGTCCGGGTCGCTGGGCGCGTGCCGGACACCGCTGAGGGCGCCCACCACCCGGGTGGAGCTGCCGGCCGCGGAGAGGGCGCTGACGCTGAACAGGTTGTCCTGCGCGGCGATCGCCTCCACCACTGCGGTGCTGCGCGGGGCGACGGCCACGATGCCCCAGTCACCCCCGGCCGCGCCGACCGCCGCCTCGGTGAAGACGGCCTGGTGGGCGCGGTGGAACGCGCCCAACCCCAGGTGTACGACGCCGGTCGGCACGGTGCCCGGCCGGATCAGCGGGCGGGCGTCGGCGGGCAGCCGGCGCAGCATGCCCATGCCGAGCCGGGAGGCCCCGACGGTCACCGCCATGCCGGACCGTCCGGGAAGCGGAACTCGGCGATCGACGCGGACTTCATGGTGGCGCTGTAACCAGGCCGTTCGGGCAGCAGGTAGCGGCCACCGCGGGTCCGCACCGGGTCGACGAAGTGTTCGTGCAGATGGTCGACGTACTCGATCATCCGACCGTCCAGACCGGTGCCCACCCGCAGGTAGTCGAAGATCGCCAGGTGCTGGACGTACTCGCAGAGGCCCACGCCGCCGGCGTGCGGGCAGACCGGCACGCCGAACTTCGCCGCCAGCAGCAGCTCGGCCAGGACCTCGTTGACGCCGCCGACCCGGCAGGCGTCGACCTGCATCACCCCGATCGCCTCGGCCTGGAGCAACTGCTTGAAGATCACTCGGTTGGCGGCCACCTCACCGGTGGCCACCCGGCAGCGGCCGGCGGTCAACTCGGTCACCGCGCGGGCGATCCGGGCGTGCCCGAGGATGTCGTCGGCGTGGGTGGGCTCCTCGATCCAGTACGGGTCCACCTCGGCCAGCGCCTCCATCGCGGTGATCGCCTCGTCGACGTCCCAGACCTGGTTGGCGTCCATCATCAACAGCGCGTTCGGGCCGATCTCCTCCCGGATGATCCGGGCCCGCCGCAGATCGTCGGCGAGCGGACCGCCGACCTTCATCTTCATCGCCCGCCAGCCGTCGGCGTACGCCTGCCGGGTCAGCGCCCGCACCTTGTCGTCGGGATAGCCGAGCCACCCGACCGAGGTGGTGTACGAAGGAAAACCGTCACGTTCGAGCGTCGCCAACCGGTCGGCCAACCCGTCGCGTCCCTTGTCGAGGATGGCGGCTGCCTCGTCCGGGGTGAGCGCGTCGGTGATGTGCTTGAAGTCGACGCTGGCCACGAGGTCGTCGGTGGGCAGGTCGGCGAGGAAACGCCACATCGGCTTGCCGGCCAGGGTGGCCCGCAGGTCCCACACCGCGTTGACCAGCGCGCCGGTCGCCATGTGGATGACGCCCTTCTCCGGGCCCAGCCAGCGCAGCTGCACGTCGGCGCTGAGCGAGCGCCAGAACGCCACCGGCTCGGCGGTGATCTCCTCGATGGTGCGGCCCTGGACGTGGTGGGCCAGGGCACGCACCGCCGCGCAGGTGATCTCGTTGCCGCGACCGTTGGTGAAGGTGAACCCGGCGCCGGTCGGGCCGGCGTCGGTGCCCAGCTCCACGTACGTCGCCGAGTAGTCACCCCGGTTGATCGCATCGGAGCCGTCGCCCCGGGCGGCGGTGGGGAACCGCACGTCGTGCACCTCGACGGAGGTGATGGTGACGGTCATTGAGCCTGTCCTCCGAAGTTGAAGACCCGCTTGGGCAGCCGGTACGCCAGGTCGACGATGGTCTCGGCGGCCTCGTCCATCGGTAGCCGGTGCTCGGCGACGAGCCGGGCCAGGAAGCCGGCGTCCACCCGGCGGGCCACGTCGTGGCGTACCGGAAGGGAACAGAACGCCCGGGTGTCGTCGACGAACCCGGTGGTGTTGTAGAAGCCGGCGCTCTCGGTCACCGTCTCCCGGAACCGGCGCAGCACCTCCGGGGAGTCCAGGAACCACCAGGGCGCGCCGAGCAGCAACGCGGCGTACCCGCCCGCGAGGGGCGCCAGCTCGCGGGTGAAGGTGTCCTCGTCGAGGGTGTAGAGCACCAGTCGCAGCCGGGGGTCGTTGCCGTAGCGTTCCAGCAGCGGGGCGAGCGCGTGCACGTACTCGGTGGCCTGCGGGATGTCGCCGCCGACGTCGCGGCCGTGCCGGGCGTGCAACCACCGGTTGTGGTTGCGCACCGCGCCGGGGTGCAGCTGCATGACCAGGCCGTCGTCGAGCGACATCCGGGCGAACTCCACGAGCATGTGCGCCCGGAACGCCTCCGCGTCGGCGGCGTCGGCCTCGCCGCGCCGGCCCCGGTCGTACAGCCGCTCGGCCTCGGCCGGCGTCAGGTCCAGGGTGCGCGCGGTGGGGTGGCCGTGGTCGGAGGAGGTGGCGCCGGCGGCGATGAACGCGGCGCGCCGGGCCCGCAGCGCCGCCAGGTAGCCGGCGTACGTGCCGGTGTCCTCACCGGCCCGGTCGCCGAGACGGTCCACGTTTGCCGACCAGCCCTCGAACTCCATGTCCACCACGTCGTCCGGGCGGAACGTGGTGACCACCCGGCCGCCCGGCCCACCCCACCCGTCGGCGGCGAGCTTGGCGTGCTGCGCGAGGTCGTCCAACGGCGACTCGGTGGTGGCGAGGACCTCGATGTTGAACCGCTCGAACAGCGCCCGGGGCCGGAAGTCCGGCTCGGCGAGCCGGGCCGCGATCTCGTCGTAGAGGGCGTCGGCGGTGTTCGGGCGAAGCGGGGTGTGCACCCCGAACACGGTGCGGAAGGTCTGCTCCAGCCAGAGTCGCGACGGGGTGCCCCGGAACAGGTGCCAGTGCGCGGCGAAGCGTCGCCAGATCACCCGGCCGTCGGTCTCCACCGGGCTGCCGTCGCGGGTGGGCACCCCCAGATCCGACGGGGGTACGCCCTGACTGAGCAGCATCCGGGTCAGGTAGTGGTCGGGCACGATGAGCAACTGCGCCGGGTCCGGGAAGGGGCGGTCCTCGGCGAGCAGGGCCGGGTCGACGTGCCCGTGCGGCGAGATGATGGGCTGCTCCGCCGCCAGGGCGTACAGCTCCCGGGCCAGCGCGCGCAGGCCCGGCTCGGGCGGCAGGAGCAGGTCGGTGTGGTCGAACGTGGGCACGGAGTGGGGCTCCTCGTCTCCTGTGTCAGCGGGGGGTGAGCAGGTCGGCGACGCGGACGGGTTGGCCGGTCTCGAAGGACCGGTTGGCGGCCAGACCGGTGAGCAGTGCCAACGCGCCGTCGTCGGCGGTCGCGGCGCGGCCCAACGGGTCGGGTTGACCGCCGAGGAGCACCCCGGTCATCCGGGCGTCCGCGCCGCCGTGCCCGTGCCGACTACGACCCTCCACCGGGATCTGCCGGGGCGGGGCCCAGAACGGGCGCAGGGTAAGCGTCGCACCACCGCCCTCGGCCGGCGCCTCGGCGCCGTGCAGGGCGGCGCCCTTGACCGCGCCGGCGGTGCCCCGGTCGACGAAGTCGTTCTCTGCCACGTCCAGCTCCAGTCGGCCGCGGCTGCCGTTGACCATCACCCGGTAGCCCTCCCAGGGCGCGTACGCGGTGAGGTGGTAGGTCATGGTGGCGCCGGTGGAGTAGCGGGCCAGCACCGCCATGTCGTCCTCGATGCTCACCCCGGGGGCGAAGACGTTGCGGTCGCGCTGGTAGCCGTCCTCGGCCTCGGCGTCGAGGTACAACTCGCGCAGCCGGGGGTGCGCGTCCAGCCGCAGTGCGAACGGGTCGTCGGCGGCGGCGGGGGAGCCGTGTGCCCGGTCGTAGTCGCGGGCGTAACCGTGCCGGCGACCGTCCTCGCCGTAGAAGAAGAGTCGGCCGGCGGCGTACACCTCGACGGGCGTGGCGGCCAGCCACCAGTTGACCAGGTCGAAGTGGTGGCTGGCCTTGTGCACCATCAGCCCGCCGGAGGTGGCCTTGTCGCGGTGCCAGCGGCGGAAGTAGTCGGCGCCGTGGCGGACGTCGAGCAACCACTCGAAGTGCACCGAGCCGATCTCGCCGACCGCGCCCTCGGCGAGCAGCCGGCGAACCTGTTCGTGCAGCGGGTTGTAGCGGTAGTTGAAGGCGACAGTCACCCGCCCACCGGTCTCGGTGACAGTGTTTAGGATCCGCCGGCAGCGGGCCACGTCCACTGTCATCGGTTTCTCGGTGACGACCTCCCGGCCGGCGCGCAGCGCGGCCACCACGTACTCGTCGTGGGTGACGTCCACGCTGGTGACCAGGACGACGTCGACGCGCTCGGAGTCCAGCATTGCCTTGAAGTCGCCGGCCGGGTACGTGGGCACCGGGCGGTGGCCCAACTCGCCCAGCCAGCGGTTGTGGGCGTCCATTCGGGCCTGGTTGACGTCGGCGAAGGCGACCAGCTCGGTGGTGTCGGCGTGGTCGAGCACCAGCGCCCGGACGAACATCTCGGCCCGCGCGCCGGTGCCCACGACGGCGTACCGGGCTCGCCCGGCGGCTCTCGGTGACATGCGGTCGCCTCCCGTGGTGCTGCAAAGGTTTGCAATGAAGTAATCACGATCGATCCGTTCGCGTCAACGACGACAGCGGGATCGGCGTCATTTGTCAGCGTTTGAGAGGCCACAGGTCACCAAGGGGAGTGTGGGTGCAACGAAGCCGTAATCATTGACCGTTGACACTGGCGCAACCGTTTGCATTAATGGGCCACACCTGCGTGACCGCCACCACATCGGACGAAGGGGCCGCCGTGCCAGTCACCATCCGGGACGTCGCCCGGGCGTCCGGTGTGCACATCTCCACCGTGTCGCGCACCTTCTCCGCTCCACACCTGGTCAACCCCGAGACCCGGGTCCGGGTGCTGGCCTGCGCGGAGGATCTGGGCTATCGGCCCAACCGCGCCGCCCGGGCCCTGATCACCGGGAGGACGCACAACATCGGGCTGATCATCGCGGATATCGCGAACCCGTTCTTCCCGCCGCTGATCAAGGCGGCGGAGAGTCAGGCCCGGCACCGCGACTACCACGTCTTCGTGGCCGACACCAACGAGGACCCGACCGCCGAGGAAGAGTTGGTCCACGCGCTGGCCAAGCAGGTGGACGGGGTGCTGCTGTGCAGCCCTCGGATGAGCAACAGCCTGATCGAGCAGCTCAGCCGCGAGGTGCCACTGGTCGTGGTGAACCGCCAGGTGACCGGCCTGCCCTGCGTGCTGATGGACGTCGGGCAGGGCGCCCGCTCGGCGATCGAGCACCTGGTCGGCCTGGGGCACCGCAGCATCGCCCTGCTCGGTGGCCCGCGCAGTTCGTGGACCAACCGGGAGATGCGCCGTGCCGCCGGGGCGGCCGCCCGAGCCGGTGGCGCGGAGCTGACCATGCTCGGCCCCAACGCGCCCACCGAGGTCGGCGGCTCCGCCGTCGCCGAGCAGGTGCGACGCAGTGGCGTGTCGGCAGTGCTCGCCTACAACGACCTGATGGCGATCGGCCTCATCGAGGGGCTGGACGCGCTCGGGGTCCGGGTGCCGCAGGAGGTGAGCGTCGTCGGGGTCGACGACATCACCCTGAGCCGGCTGACCCGCCCCAAACTGACGACGGTGGCCACACCCACCGGGGCCGCCGGCCGGACGGCCGTCGACATGCTGCTGCAACAGGACATCGAGTCACCGCGCGGTGCGCGGGGGTCCGGTGCCGGCACGGCGCTCGGCGTCCGTCGTACCACCGCACAGGTAATGCTCCAGACCGACCTGGTCATCCGCGACTCGACCGGCCCGGGCCCGTACGCCCGACCGGCACGTCCCCTGGCCGCACCACGTGGCCCGGGCCCGCATTGCCCTGCGGACCCGGGCATCCCGACTGCTGCCACCGGTGACGCCGTCGCCTCCTAATGCCGAGGAGTGAGCGCACATGCACCCCGCAACGCCCCCCACCACTGACGCGCCCGTCGGGCGCGCCCACCGTACCCCTCTGCCTCGGCGGCGCCTGCTACGTGGCCTGCTCGCCGTGACAGTCGCCGCACCGCTGATGTTCGGCGCCGCCGCCTGCGGAGACGACGACGGCGGCGCCGCCGACCCGAACGCGCCGGTCAAGCTCTCCATCTTCTGGTGGGGCGGCGACGCCCGGGCCAAACTGACCGAGGACGCCCTGGCTCTCTACACCAAGAAGCATCCGAACGTGACGTTCGAGAAGACCTGGCAGGCCAACCAGGGCTACTTCGACAAGCTGGCCACCCTCACCGCCGGCGGCAACCCGCCGGACCTGTTCCAGATCGACGACAACTACCTGGCCGAGTACGCGGCCCGCAACACCACGCTCGACCTGACCTCGTATCAGGAGTCCGGAAAACTGGACACCTCCAAGTTCCCCGAGAGCCTCTGGCAGTACGGCGTGGTCGACGGCAAGCTCGCCGGTCTGGCCGCCGGGGAGAACACCCAGGGCCTGGTCTACAACAAGACGCTGTTGACCACTAACGACCTGCCCGAGCCGACCACCGGAATGTCGTGGGAGGAGCACATCGCCTGGGCCGAGCAGGTCACCGCCAAGACCAAGGTGCCTGGCACGCAGGACCCGAGCGCCGACTACAAGGCGTTCTGGGTCTGGCTGCGCCAACAGGGCAAGGACCTCTACCAGGGCAAGGAGCTGGGCTTCGCCGCCGAGGACGTGACCAAGTGGTTCGACCTGTGGAAGGGCGCCCGGGACCGCAAGGCCACCCCGAGCGCCGACGTCATCCACGAGGGCAACTCCAGCGACGTCACCAAGCAGCTGGTGGTCACCGGCAAGTCGGCGACCTCCTGGGTCTGGGCCAACCAGATGCCGGACCTGAAGAAGAACACCAAGGACGAGCTGGGCGTGATCGCCTACCCCGGTGATCCGAGCGCGCAGTGGGCCCGTGCCTCGATGTACTGGTCGGTGTTCAAGGGCAGCAAGAACAAGGACGTCGCGGTCGACGTGATCAACTTCCTGAACAACGACCAGGAGGCGGTCAAGCTGCTCGGCACCGACCGCGGTCTGCCGTCCAACCTGGACCTGCGTCGCGTGGTCAGCGACGACACCACCGACCCGGCCATGAAGCAGTCCATCGCCGTCGAGGCGGAGCTGACCCAGAAGTTCGGCAAGTCACCGCAGGTGCCCATCAAGGGCCACAGCAAGGTGAAGTCCGAGCTGATCAAGGCCGCCGAGAACGCGCAGTACGGCCGGGCCACCCCCGCCGAGGCCGCCGCCCAGTTCATCGAGGCGTGCAAGTCCGCCATCGCCTGACCGCGCCGCGAGGCGAGGAGAGGAGCTGTTCGTGGCGTTGACCACGGCACCCGACCCGACCCGACGCGGCCCCGGATCCGACCGGGCCCACGCTGAGAGGCGTGGGCCCGGACGCTTCCGGCACAGCGAAGGTCTGGCGGGGTACGTCTTCCTGTCGCCGTGGCTCATCGGCCTGATGGGTGTCACGGCGATCCCCATGCTGCTGTCGCTCTATTTGAGCTTCACCAACTACGACATCCTCACCCCCTTCTCCGAGGTGGAGTGGGTGGGGCTGGCCAACTACGAACGCATGTTCACCGCCGACCCGTCGTACTGGCACGCGGTGCGGGTCACCCTGACCTTCGCGCTGATCGCCGTACCGCTGAAGCTGGCCGCGGCGCTCGGCGTGGCGCTGCTGCTCAACCGCGCCTGGCGCGGCGTCGGGCTGTTCCGCGGGCTGTTCTACCTGCCGTCCCTGCTCGGCGGCAGCGTCGCGCTGGCCATCGTCTGGGTCAACATGTTCAACCGCGACGGCGCGTTCAACTCGCTGCTGAGCCTCTTCGGCATCACCGGCAAACCGTGGGTCAACGACCCCGACTGGGCCCTCGAAACACTGATGGTGCTGGCCATCTGGCAGTTCGGCGCACCGATGGTGATCTTCCTGGCCGGGCTCAAGCAGGTGCCCACCGAGCTGTACGAGGCCGCGTCGGTCGACGGGGCCGGCCAGTTCCGCCAGTTCCGCAACGTCACCCTGCCGATGCTCTCCCCGGTCATCTTCTTCAACCTGGTGTTGGAGACCATCAACGGCTTCCAGGGCTTCACCGCCGCGTTCGTGCTCAGCAACGGCACCGGTGGCCCGGTCGACTCCACCCTCATGTACACGCTGAACCTCTACATCACCGGCTTCACCGACCTCAACATGGGCTACGCCTCGGCGATGGCCTGGGTGTTCCTGCTCGCCATCGCGGTCATCACCGCGATCTTCTTCAGCACCGGACGGTTCTGGGTGCACTACTCCGACGGGGAGGACCGGTGATGGTGACGGTGACCCCGACGACCCCAGCGCCGCCGAACGCGCGTCGACGACCCGGCGGACGGCCCGTGCTGCGGCTGCTGATCCTGGTGGCGATCGTCGCCGTGGTGCTCTACCCGCTGATCTGGATGGTGGGCACCTCGCTGAAGTCCCAGGAGGAGATCGTCAACAACGTCGGGCTGCTGCCCGAGCGTTTCACCCCTGGCAACTACACCGCCGGGTGGTCCAACTTCGACGTCAGCTTCGGCCGGTTCTTCCTCAACAGCGCCATGGTCAGCCTGCTCACCGTCATCGGCAACGGGCTCTCCTGCCTGCTGGCCGCGTACGCCTTCGCCCGGCTGCGGTTCCGGCTGCGCGGCATGTGGTTCGCCGTCATGATCGGCACGCTGCTGCTGCCCCAGCACGTGCTGATCGTTCCGCAGTACATCCTGTTCCGCACGCTCGGGCTGGTCGGCGGTGACTGGCCGTACCTGCCGCTGCTCATTCCGCAGTTCCTGGCCACCGAGGCGTTCTTCGTCTTCCTCATGGTGCAGTTCATGCGGGGCGTCCCCCGGGAGCTGGACGAGGCGGCCCGCATCGACGGCGCCGGTCCGTTCGGCATCTTCCGGCACATCATCCTGCCGCTGAGCCGCCCGGCGCTGGTCACCACGGCGATCTTCTCGTTCATCTGGACCTGGAACGACTTCTTCCGCCAGTTGGTCTTCCTGTCCCAACTGGAGGACTACACAGTTCCGGTCGCGCTGACGCTGTTCATCGACTCGACCAGCCAGAGCGCGGTCGGCCCGATGTTCGCCATGTCGGTGCTGTCGCTGCTGCCGGTCTTCCTGTTCTTCGTCGCGTTCCAGCGGATGCTCGTCGAGGGGATCAACACCAGTGGCATCAAGGGCTGAACCTCCGGACCCCGGCGGGCGGCGGGACTGGCGCGACGTCGCTCGCGACGCCGCCGACCTGGCACTGCTGGGCATCCTGCTGACCCTCGCGGCGGTGCCCCTGCTCACCGCCGCCGCGGCGGCGGGCACGGCCAGCGCGGCGGTGCACGACTGGACGCGTACCGGCAGTTGGCCGTCGGCGCGCACGACAGTGCGCCGGTTCGGCCGTGCGGTGCTGCCCGGTGTGCCGGTCAGCCTGCTCGCGCTCGCCGGCGGGGCGCTGCTCGCCGCCGACCTGGCGGCGCTGGCCACCGGCCGGGTGCCGGGCGGCCCGGCCGCGCTGCTCGTGACGGCGCTGATCGCTGCCGGCCTGGCCGGGTACGCCGGGCTGGTCGTCGTCGAGGTGGGCGGCAACGGGGGCGGGCGGTGGCGGGCCTCGGCCCGCTCCGCCGCCCGCGCCTGCCTCGACGCGCCCACCCGCTGGGCGGCGCTCACCGGGGTCGTCGCGCTGGCCGGGCTGCTCACCGTCCTGGTCACCCCGGTCGCGGTGCCGATCCTCGCCGGCTACACGGTGGCCGCCCTGCACGCCGTCACCGTCCGCCGGCCGGTCCCGGTCGCCGTCGTCGGCGGCCGGGAGAGACCAGCCGACTCCCACGCCCGCCGACCGGTCTCGGTCGCCGTCGCCGGACGTCGGGAGCTGCCGTGAGCGGGGAGCCGGTGCGGCTGACGGCCGGGGCCACGGAGGTGGCCGAGTACGTGCTCGACCCGGCGCTGGACGCGCGGCACGGGCCCCGACCGTACCTGCACCCGGTACGCACGCTCGGCGGAACGGTGGTCACCGACGCGCTCCCCGCCGACCACGTGTGGCACCTCGGCGCGTCCCTCGCTGTGCAGGACGTCGACGGCAGCAACCTCTGGGGCGGGCGCACCTACGTCCGCGACGTCGGCTACACCTGGCGCGACGACCACGGTGTCATCACGCACACCGGCGAGGTCGAACGGTCCGCGGGCCGGTACGCGCACGACCTCCAGTGGCGCGACCGGGCCGGCGGGGTCCTGCTGACCGAGCGGAGGTGGCTCGCCGCGTCGGTGGTCGCGCCGGACGCCTGGCGACTCGACCTGGAGTCCGTTCTCGTCGCCCCGGACGACCGGGAGATCCGGCTGGGCAGCCCGGCCACCAACGGCCGCCCGGGCGGGGCCGGCTACGGCGGGTTCTTCTGGCGGGCCGTCGCCGACGGCGAACCGGCGGTGTTCACCGCCGACGCGGCCGGGGAGGAGACGGTCAACGGCAGTGCGGCGCCGTGGCTCGCGCTGACCGGCGCCGGGTCGGCCGGCGGGGCGTACACACTGGTCTTCGCGGGCCTCGGCCGCGACGACCGGTGGTTCGTGCGGACCGGGATGTATCCGGGGGTCTGTGTGGCGTTCGCGTTCGACCGCCCGGCGGTGGTGCCGGCCGGTGGGAGCCGGCACGGCCGGTACCAGGTGTGGGTGGCCGACGGGACCCTCGACCGGGACGCGGTGGCGGCCCTGGTCGCGACGGTGGCCCCGACCCACGCAGGTTGACCATGAAGTTGTTGCCACTCCGCCCGGCGTGTCACGGCAACAACTTCATGATCAACGGGGCGAGGGGCGGGTGGTGGGGGCGCGGGTTGGTAGGGCGGCGGTTACTCGGACGGCTTTGACGATCGCCGGGATGGAGCCGATCAGCAGCACCAGCCCCCAGATGATCGCGATGATCGCGAAGACCAGCGCCGCCACGTCGTCGACGATGCTGACCAGGATCACCGGCACCAGGTTGTGCAGGAACTCCAGCACGACAGTGCACAGCAGGGTGGTGAGGATCAGCAGGACGAGGCCCTTGTTCTGCAGGAAGCGCGGCTGGGCCAGCACCAGCATCCCGGCCCACACCAGCTTGAGCAGCAGCACCAGCCCGAGCAGCACCGCCGCCTCGCCGACCGGGAAGAACCCCCACAGCGCCAGGTACGCCAGGGTGCCGAACGGGACGGCCAGGAACAGCGACACCATGATGGACAGCTCCACGAAGGCGACGACCAGCGCGACCAGCCCGACGATGATGAGGATGATCGAGAAGATCAGGCTGGCGACGCCCTGCACCCGACCCTGGACGCGCTCGGGCAGCAGCAGGCCCAGGCAGAACAGCCCGGTGCTCCAGACCGCCACCGCGTCGATCAGCGCCAGGTAGCCGGTGCCCCGGCCGGACGGTTCGCTGACCCCGGACACGTCGTCGATCTCCACGTCCAGCCCGCCGGCGCTGTCGGCGAGGGCCGCACCGGCGTCGGCGCCGCCGAGCAGCAGCCCGGCGCCGAGCTCCACCCCGATCGCCAGGACGATGGCGAGCATCGCCATCAGCAGGAACGGCTTGCGCAGGTCACCCACGGCGGCACCCTCCACTCGGTCCAGGTCGATTCAGGACGTGGCCACGACGACAGTGCAACCGCCCAGGCCGGGGCAGACCAGACCCACCTCGGTGGCCTGGTCGACGGCGATCTTCGCCACCGCGCCGGTGCCGTCCGCCGCCGGCTCGACCTCGTCGCGGATGGTGAGGTCGGCGTCGCCGGGCGCCGGGGCGACGACAGTGAACCGTGCCGCGCTGCGCAACACCAGGGTGCGCAGCCCACCCGGGTCCGCGACCCGCACCACGCAGCTGCCGGAGAACGCCAGCCGGCCCGTCTCGTCGGCGCAGTCGGCGCTGACCGTCGCCGGATCCACAGCGGAACGCTCGCCGCCCAGCGCGCCCAACCGGTCAACCAACCCGTGCCGGGCCTCCGGATCACCCGGCTCGTCGCGGCCCGTGCTGACCGCGACCACGAACAGCGCCACCAGCAGGACGGCGAACAGCCCCAGCAGCGCCTTCTGCCGGCCACTCATCGCGGCACGGCCTGCGCCACGATCTCGGTGAACCGGATCTCGTCGACGCCCGCGAAGTAGCGGTTCGTGCCCTGCGTCTTGCCGACCACCAGCAGCGTGACCTGGTGGGGGCCCTTGGCGAGCCGCACCGTGCCGACGTCCAGGAACTCCGTCCTGCGCACCGTCGGCGTGAAGCCGAGGAACGTGCCGCCCACCTGGTTGCCGTCAATGGCGAAGACGGTGTTGGCGTAGTCGAGGGAGGTGGTGCGTACCGCGGCGAAACGCCAGGTGCCGTCGGCCGGGATCTGCACCGTCACGGTGACCTTGTCGCCGATGGCCAGCCCCTGGAAGAACAACTGCTTGTCGCCGGACCAGGTCACCCCGCAGCAGTTGGGTTGCGCCTCCACCTTCGCCCCGTTCTTCGCCGGGGACTCCACCACCGCGCCCGGCACCAGGCTCTCCGCCTCGACGGCGACCACCCGCGGCTCGCCGGGGGCCGGCTCACCGTCGCGGGTCAGCAACACCACCCCCACCGCGACCACCACCAGCACCAACGCCGCCGCGGCGGCGATCCACAACCACGGGGTACGCCGTGGCGGCGCGACCGCCCGCACCTCGTAGGTGACCCGGCCGCTGGAGCGGGAACTCTCCTCCGGCGCGGTGTTCGCCGAGTACGCGAACCCGGTCATGTCGTAGCGCCGGGGCGGGGTGCCGGCCGGCACGGCGAGCTTGACCAGGAACGACACCGAGCCCTGCCCGGGTACCACCCGTTGGGGTTCGGCGACGGTGAACCAGGCCCGCTGGGAGCCGTCACCGGGTGCCACGTCGAACACCACAGTGTCCGGCGCGTTGCCCGGGTTGGAGACGGTGAAGGTCAGCTCGCCGCTGTTGCGCGGGTCGACTGTGAACTGCTCGGCGGCGGCGACGACCGCCCACTCGGTGGTCATGACGACTCCTCTTCCAGGACGATCTCGACAGTGGCCGATGCGGGTTTCTCCGCCTCGACGATGCGGGTGATCACGGCGAGCTGACCGGCGGCGGCGACCGGCACCCGCACCACGACGTGGAAGGCCCGCTCGGCGGGCTCGTCGATGGCGAAGCCCGACATCCCGGTGGCCAGCTCCAGGGCTCTGCGCATCCCGTACGGGGTGCCGCGCCAGCGGGCCAGCAGGGCGGCGTTGGCCACCAGGTCGCGCAGCCGACCCACCGGCAGTGGCAGCGGGGTGTCCGGCCGGGACGAGACCACCACGTGGTCCATCGCCACCCAGCGGGTCAACCGCACTACCAGCCCGTCCGGCGCCCGGTACGGGTCGAACAGCGCGTCCACCTCGGCGAGGATCGCCTCGTCCGGGGCGTGCAGCCCCTCCATCACGTCCAGCAGCGCCCAGAGCACGCTGCCCGGCACGCAGGCCCGCTGATAGGCGGCGGGCAGCAGCCGTTCAATCGCCGAGCGTCGCATCCTGGCGCACCACCTCGATGTCGTGCTCGCCGGAGCAGAGCAGCCAGGTATCGGGGACGGTCACCACGTCGGCGGTGGCCTGGTTGGCACTGGGTGTCCAGGTGACGGCGTCGGCGCTGCGGTGCACGCCTCGTTCGCCGCTGGCCAGGATCAACCGCTCCGCCGCGCCGGTGCCGCCGGGCGCAGCGGCCCCGGCCGTCGGGCCGCTCACCGCGATGGCGTCGACCGGCACGAACCGGGTCCGGTCCCGCAACGGCAACCCGCAGTTGACCGACACCGCCTGCCACTGCGGTTGGGCGGCCAGGGTGTCCAGCCGCAGCACCCCGCCGCTCTGCGTGGCCGCCACCGCCTGCTGGCCGGCGAACGCGAGGTCCCGGCAGGTGCCGCCGCTCCACCCGGCCTGCATCGACTGCCACTTCACGTCGGACTCGAACAGCCGGGTGCGATGACAGCCCTGGCCGGGCTTCTTCGGATCCGGCTCGCCCGCGCCGCTCCACAGCAGGGTGGCCGGGCCGTCGTACTGCACGGCGAGGACCCGGTTGTCCACGTTGGCCAGACCGACGTGGCTGAAGCTGCCGGGTCGGCCGCCGCTCGTCGACAGGTACACCCCGAAGCTGGCCTGCGCGGCCACCGCCACCCCCGGCGCGCCCCGCTCGGAGACGAACGTGCGGACCGCGTAGAAGCCCCGGTCGGCGTCGGACGGGTCGACCAGGATCTGCAACGGCACCGCCCCGGGCAGCAGCGACACCTCGTACAGGCCGGTGTCGGTGGCCGCCAGCAGCGCGCCCGCGCCGTCGCGGTCCAGCCAGGCCAGGTCGGAGATCCGCGAGTCCAGGTCGGTGAGCAGCGACCACGTCTCGCCGAGGTCGGTGCTCAGGTGCACCCGGGAGCCGCCCGAGGCGCGCAGCGTCACCACGGCCACCGAGCCGGGACGCGCGACGATGCCCGGCCGTACCGGCGCGGGCGCGGGCACCACCCGCAGCACCGTCTCGTCGTCGAAGCGACCGGCCGGTTCCCAACCCGCGCCGCCGTTGCTGGAACGGAACAGCACCGGGCCGCGCCCGGCGTACCAGGTGCGCGGCTGGTACTGGTCCACGGCGAGGGCGCGGACGCCGGCGTCGGGGGCCTCGTCGACCACGAACCGCACCGACTCGACGTAGCGCACCCCCGGCTCGGCGTGCTCCAGCAGCCGGTACACGTTGGACGCCCGCAGCGGTTCGCCGAACGGCCAGCCGGTCGGGTTGAGCGCGGTGGGCAGCGGACTCAACGTCTGGTGCAGCCGGTCGTGGATGCGGCGACGGACCGCGTCCACGTCCTCCTCGCGGCGGACCACCACCCGAGCCCGGACGGACACCGCCTTGAACCGCGCCCAGGTGGCCCGGGAGCGGATGCCGACCATCCGGCGTTCCTCCAGGTCCGCCTCGACCCGGTGCCGTGCCTCGGGCACCTCGTGCTCGCGCAGCACCGCCACCGGCAGCCGACCGCCCGGTCGGGCCGCCTCCGGCACGTACGGCACCAGCACCACCTCGACCTCGCCCGGACGGGCGAAGCTGTACACCGCCGCGCGGGTGAACGCCCGCGCCCGCGCCACCGCACCGGAGCTGGTCGCGAGAACCTCGAAGTCGCGGGCGGTGACCGCCCGTTGCTGGGCGAAGAACTCGTACGGGCCGCGCAGCAGCACCGACTCCAGCGCCTCCATCTCCCGGCCGCCGGCCGCCGGGGCGGGGTTGTCCACACGTACCCCGGGCAGTGGGTCACGCAGGCTGGTCAGCGTGCCCGCCGCCACGTTGCCGGTGGGCCCGCCACCGGCGCGGTACCAGAGCCGGATCTGCCGTCCGGCCGGCGGCACCGCCGCGACGGTCACCGGCGCTACGGCGCTCGCCGGTGCGACCGCGTCGGCGGTGACCTCGCCGTGCGGGGTCGCCCCGGCGGGGGGTCGCAGGTCGAGGGCCGGGGCGAAGATGACGGTGCCGGAGCAGCGGTCGACCAGGTACGCCTTGGCCTGCGGGCCGAGCCCGGCGAAGCTGTCCACCGGCTGCCAGATCTCGAAGGTGCGACCGTCGTGCTCGCGGGCCGCCGCGCCCAGCTCGACAGTGCCGGCCGGCACCTCCACCCCGAGCAGCAGGTCCAGCGCCTCGGCGGTGTGCGTCAGCGGCGCGCGTGCCGCGCGCAGCACCTGCCCGGGCTGGCCGGTGCCCACGCCGAGCAACTCCGCCTCGACCGGTTCGCAGTGGTGCATCCGGACCGTCACCGACGGCTCGTCGGCCGGCAGCAGCGTCGGCTCGGTGGTGACGAACACGACCGGCCGGGGATCCGCGCCCCGGGCCGCGGCGACCCGCAGCCCGGCCGGGATCCGGACCGCGCCGCGGTCGGTGCCGGTACGGGTGAACCGGACGTCCGCCCAGGCCGCTGTCGGCGCGTGCCGGGTGACCCCGAGCAGGTTCAGAAACGAGACGTACGCCTTCTCCGGCAACTGGTTCAACCGGTAGATCATCACCTCGGTGAGGTGCGCGAACGTCTCCACCAACGCCATGCCGGGGTCGTGCGCCGACAGGTCGGTCCACGCCGGGCAGGACTGCCGGATCCGTTCCCGGGCCTCGGTGACCAGATCGAGGAAGCCGCGATCGTCGAGGTGCGGCACGGGCAGCGTCATGACGCTCCTCCCTGGGCGGGCTCGTCGACCGGGAGCAGGTCCACGGAGAAGACCAGCTGCCCGGGGGTCAGGCTGGCCCGCACCCGGTAGTCCAACCGGATCACCAACCGCCACGCGTCGTCCGGGTCCGGCCCGGCGTCCACGTCGATCACCTCGACCCGGGGCTCCCACCGGGCGATGGCCTGCCGGACGTAGTGGATGGCCAGACCGGCAGTGGTGTCGTCGTTGGGCGCGAACACCAACCGGTGCAGCCGGGAGCCGTACCCGGGTCGCATCAGCCGTTCGCCCGGCGTGGTCGACAGGAGCAGGAACAGCGCCTGCCGTACGCTCTCGTCGCCCTCGGTCATCGCCAGGCCGCCGGCCGCGGTGAGCGCCAACCCGCCGGTGCGGCCGGCGTCGAAGCCGGCGCCGACGAAGCGGAAGGCCCTCATCGGTCCGCCCCCAGGAACTGCTGGCGGGGGTCGCGAACCGTGTGCTTGACCAGCCCCGGCGGTGTGCCGTTGGTGAACCCCTCCAGGTGCGACAGCACCACCCGGTGCCCGTCGACGCGGACCCAGTCGCTGTAGCCGACCCGGACGGTCAGCGTCGTCGTGCACGGCTTGATGGTCGGGCCGTAGTTCGGGCAGGCGATGATTGTGCGTCCCTCCGGGTCGTCGTCGATGAGCACGGGCACGCCGGTGACGGTCACCCACTGCCGCGAGGGTCGGTTCTCGACCCGGCCGTCGTGATCGCAGGTGATCACGGAGTCACTGTGGATCCAGCGCATCAGCCGCCTCCTTCGTGGTGGGCGCGGGCGAGCGATCGGGCCTGCTCCGCCGCGGTGGTCGGGTCCTCGGTCGAGTCGGCGTGCAGGAAGTCCACGGTGCGGGCGCGCACCACAATGGCCCGGCCGGGCGCGGAGATCACCAGGTCGGATGCCGCGTGCAGGGTGGCCAGGTCGGGGGTCAGCTCCAGGAAGCTGCCGCCCTGGGTGCCCAGCCGCAGGCTGCGCCGCACGTCGTCGACGACGATCGACTGCCCGCCGGCGGTGCGCATCGTCCAGCGGCGGGCCTTTCCGTCGTCGATGCCCGCGTCGTACGGCTCGACGGCGCCGAACAGCGAACCGAGCACGATGCCGGAGGCCGGCTCGCCGCCGGGCAGCACCACCAGCACTGTGTCACCGGGATCGGGCAGTGCCACCAGACCCTTGCCCGGCCCGGCGCCGGGGCAGAGCACGGCGAGCCAGCCGGCGTCCAGGTCCCCGTACGCCGGCAGGGTCAACCGGATCCGGCCCAGCCCGTCCGGGTCGGCGACGTCGGTGACGCTGCCGAGGGTGACCACCGCCGCGCCGGTCGGGGTCGGCGGGGTGGCCGGCGGCACCGTGGAGAAACGGGTCAGGTGCCCGTTGCCGTCAACTGTGTGCACCACCTCGGTCAGCACGTACGTCCCGGCGACCGGGTCGGGCACCCCGCCCAGGTCGACGCGGCGGCCCGGCCGTAGCGCCGGATCGCCCTCGGCCACCCCCTCGGCCGTGGCCAGCGCCGCAGCCCGGGTGTCCAGGCGGGCCTGGGCCAGCGCCGCCAACTCGTCGTCGCTGCGGCCGGGCTGGTCCACGGCGGTGCGAACGCCGCCGGCACCCACATCAGTCGGGTCCGGGCGGTCGCCGGCTGGTCGACCGCAGCGCGCCTCGTCGACCTGCTGGCTGATCACCTCGGCCCGCTGCGGGTGCCAGCCCAGGGCCGCACTGGCACCACTTGCCTGGTCGGTGTTCGTGGACAGCCGCAGGGTGTGCACCCCCGCGCCGAGCGTCAACGCGACCGGCTCCCCGTAGCCGGCGAGAGTGACCAGCCGGACACCGTCACCGTCGGCGGCCAGGTGCAGCCCGGCCCGGCCGGTCACCTCGCGCAGCAACTCCAGATCGCTGTGCCGGTGCTGGAGCAGCCGCTCCAACCGAGGACCGTCGACCTCGGCGGTCACCGCCAGCCCCACCGCGCCGCACAGCTCCCGGGCCAGCTCGACGGCGGTGACCGAGGTGAAGACCCGCAACCCCTGCCGCTTGCGCAGCCGGTGCAGCGGGTCGTACGCCCGCAGCCGCAGCACCGCCGCCCCGTCGGCCGCGTACTCCACCTCCACGCAGGTGACCTCACCGGTGAACAGGGCGTCCGCGTGGTCGGCGAGCCGTACGTCGAGCGTTGTGCCGGGGCGTACCGCCGGGTCGAACGCGCCGGTCCCGGCGGTGGTGGCGAGCACCAGTTCGGCCTGGGTGGGCTGGTCGAGCCGGGCCGCCACCCGCAGTGAGCGGACCCGCTGACGGGCCGCGCCGACCAGCTCGGTGCCGTCCAGCAGGACGATCAGCGCCCGGGGCGCGACGCTGGTCATGGCGTACCCCCGGGGTTGGTGCTGGTGGCCGTGGGGCCCGACGGGCCCCAGGCGGCGGGCGCGGTGGCGATCGAGGCCCCGACGAACGACGCGCCGGCACCCGCCGCGCCGGCCAGCGCCCGCGCGGCGCCGGTCACCGCAGCCACAACCGATCCACCGCTCGGCGCGCCGGCCGGTGGGACGGCGAGGGTGGTGCCGGCCGGCACGGCGAGGGGATCGGTGATCCGGTTGTGTTCGGCCAGCAGCCGCCAGCGCAGCGGCGAGCCCAGTGCGTCGTTGGCCAGCAGGTCGAAACGCACACCGGAGCGACCCGGCTCGGCAGCGCCGTCACCGGCGGCGATCACCGCGCTGCCCGGCGCGGCGGTCGGGGTGCTCGCGGCGGCCAACTCCTCGGCGAAGCCGGCCTCGGCCTGATCGGCCGTCTCGGCGGCGCGGACCAGCTTCAGCCGCAGCCAGGACCGCCGCGGCGACCCGGTGCCGGTGAACGCGTCGAACCGTTCCGCCACCGCGATGATCACACCGGGCACGTTCCAGGTCTTGCCCCAGACCAACCGGACCAACGGCGGTCGCAGCCAACCATGCTCGGCCGTGGAGTTCTCCGCCAGCATCCAGAGCGGACGGGTGAGCACCCGGACGTCGGCCGGACGCAGTTGCGCCTCCACGAAGTCGACGTCGAAGAGCAGGTCCAGCACCAGCTCGGTGCGGCCACCGCCGGTGAAGACCAGCGGGTCGTCGGCCAGACCGGCCCCGGTGAGCTGCCCGCCGCCGGCACCCCGTTGGCGTACGCCGGCGAGCCGGGTCACCTGCACTGTCTCCGGGTTGAGCAGGCAGTCCACCCGTTCACCGGAGGAGTCGATGAGGAAGGCGACGCGTTCCATCAGTCACCCGCCTGTTCCCGGTCCAGCCGGGTCAGCTGGGCGGTGTCCACCGTCGTGCCGGCGACCGACCACAGCGGGGTGTCGTCGGGCAGCGCCGGCCACGGGTCGACACTCCGCGTCACCGCGCCGGGCGGCCCGTCGACCCCTGTCGCTCGTCGGCAGCCGGCCGATCCCGCGCCGGTGTCGCGCAGCGCGGCCGGTGGCCCGGGTGGTGCCGGTTCGCCGGGCAGGGCCAGCCAGGGCCCACCGGCAGCGAGGCGATCCAGGTCGCCGCGCGTGGAGGCCGCCGGGATCCCGGCGCTCGTCGCCGGGTAGCCGGTCCGGGATGCGTCGGTCCCGCCCCGGACCGGCCCGTTCAGAAGGCGGTGCGCGGCCACCGCGTCCACTCGCGACGTCCGGGCCGCGCTCGGTGCACCACCACGCGGGTGTCCGCTCTGGTCCTCCCTGGGCGAGGGCTGACCGTCCGAGTCGCCCCGGAACCCGTCGCGACCACCCGGGAGTCGGCCGGCGGTGGTTCGGGTGGCTTCGGCCTCCGCCCGGTGCGGGCGGCCGCTCGGCGAACTGCGCGGACCGAAGACCATGGAGGGGACCGGCTGTCGGGGTCCATCCGCCCGGGGCAGCCCGCTCGCGTCGAGGGCCGCGGTGTCGGGGGTCGTGGTATCGAGGGCCGCGGTGTCGAGGGCTGTGGTGTCGACCCGGCCCGACCGCCGCACCGGAGGCGCCGCCGCGGTCGGTTCCGCCGGCCACTTCGAACCGGCCGGCGGGGTCGGACCGTCCGGCCAGGTGGAGCCGGCCGGCGGGGTTGTCAGGTCCGAGCTGGACGAAGGCGTCAGGTCGGCGGATAGGTGGGCAGCACCGGTCCCCGTACCGTCGGGCCTGTCCCCGGCTCGCGACGGGCGGCCCGACCTGCCGGTTCGGCGCTCGGCGCGCAACCTGGTCGGTCGCTTGTCGCCGCTCGCACCGGGACCGCCCACGTCGGCCTGGCCGCCGAGCCTGCCGGACCCGCCGAGCCTGCCGGACCCGTCGGACCTGGCGTTCGCGACCGGGCCCGCGCCGTCGGCGTCGACCAGACCGGTCGATTCGTCCTGCCCGCCGTCCCGGACCCCGGCGTCGGTGGTGCCGGCCGGGGACGGGTCGAGGTCCAGGTCGTGCAGCAGACCGGGCGCGTGGGCGGCGACCAGGTCCAGCCAGTGCCGCGGAGGCTCCCCGAAACGGCGTGCGGCCACCACGGGCGTCTGCGGCGGCGGAAGGTGGCCGGCGGGCTCGACCCGTCCGGCGAGGCGCTGCACCGCCCCGGCCGCCGAGCGCAGCCGGCCGGCCAGCCAGCTACGCGGGCGTCGGCGCGGTGGCACCGCCGGTCTCCAGCTCCAGGCCCTCGTAGCGCAGGGTCAGCGAGGCGATGGCGATCTCGTGGCTGAGGGTGTTGAGGTGTGCCCCGCGCCACCGGGTCGGCCAGGCGTCGATCAGGTTCCAGCGCAGCACCTCGGCCGTCCCGACCGAGTCGAGCAGCACCACTGAGACGTTGCGCCGGTTGAGGGTGCCCTGGGCGGTGGCGTTCACCCAGTCCCACAGCTCGCGGGAGGCGGTGAGGCCGAAGTGCAGGGTCACCGGCTCGTACTCGGCCTGACCGGGCACCATCCGCATCCGGCCCAGGCCGTGCTCCCGGTACGGCTGCCCGGGGATGTTCACCTCCAACCCGGTCATCTCGGTGAAGTGGCCGTTGGTGACGCCGTTGATGAGCAGTCGGAAGTTGTACGCCCGGTACGGATCGACCGGGGCCCCGGGTTGCGGGGTGGCGGTGGTGGGCATGTCAGCCTCCGATCGTCTCGGTCTCGGTGCCGCCGGCCCACTGGCTCAGCTTGAACACCACGAATTCGGCGGGCTTGACGACCGCGATGCCGATGTGGGCGATCACCATGCCCGCGTCACGGACGTCCGGCGGGTTGGTCTCCTCGTCGCACTTGACGAAGAACGCCTCCTCGGGGCTGCGCCCCAGCAGCGCGCCGTCGCGCCAGACCCGGGTGAGGAACGCCCCGATGTCGCGCCGGATCGAACGCCACAGGGTGAAGTCGTTGGGCTCGAACACCATCCATCGGGTGCCGTTGGCGATGGCCTGCTCGATGGCGATGCTGAGACGTCGGACGTTGAGGTAGCGCCACTCGCTGGCCTCGGCGGCGAGCGTACGGGCGCCCCAGACGCGGATGCCCTCGCCGGCGAAGTAACGGATCACGTTGACACCCTTGGGGTTGAGCACGTCATGTTCCGGTCGGGTGACCAGGTAGCCCAGGTCGACGGCGCCGCGCACCGGTTCGTTGGCCGGTGCCTTGTGCACCCCGCGCAGGGCGTCGGTGCGGGCCCAGATGCCGGCCAGGTGTCCGCTCGGCGGGGTGAGTTCCAACTCGCCGCTGATCGGGTCGCGCACCCGTAGCCAGGGGTAGTAGAACGCGCCGAACTCGGACTGTCGCGGCCGGTAGGCGGCCCCCTCGTGGCCGCCGGAGCCACCCGGCTGGGCCGCGCCGCCGCCGGCCGTACCCTCGGCGGGCTTGGGGGGCTTGCCGGAGGACGGCGTGGCCACCCGGGTCAACGCGGAGATGTCGTCGATGTCCGGTGCCGGGTCGCAGATCGCCACCATGGTGCGGGTGCGCTCGGCCATGCTGAGCAGCGCCTCGTGGGACACCACGTCGTGGAAGCCGGGCGCGGCGATGATGGAGATCTCGTCGACGGCCTCCAGCAGCTGCAGACCGCCACGCCGCTGCCCGGTGCCGGTGATCGCGCCGCCCTCGCCGACGTTGACCACCCAGCAGCGGGCGCCCCCGTTGTCCAGGAAGCCGAAGACCGCCCGGGCCAGCGGGGTGCTCTCCACCCGCTCCCCACCGGCGAAGAGCCGCAGGAACTCCGTCCAGTTGTTGACCGGCACCGCCTTGCCCAGGTGCGCGGAGCGGTCCGGGGCGACGCCGACGAACGCGGCGATGCTGGTGCTCGCCGGCCCGATCGGTCGGGCGCCGCTGGGGACCTCCTCGACATAGATGCCGGGGGAGAAGTAACTGGGCATCGGTCCTCCTGTGCCTGTGGGTGTCAGTGGGTCGGTGGCGCGCAGACGATGACGATGTCGTCCTCGGCCGGGTCGACGTCGGCGGTGAGGACGAGCCCGCGTCCGGTCAGCCGCAGCCGGATCGGGCTCGGGTGCTCGGGGTCGTGCGGGACGCCGACGATCAGGAACCGGCCCTCGGTGTCGGTGCGGGTGGCGGACCCGGTGGCGGGCAGTTCGACCCGCATCGCGGCCAGTGGCTGCTCCTGGGGGCCGACCACCCGACCCCCGAGGCTGCGCACGTCGAGTTGCCGCAACCGCAGCGGTTGCAGCACCGGCGGCGCGGCCGGAGTCGGGTGGTCCACCTGCGCCGCCACGTCGATCAGCAGCGCCGGTCGGGGCGCCGTACCGAACGCCGTCCACAGTGGTGGATCACCGGCCTCCAGCACGACCGGGTAACTGCCGTCGCTGGTCGCGGCGGTGAGCACCCGGTCCAGCCGGGGCAACCCGGCCGGACCGGTGACGCAGAGCAGGTGGCGGACAGTGAACCGGTACGGTTCGCGGACCGCGCCGCTGGAGCGGGTCTGCCGGGCCGGGCGCAGCTCCATCGGCCAGAGGGTGAGCCCGTCGGCGTCGTCGCACGCGCGGGGCGGGCCGATCGGGACCGGTTCCCCCGCCGCGCTGGTCACCCAGGCGACCAACTCGGCGGTGGCGGTCTCGATCGGTCCGCGCCCGTGGGTGGTCATCGCGGCGGCGTCCCCTGGATCCGGTACGCGATGGCCTCGTTCCACACGTGCGGGTAGACGCCGATCTCGAAGTACCGGGTGAAGCGGTTGATCGGCGCGTTGGTGTGGTCGTGGTAGAGCAGCCACACCGGCGCGATGGTGAACAGGACGTAGTTGGCCAGGACGAGGGGAATGTAGAGCGGCCCGAGCAGGCGACCCTGGAAGATGTGCACGTCCTCGTGCCGTTGGATGCCGGAGCTGGAGCCGGCGCAGACGGTGCCGATGGTGGTGGCGTAGCGGGGCGAGACCCCCTCCACCACGCTGACCCGACCGCTGTTCAGTGACGTGGGCCGGTCCAGTGAGTGCCCGAAGATCAGGTGCACGGTCAGGTAGATGGCGCCGACGACAGTGTTGAGCAGACTCCAGGTGTGGTCGACGACGAAGAGGAAGATGCCGCGGGCGTCCGAGCCGTACACCCCGGCCGAGGCCACCGACCAGCCGAAGACCGCGCCGACCACCAGGCCCACGACGGCGCCGATCAGCAGCCCGATCGAGCCACCGGCGAGGAAGCCGAGCAGGGCGGCGAAGCCGACCTGGATGGCTGCGCTGAGAATTCCGAAGACCATGACGACACCCCTCAGACCCAGGAACGGAAGACTCGGGGCTCACGACCGCTCGCGACCTGGGTCGGCGTCGCCTGTCGGTTGCCGGGCGGGAACTGGTTGACGCCGAGCGCGGCGGAGAAGATGACCAGCGCGTTGAAGAACGCGATGATCCACTTCTCGGCGCCGGCGTCGTCGGCGAACGCCGCTGTCAGGTAGGACAGCAGCAGCGCGATGGCGATGGCGATCCACTTGCGGAGCTTGTCGCCGCTCGGGCCGATCAGCCCGCCGATGACGTTGGTGGCCAGCAGGGTGGCGGCGCTCGCGCCGGCGATGGTCCCCAGGGCTGCCCAGGTGAAGAGATCGTTCATGACGATCCCCCTTCTGCGATGGTGCGACCGGGATGTGGTGGTGGTGAGGTCCGGTGCCCCTGCGGGGAGCACCGGGGCCGGGCGTGGCCGGCTGAGCCGGCCACCAGATGGATCAGCCGGGCCCCGGGGCGCCGGCGGGCGGGCCCGGCGGCGGGGTCGGACCGGGCGCAGCCGGCGCCGCGGGGTGACGGCGGCGAACCAGGAGTACGCCCACCGCGGCGACCAGCAGCAGGAGGAGGACACCGCCGACGACGAGCAGCCAGGGGAATCCGCCGTCGTCCTCCTCGCCGGCGGCAACCGGCGAGGTGGACGGTCGGGGTGGCGCCTCGGCCACGGCCCGCAGCTCGGCTGGCTTCTCCTGGTTGGGATCGACCTTCCAACTGACCGAACGGCCGTTGACGGTGCCATTGCTGTCGGTCACCCGGCCGGGGAATGTCACCGAGATCTCGAACGACATGAGCTTGAGGAACGCCTGTTGGTTCTGCGGATTCTGCTCCGCAACCTTTCCGCCATATTTCTTGGGATCGAGCGGCAGCGTGAAGCGGTAGAGGTCGCCGTCTCTGACCAGTTTCACGCTCTCGGTGTCGAAACCGGCCAGCGGTGCCTTGCGGTAACTGATCTGGGAGCCGTAGAAAGTGTCGTCCTGGTAAAGGGTTTCCTCACCCGCCGGTAGGGCGGGGATGTTCTGCCGCAACTCGGCGAAGGCGACCGGGAGGTTCTTGTTACGGCCGCTCAGCACGGACTTCTGAGCCGTCAGCAGGAGTTGCCCGTCGACCGTGTCGTCGGCGTTGACGGTCAACCCCATGTTGAGTTGCATGCAGCCGCTCAGCGCGGCGAGAAGAAGGAGGCACACCGCGACGCGGAGTGCCCTACCGCGGTTGACTCTCCTGTTCATGGGCTCAGTGTGTGTGATCGCTTTCACCATCAGCAGTCAGCGATCGGTCACAACGAAGTCGCCGATTGTACCGGCGCACTGTCGCCTTTGATTAGCCCCGACGGCGACCCGAATGACTATTCTGGAGCTTTGGGGCCACGACGGTTCCTCGTCGGCCCTAGTCTGGTCGGATGAGAATTGTCGCGTGCGTCCTGCTGGTGGATCCCGACGGGCGGCTGCTGTTGCAACTGCGCGACGGCGACGCGACGCACCACCCGAACGTGTGGGGGCTGCCCGGCGGCCACGGCGAGCCGGGGGAGACGCCGGAGCAGACCGCCGAGCGGGAGTTGTTGGAGGAGACCGGCCTGCGGGCCGACGGGCCACTGCGCCCGGTCGCCGTGCAAACGCTGCCCGAGTTGGCCCGGGTGAAGCACTACTTCCTCGGCAGCACCACGGCCCGGCAGGAGGACGTGGTGCTCGGCGAGGGCGCGGCGATGCTCTTCGTCCCCGGCGCGGAGGTGCTCGACGGTCGTTTGTGGACGCCGGGCACCGTGGAGGTGTTGACCGAGTTCCTCGCCTCGGCGGAGTACGCCGCCCTGGTCACCGGCCGGATCGCTGGGCCGGCTCAGCCCGCCGGCGGTCGCCAGTCCGCGTAACGGGCCATGCTGCGCAGGGCGACCCGGCCCGGGGTGAGCCGCAACGCGATGTTCCGCATCGCGAAGGCAATCGGGTTGTGCAGCTGCTGTCCGAACCGCCCGGCGACGTAGGAGGCCCGGGCAACGGACTGACTGCGTGGTCGACGCTGCTCGTCGTACGCGGCCAGGGCGGCGGGCACTTTCTCGGCGCCGCGGGCGCAGACCGCGCCGAGCACCACCGCGTCCTCGATGGCCTGCCCGGCACCCGGCCCGAGGTTGGGTGTCATCGGGTGGGCGGCGTCACCGAGCAGCGCCACCCGGCCCCGCAGTACGAGGGCAGCGGCTCGGCCAGGTAGTGGATGTCGTTGCGCAACACGACGTCGGGTGGGGTTGCCGCGAGAAGCTCCGGAATCGGGTCGTGCCAGTCGCCGAAGCGCTCCCGCACTGCCGTCAGCTCGTCGGGGGCGCCAATGACGGCGAGGGCGAACCGGATCGCGTCGCTGACCGACGCGGCCATCGAACTGATCGCCGGCGGTGGCATGCGAGCCCTGACCCACCGGGCGGTCGACGGCCGCGCCGGAATGCCGCCGGGCACCACCTCCGCGTACCTGAGGACCCGACAGGCGCTGATCGAGGCGGTCGTCGGACTGCCCCCCCGGCTCGACGGCGGCGACCTTGACGCGCTCGCCGCCGGTGTCGCCGAGGTGCTCGACCGCTGGTTGAGCACCGGACGCAGCCGGAGCCTCGCCCGCTACGCCTGCCTGCTGGAGGCGGTGCACCGGCCCGAGCTGCGCGGCATTCTGCAACACGGCACCGGCCTGCGGGTGCAGGCCCGGGACCTGCTGACCCGGGCCGGGGCCGCCGACCCCGATCGGCAGGGCGACCAGTTCGTGGCGTTCGTGGACGGGCTGCTCTTCGACCGACTGGCCGGCGCGGGCGCGCTCAGCGCCCCGCAGCCCGGCACCGCGGCCAGCCGCGCCGACCTGAGCCTGACTGCGCGCGGGCACGTCGAGTTGGGGCGTGGAGCAGCCCGGTGATCAGGTCCGACGCGTGATGGGAGACGATCGCCCCGGATGCCGTGCGCCGCCGGCATGGTGCCGTGGGCCGGCCCTTTGGAGCTGAATCGTTTACGACATCGCGCCTGATTCGTCTACGGCATCAGCTCCAAAGGGGGAGCGGACGGGCATGCTGCGGTGCGTTGGCGGCGTGGTGTCGCGCTTCTGGCGGTGTGCCGGCGTGCGCTCGTGGCGGTGTGGTGAGCTGGCGGCTTGGCGGCGGGCCGGCGCGTCCGGTGCGGCGGGCCGGCCGGCGTGGGTGGGAGAGGTTGGGCGATGGTGCGGTTCAGCGGCCTGCGGACGGCCGGCGGGCGGTTGCGGCACGGCTGGCGGCCGGTGCTGGAGGCGACCGTCGCGGCGACCGTGGCCTGGCTGCTGGCCACCCGGTTGCTCGGGCACCCGCAGCCCTTCTTCGCGCCGGCCGCCGCGCTGATCGTCCTCGGGCAGGCCCGGGGGCAGCGCATCCGCCGGGCCGTCGAGGTCATCCTCGGGGTCGCCGCCGGGGTGCTCGTCGCGGACCTGGTGGTGCAGGCGCTCGGCCCGGGCAGCACCTGGACGGTGTTCACCGTCATCCTGCTCACCGTCCTCCTCGCGGTGGCCTTCGGTGCCACCGGCGTGACACTGGTGCAGGCGGCGGTCTCCGCGCTCTACCTGGTGGTGGTCGCACCACCGGACGGCTCGTTGGTGCCGTTCCGCTTCGTCGACGCGCTGGTCGGCGGCGCGGTCGCCCTCGCGGTCAGCCTGCTGGTCGACGCCCGGCATCCGCTGGCCCCGCTGGTCGCCGAGGTGCGGCGGACCTTCGACGAGTTGGCCGGGCTGCTCGGCGGGATCGCCGACGCGCTGGACGACCGCGACGAGCCGGCGGCGGTCGCCGCGCTGCGTCAGGCGCGGGGGATGGACGCCCGGGTGGACGGGCTGCGCGACGGTGTGCTGGCCGCCGGCGAGGCGTTGCGGCTCAACGTCCGGCGACGTCGGCACATCGGCCGGCTGCGCTCGGTGGACGAGTCGATCCGGCAGATCGACTACGCGGTCCGCAACGTCCGGGTGCTGGCCCGAGCGGGCGTGACCCTGAGCCGGCTGCACACCCCGGCGTCGCCCGAGCTGGGCGCGGCCCTGCGGTCACTGGCCGAGGCGGTCCGTCAGGCCGGTGCCGCCCTCGCCGCCGACCTCAACGGGCAGGAGGAGACCGCCGACCGGCACGCCACCCGGGCCGACGAGTCGGCGTTGGCCGCGGTGCACGCCGCCGGGCAGCTCTTCGGTCCCACACAGACCCTGCCCCTAGCGATGATCATCGGTCAGGTCCGGGCCACGGCCATCGACCTGCTGCGCGGCGTCAACCCGGAGGACGACGCCGCCGTCCTCGCCCGCGTCGACGACGCCCTCGGCCTCCCGCCGGTCTGACGTCCGCACCGATCAGCGGCGGTTCCCTGGCCTTCAAGGATGGGCGGTGAGCCAGGCGATGGCGGAATGGCGGATCGGGGCGGGGATGTCGTGGCCGCCGGGGAACTCCTGGTAGGTCACGTCGTAGCCGAGGTCGTGCAGGTGGGGGACGAGACGGCGGCTGCACACGTCGATGGGCAGCACCCGGTCGTCGACACCGTGCGAGATGAAGATCCGTGGCCGGCCGTGGGTGACCGGTGGCGCGGCGAAACCGGGAGAGAAGGCCAGCACCGCGTCGACCAGATCCCCGTTCGCCAGACCCAGCGACAGCGCGTACGAGGCGCCGTCGGAGAAGCCGCCGACAGTCACGTCGGCCACCGGGTAGGTGTCGAAGACGGTCGCCAACAGCCCGTCGATGCGCCCCACGTCCGCCCCGAAGCCGCCGGCGATCAGGTCCCAACTGGCCGCCGACGAGTCCGGGGCGACCAGCAGCAGGTGCTGCGCGTCCGCGACCGGCAACAGCAGGTCCAGTCCCTGCCGCGCCGAACCGCCCGCACCGTGCAGGAGCAGCACCAACCGGTACGCCGAACCGTCGGTCGCCGGCTCCGGGGCGTACCCCAGGGCCAGCCGGTCACCGTCGGGGCCGGTCATCGGCACCAGCCCGGTGCGGCCCGGCGCCACCGGCGGGTGGCGGCGGGCGCTCAACCGGCCGTCCCGAGGGCTCGGCGCCGGGTCCCAGCGCGACGGCGCGGAGTCGGACACGGGTCGGCGCTCCTCACGCTGGACGAAAGGTCCGACGCGGTTACCCGGCCCGTACGCGCTTAACCGTCAGCGTGCTCGACCGAGCGTCGACTCAGGCGCTGGCCCGCGCCACCAGGGCGGACGGGAAGAGGGTCACCGGAGCCGCCGGGCGCCCGTCCAGCAGGGCGGTGGCCGCGGCGACGGCGATCCGCCCCACCGGATGACTCGCCGTGGTCAGCGCCGGGGCGGTCATCCCGGCCAACGGAATGTCGTCGAAGCCGGCCACCGCGACGTCGCCGGGCACCCGCGCACCGGCGTCCCGAAGGCCCGCGATCACCCCGAGCGCGGTGTCGTCGCTGATCGCGTAGATCGCGTCGATGTCCGGCCAGCGGCGCAGCGCCTCGCCGGCCGCCGTCCGGCCGCGCGCCGCCCGGAAGTCTCCGGGCAGTATCCGCTCCGGTAGGCCGGCCTCGGCCATCAGTCGGCGGTACGTCTGCACCGGGCGTTGCGCGCAGGGCAGCCACCGGGGGCCGGTCACCATGGCGATCCGGCGGCGACCCGAGGCGTACAGATGGCGCAGCACCTCCTCGGAGCCGGCGGCGTTGTCGACGTCGAACGACGGCACTGTCGCCGAGCCGACGCCGATCGAGACCACCCGACCGCGCAGCGACCGGGGCACCGCCGCCAGCAGTTCCTCGGTGGTGTTGACCAGGATCACCCCGCACACGCTGCGATCCCCGTCGAGTTGGTCGAGGCTGCGGGGGTCGCCGAACGGCAGCCAGTACAGCGCCACCCCGACACCGGCGGGCGTGCACACCCGGGCGGCCGCGCCGACCACCTGGTGCACGTACGGGTCGTCCAGCACCGCGGCGCTGGTGCCCAGAACGGCCACCACCAGGCGTACGCCGCCGCCGCGGACCAGCGCCCGGGCGGCCGGGTTGGGCACGTAGCCGAGCTGGTCGACGGCTGCCGTGACCTGTTTCCGGGCGGCCGGCGAGGCGAACCCCGTGCCGGCGATCACCCGCGACGCCGTGGACCGGGACACCCCGGCGACCCGGGCCACGTCCTCGAGAGTGGCCGCTCGGTGTGCCGCTGTCGTCATCGTCGCCTCCTGCGGCGGCCCGTCCGGTCGGACCAACGCCAGCTCACATCATGCCCCGGCCGGACCAGCAGCGGTAAGGGGCGGTTCCCGGTTGTGGTGGTAGCGCTCTCAGGTGTGCGATCGTCCCAGGAGATCACCCCGAGAAAGAGGACCCACCCTCGTGAGCGCCCCCACCAGTCCACCCGTAGCCCCGGACACCGCATCGCCGACCCTGCGGACGGTGCGACTCGCCCGCAACGGCGTCGCTGTCACCTTCACCCTCAACGGGCTGGCCGTCGGCAGCTGGTTCTCCCGCGTCCCGGCGGTCCGGGAGGCGTTGGACCTCTCCGCCGGCCGACTCGGGTTGCTGCTGCTGGCGATGAGCGTCGGCGCGCTGCTCGCCATGCCCACCTCCGGCCTGCTCGCCCAGCGGTTCGGTGCGGCCCGCACCGTCACGATGGCCACCGTGCTGGTCGCCGTCGGCCTGACCGTGGCGGGGCTGGGCGCCACGATGACCGGGTCGTTCGCCATCGTCTCGCTCGGACTGGTCGCCCTCGGCTACGGCTCCGGCGCCTGCGACGTGGCGATGAACGTCGAGGGCGCGGCGGTGGAACGGCGGCTGGGCCGTACGATCATGCCCCGGTTCCACGCCGGGTGGAGCCTCGGTTCGGTGGCCGGAGCGGCGCTCGGCGCCGGAGCGGCGCGGTTCGACGTGTCGGTCGGCGCGCACCTCGTCGCGGTGGCGGTTGTCGTGTTGACCGGCACCGCGCTCGCCGCCCGGACGTTCCTGCCAGTGGGCAGCGATCACACCGGCGACCCGGCGGACGCCACCCCGGCCGCCCGTCGCCGGGCGCAACTCGCCGCCTGGCGGGAGCCGCGCACCCTGCTGATCGGGCTGTTCGTGCTGGTGGCGGCGTTCACCGAGGGTGCCGCCAACGACTGGTTGGCCGTCGCGTTCATCGATGGGCGGGACCTGAGCGAGGCCGCCGGCGCGGCGGTCTTCGCGGTCTTCGTGGTGGGCATGACCGTTGGACGCACCGTCGGCACCATCGCGCTGGACCGGTGGGGTCGGGTGCCGGTGCTCAGCGGCACCATCGGACTCGCCGTGGTCGGCGCCGGCCTGGCCGTGCTGGCGGGCTCCGGGCCGGTGGCCGTCATCGGCGTCGCGCTGTGGGGCCTGGGCGCGTCGCTGGGCTTCCCGGTCGGGATGAGCGCGGCGGCCGACGACGAGGCGCACGCGGCGGTGCGGGTGAGCGTGGTCGCGGTGATCGGCTACACCGCGTTCCTCGGTGGCCCGCCGCTGCTGGGGCTGGTCGGCGACGAGGTCGGCACCCTACGCGCGCTGCTGGCGGTGCCGTTGCTCCTGCTGCCGACCCTGTTGCTGGTGCCGGTGCTGCGCCCGCCGCCCTCCGCTGAAACTGCTCCGTCGGTAGTGAAGAACTAACCCACCTCGCCGCCGGGCGGTATCGGGTGCGCGGCCGACTGTGCCGCGCACCCGCACTGGTCACGGTCCGCCATCTCAGGCCCGCACGACGTGCACCAGAATTTCCTGACCGTCGCCAACCGCGCCGGAGAACCCCTCCGACAACGCGTCCGTGACCGTCAGTTGGAGCGCGAGGGTCTCGTGCGCGATGAGCTTCTGATGCGTGGAGATCGCCGCCGCGACGTCCGCGGGGGCGGCGATCGACACCGTGATCCGGTCGGAGACCTCGAAGTCGGCGTCGCGGCGGGCCTGCTGGATGATGCGGACGGCGTCGCGTGCGACGCCCTCGGCTGCCAGCTCGGGGGTGATCTCGGTGTCCAACGCGATCGTCGCGCCGCGCTGGGACTCCACCACCCAACCGGTGCGCGGAACCTCCGTGATCAGGATGTCGTCCAGGCCCACCTCGACCTGCGCACCGTCGACCGACAGTGGGTACGTCCCGTTCGCCCGGACACCGTCGACCAGGTCCCGGGGAGCCACGGCGGCGATCGCCTTCGCGACGTGCTGGGTGCGGTTGCCGAACCGGCGGCCCAGGGTCCGGAAGTTCGCTTTGACCTGCACGTCGATGACCCCGCTCTGGGCATCGAGCGGCTGGAGGACCTTCACGTTCAACTCGTCGCCGATGTCGTCGAGCAACGCCTGCGGGAGAACGGTGCCGGCCGGCAGCCCCACGAGCGCCCGACTCAACGGCTGACGGATCCGCAGACTGCTCGCCTTACGCGCGGACCGGCCCGCCTCGGCCAACGCCCGCGCCGTGGCCACCTGGGCCGACAACTCCGTGCTGATCAACGCGGTGTCGGGTGTGGGCCAGGTCGCCAGGTGCACCGACTCCGCAGCCGACTCGGCACCGCGCCGGACGACCTGCTGCCACACCTCCTCCGTGACGAAGGGAATGAACGGCGCCAGTAACCGCGTGAGGATGTCGAGGCACTCGTACAGGGTGGTGAGGGCGTCGGGGTCGCCCTCCCAGAAACGCTGCCGCGACCGCCGTACGTACCAGTTCGACAGGTCGTCGATGAAGTCGGCGAGCAGTCGGCCGGCGCGCGCCGTGTCGTAGTTCTGCATCCGTTCGTCGACGGCGGCCGCGAGGGCGTGGACCTCGCCGACGATCCACCGGTCCAACACCGGTCGCTGGGCGACCGGCTGCGCCAGGTGCGGCGCCCACGTCGAGTTCGCCGCGTAGAGGGAGAAGAACGCCGCAGTGTTCCAGTAGGTCATCAACACCTTGCGGACGATCTCGTCGAGTGGGCCGGGCCCGATCCGGCGCGGCGACCACGGTGAGCCGGAGCAGGCCATGAACCAGCGCACCGCGTCGGCGCCGTGTGTGTCCATCAACGGGATCGGCAGCAGGATGTTGCCCAGGTGTTTGCTCATCTTGCGGCCGTCCTCGGCCAGGATGTGCCCGAGGCAGACGACGTTCTCGTACGGGGACCGGTCGAAGACCAGCGTGCCCACCGCCATCAGCGTGTAGAACCACCCCCGCGTCTGATCAATCGCCTCGCAGATGTACTGGGCCGGGTAGGTGCGCTCGAAGATCTCCTTGCTGCCCGGCACGTGGGGGTAGCCCAACGAGGCGAACGGCATCGCCCCGGAGTCGTACCAGGCGTCGATCACCTCGGGGACCCGACTGGCGACCTGGCCGCAGTCCGGGCAGGCGAAGGTGATCTCGTCGACGTACGGGCGGTGCGGATCCAGCTCGGACAGGTCGGCGCCGGCCAACTCCCCGAGTTCCGTCCGGGAACCAACAGCTGTCACGTGGTTGTCCGGGCATCGCCACAGCGGCAGCGGGGTGCCCCAGTACCGGGAGCGGGACACCGCCCAGTCGATGTTGTTCTTCAACCAGTCGCCGTAGCGGCCGTGTTTGATGTGCTCCGGGAACCAGTTGGTGTTCTCGTTCTCCCGCGTCAGCTCGTCGCGGACCTCGGTCGTCCGGATGTACCAGGACGGCTGCGCGTAGTACATCAGCGGGGTGTGGCACCGCCAGCAATGCGGGTAGGGGTGCTCGAACGGTTCGTGCCGGAACAACCGACCAGACTTCTTCAGGCGGTCGATGAGCAGCGCGTCCGCGTCCTTGAAGAACACGCCACCGACCAGGTCGATGCCGTCGTTGAACCGTCCGTTCGGGGCGACCGGGTTCACCAGCGGCAACCCGTACGCGCGGCAGACGGCGAGGTCATCGGCGCCGAAGGCCGGCGCCTGGTGCACCAGGCCGGTGCCGTCCTCGGTCGTGACGTACTCCGCGAGGACCACCCGGTGCGCGTCCGGGATGTCCACCAGGTCGAACGGCCGCTCGTACCGCAAACCCTCCAGGGCCGACCCCGGTACGGTCGCCAGGATCTCCGCCTCGTCGCCGAGGACC
Source organism: Micromonospora salmantinae (assembly GCF_022230905.1). Classification (NCBI taxonomy): domain Bacteria; kingdom Bacillati; phylum Actinomycetota; class Actinomycetes; order Micromonosporales; family Micromonosporaceae; genus Micromonospora; species Micromonospora salmantinae. The sequence goes on from NZ_JAKKFG010000010.1 coordinate 181,065, forward strand.
CGCTGGGTCAGCGGTTCGGCGACGACGAACGTGCCCTGCCCGGTGCGGGCGAGGGCGTACGTCACAGCGGGATGTACGGCGACGGCGGTGTTGGACACCAGGGTCCACGGGGTGGTGGTCCAGATCAGCAGGTCGACACCGCTGTGTCCGGCTACTTCCCCGCGCAACGGAAACCGCACGTACACGGAGGGGTCGGTGACGGTCTCGTACCCCTGCGCCACCTCGTGGTCGGACAGGGTCGTGCCGTCGCGGGTGCAGTACGGCGCGACCCGGAAGTCCTCCGCCAGACGCCCGCCATCGTGGATCTGCTTCAGCGACCACCAGACGCTGTCCACGTACTCCGGGGACATGGTCTGGTACGGATGCTCCAGGTCGATCCAGTAACCCATCCGCTCGCTGAGCTGGACGAACTCGTCCACGTGCCGCAGCACCGAGGTGCGGCACCGGGCGTTGAACTCCGCGACGCCCATCCTCTCGATGTCCGGCTTGCCGCCGAGCCCCAGTTCCTTCTCCACCGCGAGCTCAACGGGCAGGCCGTGGCAGTCCCACCCGGCACGGCGCGGCACCGAGAAGCCCCGCATCGTCCGGTACCGGGGAAAGAGGTCCTTGAAGACCCTCGCCTCGATGTGGTGGGTGCCCGGCGTGCCGTTGGCGGTCGGCGGACCCTCGTAGAACACCCACGGCGGACCGTCGGCCGTCTGCTCCAGACTCCGGTCGAACACGTTGTTGGCCTGCCACCACTCGATGACCGCACGGTCCATCCCACCAAGGTCGATCTTGGTGGGCAGTGGCACGAATGGTGACTTCGACGGACCGTCCGGCACCGACGTTCTCCCTACACTTCACGTCCGCTCGCAGGGGCATCAGCTCACTGCCCACGCGGGGACGAAGCGCCGGGCGTATGGCCAGGACTCCGCGGTACCACCCCGCTTGCGCCTCGACGGTGCAGGCGCCGCTCAATTACGCGACGTGACGTGCCGTTACGTCCGGTTCTACTGGGGCTGTCGAACTGCCCGTTCTTCCGGAGGCTCCCCGGTGATGGCCGGATCGGTGCCGATGCCGCCCAGCATAGCTGTCCGTGCGCGCGGCCAGTGGCCGGAGCGCTAGGCGTGCAGCCAGACGCGGAGAGAGCCGGTGGTGGTGAAGCCGGCGGCGAGCGCCGGCGTCAGGTCCCTGGTGGTTTCGTAGCCGACCAGTGGCGCGTTCGGCGCGGTGGCACACACCGCGCGCCAAATGCCCCGGGAGCTGTCGGTGCGGGTGAACAGGTTGGAGACGCCGTACGGGCCGTCGCCGCTGAGCACCGCTCCGCCAGTGATCACACCCCGGTCGTCATGGCGAGCGAGCACCCGTACGCGGGGGTCGGCCAGGAGCGCGGGGCGGAACAGCTCCCCGCCGCCGTGGGCCGCCGCCCAGGCCACCAACTCGTCGGGTGTGGTGACCGGGGTCAGCGGCGTGTCCACAGGCGGTGCCGACGCTGGCCGGTGGATCCACTGGGCGTCGAAGAGCACCCGGAACCCGTACCCGGACAGGTCGAGGTCGGCGAAGCTGTCCTTCACCGACGCGCCGGGCCCCGCGTCGATGCGGGCCAGAACGGCCTCGGCGTCGACGCCCGGCCGCACTGTGACCGCGTCCGGGTACCACTGTGGCGAACGGTGGGGGACCGACCAGGCGTCGGCGTCGGTACGGCCAACCAGCCCTTGGCTGCCGCAGACGATGTCGCACCATTCGGCGTTGTTGCGGGCCGCCGTCGCCCTCGCGTCCATGGGCATGATCGGCAGCCTAGGCGGCCCGAGGTGCTGTCAGGGGGCGTAGACCAGGTCCATCGTGTCGGCGTGCCCGGACCAGCGCAGGTCGAGGCGCCAGCAGCCGGCCTCGGGCAGATCGATGATCGACGGACCGGGGCCGCCGGGGACCTCCCGGATCACCCGGGTGTCCGTGCCGTCCAGCCTCGCGGTGATCACCAAGGTTGCGGGCGCGGTCGGGGCGGGCGAGGTCGTGGCGGCGCGGGCCACCCAGAGGATCTTGTTGTTCGAGCCATCCGTCCGGACCTGCCGCAGCGGATGGGCGAACAGCACCGCCACGATGTCACCCTTCGCGCCGAAGACGTGCGGAACCCGCGCGTCCCCGCTGAATCCGGCGTCCGCCCAGTCCGGCAGGGACCCCGTCTCGACCCGTGCCGCGCAGGCGGTCGCGGTGCCCGCCGTGGTGGCCGCACCCGCCGTCGGCGCCGCCCCGCTGGTTGTGGTGGTGCACCCCGCCAGCAGGACCATCGAGGATGCCAGCATCAACCTGCCCCAGGAAACCATCTCGCCCCTTCCGGTACGCGTCGACGACCCGTCGCACCTTTCCGACACCGCCCAGGCCAGCCAGGTTCCTAGCCCAGTGAGCGGGCGATCTCGATCGCCTCGGCCTTGGTGAGGGTGCCCTCAAGCCGGTAGCTCACGTCGTTGTCCTGCCAGATCAGGGTCGAGCCGGCAAGTCGGGCGGTCTCCCGGCGGATCTCGCCCGCCCGATTCACGTAGGACAACGCGTGTGGGCCGTCGACCCAGACGGCGAAGTCGCCGTTGACCTGGACCCAGTTCGCGCCCGGCGGAGTGACCTCCTTGTGAAAGGCCAGGTCGAGGTGACCGTCGAACGCGTCGACGCGCAGCGCGCCCCCGTCGTAGAGCAGCGTCGCCACCCGGTACCGGCCCGTGGCGTCCGGGTCGGCGACCAGCACCTGTTCGGGCGTGCCCAGCATCGCCGGCAGGCGGATCGGAAACCGCACCGCCCGTTGCGCCTCGTCCAGGGCGACGGTCCGCTGCCCGGGCAACGGCGACGCGGCGCCGCCGGGCGGCGTCGGGGCGGTCGAGGTGGCGATGCTGACCCCGGCGAAGCGCAGCAGCCCCGTGACGACGTCAGCGATCGCGGCCCGCGTCGGCGGCAACAGCGCCACCAGCAGGGCGACGAGCGCCACCGCGGCGAGCGACCGCCACCGGCGCCGCCGGGGCGCGGGCGTGCCGAGTCGTACGCGGACGCGGGCGGTCACATCGGGCGGCTCGGGGGTGTCCAGCCAGGCGGACAGGTCGCGCAGTTCCCGTTCGAGGTCACCCATGCCGGACCTCCGCACGGTCGAGCAGGCCGCGTAGCTTCGCCAGCGCCCGGGACGTACGCGACTTCACAGTGCCCCGGGGCCAGCCCAGAGCCGCCACCGTCTCCTCCTCGGTGAGATCGAGGAAGAACCGGCAGACGATCACCTCACGGTCCCGTACCGGCAGTTGTCGCAGGGCCTGCACCAGCGACGCCCGGCGCTCCCCGGCGAGGACCGCGCCGACCGCGTCGTCCCCGGCGACCTCGGACGTCGGGTCCGCTGCCGCCGCCCGCAGGACGAGCCCGTCGCGCCGGCCACGAGAGCGGTGCAGGTTGCGGGTCTCGTTCGCGACGATCGCGAGCAGCCACGACCGGAAGGACGCGTCACCCCGGTAACGGGACAGCTTCCGGTACGCCTTCACGAACGCCTCCTGGATCACGTCCTCGGAGTCCGAGCCCGCGCCGAGCAGCACCGCGGTCCGGTACGCGGACGCGGTGTGCCGGGCGACCAGGAGGTTGTACGCCTCCAGGTCACCTGCCCGAGCGCGGGTGACGAGCGCCTCGTCGTCCAGGGGAGCCTCCGTTCGGATCACACTCATGACACCGCCCACCCGCCGCGGGTTCCACCCGCCGCGGGTTCCACCCGCCGCGGGTTCCACCCGGCTTTCCCGAGGTAGGTCAGCTCTCTCCCATCCGGCGCGCAGCGTATTGCCAGGAACCGGTGCTGCACTGGAGGGACGTCGAGGAGAGG